>NZ_JAVRHY010000001.1:0-432204 GCF_031846305.1 Spectribacter acetivorans
ATTCATGCCGCCAGGTCGCGATGGCAGGGGCCGGTTTGTGGTGTTAGGCGTGATGAATCACGCCCTACGGTCCGGACGTGTAGGGCGGCATTCATGCCGCCATGTCGAGACGATGGAAGCGTATTGAAGCAATGAAAAGGCCGATCGCATGAGTTTCCGATGCGTGCCGCGATGGGTTATCGCGGCTTTGCTGCTGGTGCCGATGACGGCGGCAGCCGATGGCTGGATGAGCTTCCAGGGCCAGACCGGGCTGATCACGGTGCCCGATGCGGGCCTGCTGGAGGCTGAGGAAGTCGTTATGCACGCCAATAACGACTTCGTGTCGGAGGGACGCGATCTGGATCGCGCCAGCAATTACGTACTGGGCTACGCACCGTTGCCGTTCGTGGAACTCAGCGGCCGGGTCTTGACCAATTACAACGCCAACGGCCGCCGCACGCGTAATGACTTGTCCGGCAACATCAAGCTGCGGCCACTGGACACGGAATATCTCGATTTTGCCGTCGGCCTGCAGGATTTCGCGGGCGATGCCCAGCAGGTAGAGGCTCGATACGCGGTGGCAACGGGGCATCTCGGCCCGCTGGATGTGACGCTGGGTTATGGCGACGGGCCGGACAGGCTGACATCGGAATTCGGCGGGTTGGCCTGGAATATCGGCAACTGGGGCCGCGTGGTGGCCGATTACGACGGCGAGTTCGTGCGCGCCGGGCTGGGCGCCCGGTATCAATTCTCCGACCGCGGCATGGTGGCGCTGTCGACCAAGCTCTACAGCGAGGACGACCGCGAGGATTTCGCGGCCGGGCTGTCGCTGCGCTTTGCGTTCGGCAAGTCACCAGCGCCCATTTCGGGGCCGGTGCAGCATGCCTCGCCGGCACCGGCACCCGCTGCGGCTAGTGAGGCGCCATCTGCTAGCCCGCTCACGGCGGATCAGGCCAGCCGTGTGGCTGACCAGCTGGCAGCGGCGGGGCTGTCTGATGTTTCGGTAGGCCGGGACGAGGAGGCACGCGTGATCGTGCAATTCGAAAACCGGCGTTTCCTGCACAATCATCTGGACGGGTATCAGGTGGTGCGGGACGTGTTGCGCCGGACCGGCCTCCAGCCCGAGGGCTGGGCGTTGTTCGAGCAGCGCAATGGGGTTCCGCGCTCGGCGGTGTTGCTGGACGAGAACGCCAATGCGCGCCGCATCGCCTGGGGCTCGGATGACCCGGCCGGCGTTGACTGGCTGGCGGAATCGGCCAGCCCGGCGATCGGTGCCGAACTGCGTCTGGAGCCGGTGCTGGACAGCGCCACGGCCACCGATTTCGGCGTGTTCGATTATGACGTGGCGCTGCAGTCGTCGCTGCGCCTGATGTTCGGCAGCGGGCTCTCGGCTCATGTCGCAGGGTTGGTGGAAGGTGCTCGCTCGGATTCCTACCGGGATGGCGGCGCATTTGCCGGCCGGCAGCAGGATAGCGGGCTGGATGAGGCGTTCGCCCAGTGGACTCATCGCCCCGTATCAAGCTACCTGGGACAGCTCTCGCTGGGCATCCAGCGCATCGGGCAGGACGACCATAGCGTTATCGATTACGAGGCGTTGCTCCATTCGCCGACCGGACGTCATCAGGTTCATGCGCATCTGGCGCGGTACCAGAACGAGGATGTGTCCGGTCTGGAGGCGCAGGATCTGGCGATCGGCTCTTACCGGTTCTGGTGGTGGGAGCAGGATCTGAGTCTGTCCTTTTCCTACGGTCAGTTCTTCGGTGAAGACCGCGGCGGGCGGGTCATTCTTCGCCGTTACATCGGCGACGTGATTGTTGGTTTGTTCTACCTCCGCGACGAGGATGATCAGCAGTTTGGCGGCCTCTCCGTCAGCCTGCCGTTGACTCCGCGGGTGGGGATGAAGCCCTGGAATGGCGTTACCGTGACCGGTCAGCCGCGCTGGCAGTATTCGACGGGCACCGTGATCGATGGTCCCGGCAATCGCAATGTGCTGCGCCCCGATTTTCTGGTCGAGCCCACCCAGAACTACAACCTGCGGCGCGATTTTCTGGATTCGGACCGGGCGCTACCTGGCCACATGCGTCAGCACTGGCGTGATCGCGTTGGCGCCGATGAGGTGTGGGAGGTTGCACAGCCGGGCCGGTAGGGTGTGGTGTGCTTCATCGCGCCTGTCTGTCATAGCGAGGCGCGAAGCGCCGCGGCTGTACCGTTCGGATGGGGCCCTGAGGCATGACCGAGCCGGAGATCGCCGCGTCAGCCCCGCTGGCGCGGGACTTCCTCGCGATGACAGGGGTGGGGAAAGGCGTCGAATCTGGCAGGCCGAATGAAGTCGGCCCTACGATGAACCTCGCCCGTCGCATCCCTTGGCAGCAGGCTGTAGGGCGTGATTTATCGCGCCTGCCTGTCATAACCAGGCGCGAAGCGCCGTGGCTATGCCGTATGGGTGGGGCACCCTTTTGAGGTGATCCGGCCGGAGGTTGCCGCAGTAGACCCGCTGACGCGGGGCTTCCTCGGGATGAATTGGGTTGCGATGGGAGTCGGACCTGGCAGGCCGAATGAATTCGGCCCTTGTATGTTGATCCTGGTTCCAGGACGCTGGAGCCGGACGGGCCAGATGAGGCTGTTTCGGCCCTTAGGTGGCACCAACCTGTGACGTAGATCAAGCCCCTGGCCCGGCTTTCTGTCGCGCACAGATCGAACGGTATCGAAGACCGCCCGGCAGGCCCGGGCTGAGTCTGGATGAGCAAGGTTGATCGGACAGGAGGTGATGCCATGACAACCGAGGCAGTGTTGGGCATCGATGTCGCCAAGCAGGATCTGCATGTGGCGCTGTTACGCGCCGACGGCAAACGCAAGCACAAACGGTTTACCAACAGCCCGGCGGGTTTCGGGCAACTGGCCGACTGGCTGGCCGAGCGCGGGGTTGCCACGGTTCATGCCTGCCTGGAGGCCACCGGCGGCCATGAGCAGGCCGTGGCCACGTATCTCTACGAGGCCGGCCATGTGGTGAGTGTGATCAATCCCGCGCAGGTGGCCAAATATGCCCAGAGCCTGCTGAGTCGCAACAAGACCGACCGGGCCGATGCCAGCGTGATCGCCCGGTTTGCCGCCACCCAGGCGCCCGAGCCCTGGGCCCCGCCGCCGGTGGAAGTGCGCCAGCTCCAGGCCCTGGTCCGGCGACTGGTCGCGGTCCAGACCATGCGTGACGAGGAAAACAACCGGCGCGCCAGTCCCGCGCTGCCCGACGCCGTCGCGCAGTCCATCACACAGGTCCAGGCCGAACTCGAGCGCGAGATCGCGCGCCTCAGGCGTGAGATCGACACCCACATCAACAATCACCCGCACCTGCGCGAGCAACAGGACCTGCTGGCCACCATCCCCGGCATCGGGGTGGCCACCGCCCAGCGGCTTATCGCCGAAATCGGGTCGTTGACGCGCTATACCGGCGCCCGCCAACTGGCTGCGGCCGCTGGCTTAACGCCCCGTCAGCACCGCTCCGGACGCAGCGTGTGCGGGCCCAGTCGCTTGAGCAAGACCGGTAACGCCCATCTGCGGCAGGCCTTGTACTTCCCTGCCATCGTGGCCTGGACCCATAACCCGGTCATCCGAACCTTCTGCGACCGCCTGCGCCACCAGGGCAAGCCCAAAATGAGCGTGCTCGCCGCCGCCATGCGAAAACTGCTGCACATCGTCTTCGGGGTGCTCAAACACCGGCAGCCCTTCAATCCCGATATCCCGCAAACCGCTTGACGGGTAAGACGGTATCTACCGGTAGCTGGTTCCACTTATCCACCGGCCTTTATAGCGTCGCGTCCTGCGCGTGGGTAGATTCCAGGGTAGACACAAAAAAAGCCCCGGCAATGCCGGGGCTTTGAATCGTCTTTGTCCGCTGATGCGAGCGGTTATTCGTCTTCGACGTGCAGTTCCACGCGTCGGTTTTCCGCACGGCCAGCCGGATTGTCGGAACCATCCGGGTTGGTATTCGGGGCGACCGGGCGGGTCTCACCGAAACCGCGGGTGGTCAGGCGGTTTGCGTCGATACCGTACTGGACCAGATAGGCCTTCACGGAATCCGCACGCTCCTGCGACAGCTCGAGGTTGTACTGGGCGCCGCCGACGCTATCGGTATGGCCTTCCACGCGGACCTCGATCTGGTCAGCAGCCTGCAGCGCGTTAACCACGTTATCGAGACGATCTTCCGCCTGGGTGGTCAGCGTTGCCGAGTTGAACTCGAAAGTCACGCCGCGCAGGACGATCGGCTCGTCCTTCTCGATCGGGCAGCCGGTGCCGTCGACTTCAGTGCCGGGCGGTGTGCTCGGGCACTCGTCCTTGGCATCGATTACGCCGTCGCCGTCGCTGTCCGAGGGGCCGGTCTGCACGGGCGCCGGGACAGGCGTGGGCGCAGACTGCGGTTCCGGCTTGTTGGGGTTGGGGCCGAGCGGGATCTGAAGGCCGAGCTGGACAATATGGCCTTCGAACTCGACATTGCCGGGCACGTCATCCACATCCGACTGGCGGTAACGATACTCGCCGCGGATCGAGAAGCCGTAGTTGTCCGGAATACCCAGCGCGTTCAGCGGCAGGATGAAGCCGAGACCCAGGTCGAAGAAGTCACCGTCCTGGTCACCATCCAGAGCCGGATTGCCGGTGAATTCAAACTCATAATCACCCATGCCGACGCTGGCCAGGCCATAAACCGGCGCGTCGTCGGGAATCGGGAAGTAGAGGCCGCTCAGGCCGTACTCCAGCATCTCGACGTCGCCGGTGAAGACATTCGGGCCCTCGAAATCGACATCGCCGAAAAAGGAGCCAAACAGTTCCACTGAGAAGTACTTGTTGATCGGCTTGCCGAAGCTCAGGTGTACGCCACCGGCGTTGTCCGGATCGAGCTGCTGGGTGCCGTCGTCGTCGATAAACGTCCAGCTCGCCATCGGGGCGAGGTAGAAGCGGTCATCGAAGACCTTTTCGTCTTCCTGAGCCAGGGCTGCGCTGGTCCATGCGCTGGAGATTGCCAGCGCGCCAGCCAGCACGATGCTGTGTTTACGGTTCATCTTGATCACTCCCCGAGTAGGCAGTTTGTTGGCCTTCCATGCTTGCTTGCCGGCAACGCTAAAAGGCTAACCCCAGCCTGATTTTTACCACTGTTCCCACCTGGTACGCAATCGCGGGAACACGAGTCCTTCAAATACACCGCCCCCGGCCGACATGAATTCGACCGGGGGCGAAAAATGCGCCGGTGCTGCTGCCTAATCGGCTACATGCAACTCCACGCGACGGTTCTCGGCGCGACCGGCATCGGTCTCGTTCGAGGCCACCGGCTTGCTCTCACCGAAGCCTTCCGTGGTCATGCGGCCCGGCTCGATTCCGTGCTCGACCAGGTAGCGCTTCACGGAATCGGCGCGATCCTGCGACAGTTCCTGGTTATAGGCGTTGTCGCCAATGCTGTCCGTGTGGCCTTCGACGCGAACGTCGATGTCCTCCGCGGTCATCAACGCGTTGACCACGTTGTCGAGCCGGTTCTCGGCGTCGGCGGTGAGCCGATCCGAGTTGAACTCGAAGGTCACGCCTTTCAGCACGATGGGCTCGTCCTTCTCGACCGGGCAACCGCTGGCGTCGACTTCGGTGCCCACTGGCGTGCCGGGGCATTCGTCGTTGTCGTCGTTGACGCCGTCGTTATCGCTGTCAGCCGGGGGCGGGGGTGGGGGAGCCGGCGCGGGAGCCGGTTCGGGCCCGGGTTCTGCGGGCGGCGCGCCCAGCGGGATGGACAGGCCGACCGATGCAATCTTGTCGGTGAACGACAGGTCATCAGTGCCGCTGATTTCCACGTCGACGCTGCGCACGCGGTATTCAGCGCGCAGAGACACGCCGTAGCCGAAGTCCAGCAGATCCGGAATCGGCAGGAGGAAACCGCCACCGAACTCGTAGAAGTTGCCGTCACCGTCGTCCAGCGTGGCGCCGCCGACCATGCCATCGAAGGAATAGTCGCCGGTACCAGCACCGCCCATCAGGAAGAACGGGAAGAAATCCCGATAGGGGAAGATCAGGCCGCTCACGCCGTAGGCGTCGATGTCGGCTTCGCCGCCGTTGCTGTTGAGGTCTTCCACGCCGCTGAAGCCGGAGGCGAACACTTCCAATGCGAACATCTTGCTCAGCGTCTTGCCGATGGCGATGGTGTAGCCGTCGGTTTCGTCGAAGTCCACCTCGTTGCCGTTGTTGAACGAGGCGTCGTCGAAGTCGCCGAAGCTGTACATCGGCGCCACATAGAAGCGCTTGTCGACTGTATTGTCTTCATTCTGGGCGCTCGCGGTGGCGGACACACCGAACGCCAGCGCCGCCAGCAACGCTGGCCCTGTCGCAAATGTTAGTCGCATCGTCGTTCTCTCCCTGCAATAGCGGTGGCGGGCTTGTTTGGCCCCCTGGACTCATCGCCTCGGCTCGCGCCGGGCATCGCACCCCGCCGCATTATGGGCCGCTTCGGGTGCGGGGGCAATGATGACGCGTTCCCGGCGCGCGCACGAGCCGCGATGCCGGACGAAGCCCGGCATTCGCCATGTTGTCCCGTTGCGACGAAACTGTAATCATCCGCGGCCCTCGACCCGGCCGGCGGCCGGCAATGAGATGCGCACGACCAAGGAAAAATCGTGGAATCGATCGAACCCGCACACCTGGAATCACGCATGGATGCCCTGCGGTCGCGCGTCAGCGACCTGCGGGGCTATCTTTGACTACGCTGAGCGCAAGGAACGCCTCGAGGAAATCGAGGGTGAGCTGGCGCAGGGCGAAATCTGGGTAGAAGACCCGGATCGCGCGCAGAACCTGGGCAAGGAAAAGGCCCGGGTGGAGGACATCATCCGCCCGCTGGAGAAGGCCGATCACAGCCTGGCCGAATCCGCCGAGCTTCTGACCCTGGCCGCTGACGAGGACGATGCCAGCGTGCTGGCCGATATCGGTAGCGAGCTGGAAAAGGTCGAGGCGCTGGTCAAGCAGCTGGAATTCGCCCGGATGTTTTCCGGCGAGGCCGACGAGCGCAACGCCTTTGTGGATATCCAGGCCGGGTCCGGCGGCACCGAAGCCCAGGACTGGGCGGATATGTTGCTGCGCATGTACCTGCGCTGGTGCGAGCGACGCGGTTTCACCACGGAAATCCTGGAAGCCTCGGCCGGTGATGTGGCGGGACTCAAGAGCGCCTCCGTGCGGGTGGAAGGCCCCCACGCCTACGGCTGGCTGCGCACCGAAACCGGCGTGCACCGGCTGGTTCGCAAGTCGCCGTTCGATTCCGGCGCCCGGCGGCATACCTCGTTCGCGGCCGTGTTCGTGTCGCCGGAGATCGACGACGACATCGACATCCAGATCGATCCATCGGACCTGCGGGTCGACGTCTACCGGGCCAGCGGCGCGGGCGGCCAGCATGTCAACCGCACGGAATCGGCGGTGCGCATCACCCATCTGCCCACCAACATCGTGGTGCAGTGCCAGAACAGCCGTTCCCAGCACGCCAACCGGGCCACGGCCATGGCCCAGTTGCAGTCCAAGCTGTACGAGCGTGAACTGGCCGAACGCAAGGAAGTGGCCGAGGCCACCGAGGCCGGCAAGGCCGATATCGGCTGGGGCAGCCAGATTCGTTCGTATGTGCTGGATCAGTCCCGCATCAAGGATCTGCGCACCGGGCACGAAGTGGGGAATACCCAGGCAGTGCTCGACGGCGACCTGGACGGGTTCATCGAGGAAAGCCTGAAGCAGGGCATCTGACACGGTTGATACGGCAGCAGCATGAGCAGTGATAACGCGAATAATCAGAATCCGGATGATTCCGGCGATGAACACCGGCTGATCGCAGCCCGGCGGGACAAGCTAACCGCCTGGCGCGAGACTGGCGGGGCGTTTCCCAACGATTTCCGGCCTGCAAACCAGGCCGGGCCGCTGGCGGAGGCGTTCGGCGAGGCCGGGGACGAGGCGCTGGAATCCGCCGAATCGGTCACCGTGGCCGGGCGTCTGATGGCAAAACGGGTGATGGGCAAGGCCAGCTTCGCGCAGTTGCAGGACGGCAGCGGCCGGATTCAGTTATTCGTGCAGCGGGATGCCATTGGCGAAGAGGCCTATCGCGCCTTCAAGGCCATGGATGTGGGCGACATCCTGGGCGCGGCCGGTCAGTTGATGCGTACCCGCACCGGCGAGCTGTCGATCCGCGTGGACGAACTGCGGCTGCTGACCAAGTCGCTGCGGCCCCTGCCCGAAAAGTGGCACGGCCTGTCCGATACCGAAGCGCGCTACCGTCAGCGGTATCTGGATCTGATCATGCATCCGGAATCGCGGGCGGTGTTCACGCTGCGCAGCCGGCTGATGCGGCAGGTGCGAGGTTACTTCGACGAGGCCGGCTTCGCCGAGGTGGAAACGCCCATGCTGCAGGCGATCCCCGGCGGTGCTGCCGCGCGGCCATTCGTGACGCACTACAACGCGCTGGATCACGATTTCTATCTGCGCATCGCCCCGGAGTTGTTTCTCAAGCGGCTGGTGGTGGGCGGCATGG
The DNA here is from genome assembly GCF_031846305.1 of Spectribacter acetivorans. Lineage (NCBI taxonomy): Bacteria > Pseudomonadati > Pseudomonadota > Gammaproteobacteria > Salinisphaerales > Salinisphaeraceae > Spectribacter > Spectribacter acetivorans. The sequence goes on from NZ_JAVRHY010000001.1 coordinate 8,507, forward strand.
ACCGCGTCTACGAACTCAACCGCAATTTCCGCAACGAGGGGGTGTCCACGCGGCACAATCCCGAGTTCACCATGCTCGAGTTCTACCAGGCCTATGCCGATCACGAGGATCTGATGCGCCTGATCGAGGGGCTGATCGAGCGCCTGGCCGTCGAACTGCTGGGCAGCGCGCAGATCGAGTATCAGGGCGAAGCCATCAACCTGGCCGGTCCGTACCGCCGGTTACCGCTGGCCGAGGCCATTGTCGAGTTCAATCCGGACATCCAGCGCGCGGACCTGGACGACGACGCCTGCCTTGATCGTCTATGCCGCGACCACGGCATCACTCCGGAATCCGGCTGGGGTCGCGGCAAGCGCCAGACCGAGCTGTTCGAGAAGACCGTCGAACATCGCCTGCACGAACCCACCTTCATTACCGATTACCCGGCCGAGGTGTCCCCGCTGGCCCGCCGCCGCGATGACGCCCCCGAGCTGACCGAGCGCTTCGAGCTGTTCATCGGTGGCCGGGAAGTGGCGAATGGTTTTTCCGAGCTCAACGACCCGGAAGATCAGGCCGAACGACTGCGCGCCCAGGCCGGGGCCAAGGACGCCGGCGACGACGAGGCGATGTATTACGACGCCGATTACGTGGAGGCGCTGGAATACGGCCTGCCGCCCACCGCCGGCGCGGGCATCGGCATCGATCGGCTGGTCATGTTCCTGGCCGACCGCGCGGCCATCCGCGACGTGTTGCTGTTCCCGCAGTTGCGGCCGCGGTAGTCGACCTGGGTTTCGTGGCCTGACCTGTCATGGCGAGGCGCGTCAGCGCCGCGGCTATCTCGCCCGGTTGATCCGCTCCGTGGCGTGATCTGGGCAGAGAGATCGCCGCGGCAGCCCCGCTTGCGCGGTCCTGCCTCGCGATGACATCGCCAAAAGTCTTAGCGAGGCGCGGAGCGCCGCGGCTATCTCATCGCCCTTGGCACCGGAGCCGGCTAGCGCCGACGCATCGGACAGGTCGAATTAACTCGGCCCTATGGTGGATCAGTGGCGTAGGGGAGTTCCCGCAACTCCATCGCCTCGCCATTCACCTGTAGTGACTGCTCGGTGGTGGAAAGCTTGAGTACTGCCAGCACCTCATTCCGGCCATTGCCATCGGGTGCCGCATCGAGGATGGTGCCGGCATTCCCGTCATCGGCATCAATAACGGCGTCGCCGGGTCGGCAGGCGGCGGTGGTGGCACCGCGGAACAGCCGGCGCTTGAGCTTGCCCCGGAACTGTAGTCGCGCGACGACTTCCTGGCCGGGATAGCAGCCCTTGTCGAAGTCGAGCCCGTTCAGCCAGTGAAGGTTGAGCATTTGCGGCACGAACAGGGCGCGCGTGGCGGTGTGGATCACGGGCAGCCCGGCCCGGATGCCGGCCAGCCGCCATGCGGCCAGACGCCGGGGGTCGTCAACGCCCGCTGTTTCGGCCTCGGTATCGCGGCGGGCGGCCAGAAGGCATCGGGCCGGGTCGCCGGGCAGGCGTATCGCCAGCCAGCCGTCGTTGTGGGCGACGGCGTTATCCTCCTCCAGCCCCGAAAGGCCGACGTCGTCCAGTGCCCGGGTTGCGCTTTCGAGCGGAAAACCGCGCCGGTCCCAGTTGTCGGGCAGGGCGGCAAGCGTCACCCGGGCGCGCAGTACGAACATCTGCAGGCGCTTGAGGGTTTCGGCGACCAGATCAGCGGCGCAGAGCAGCAGAAAGCGCCCGGGCTCGAGCCGTATTACCTGGAACACGGCCAGTGCGCGGCCCTGGGCATCGCACCAGGCGGCCGGGCGGCTTTGGCCGGCCTTGACGCGGTTGGTGTCGGCCGTGATCTGGGCGTTCAGGAACGAGTTGGCGTCGTCGCCGGCGACCTCGATGGCACCGATATGCGACAGCCGAATCCCGTCGTCGGGCCAGTTTTCGGCGTCGGAAATGGCATCCGCGCCGGGGTTCATCTGTTCTCGAATCATGCCCGTATATTGCCATGCAACATCCCGACCGTTTAAGCTTCCGGCGATGACTGAACCGCGCAAGCCGACTCCACCGCCCGCTGATCGCGAGCCCGAAACCACCCGGCCGCGCGAACTCGGTGGCCGTAAGGGCCCGGAACCGACCCGCTACGGTGACTGGGAAAAGAACGGGCGCTGCATCGACTTCTAACGCGTTTTTCGGGGACCGACACTCATGGCGAATGCCTCCCAGCGGCCCTTGTCGCCGCATCTTCAGATTTACCGACCGCAGCTCACGTCCATACTCTCGATCAGCCACCGGCTGACGGGCGTCGCGCTGGCCGCCGGCACGGCGGTGCTGGCGTTGTGGCTGATCGCCGCGGCTGGCGGGGCCGACACGTTCGCCCTGATCAACGATCATCTCGCCGCCTGGTACGGGCAGGTGCTGATGGTGTTCTGGAGCTTCGCCCTGTTCTACCACCTGTGCAACGGCATTCGGCACCTCGCCTGGGATGCTGGCTGGGGTCTGGATATCCGCACGGCATACCTGACCGGTTACGCGACGGTCGTTGCCGCTGTTCTGCTCACCGCCGGCGCCTGGCTGCTGGTGTGAGCCGCCCGCGGGCCGTGGAGGCGGGCCGCAGGCATCGGAAGACATGACCCGGCGCGTGGGGGCACTGCCGGGCCGCCATTTTCGGAGAGGACGCACGAATGGAACAGATTCGCTCACCGCTGGCGCGCGCCCGCGGGCTGGGGTCGGCCAAACACGGGGTCGGCCACTGGCGGGCGCAACGGCTGTCGGCCGTCGCGCTGGTGCCCCTGACCTTCTGGTTCGTGGCCTCGCTGGCCACGCACACCGGTAGCGGTTACGACGCCGCGATCGCCTGGATCGGCTCGCCGCTGGTGGCGGTGCTGCTTAGCCTGTATCTGGCAGTGGCGTTCTATCACTCGCAGCTGGGGTTGCAGGTGATTGTCGAGGATTACGTGCACGGCGAGGGCCTCAAGATGGTCACCCTCACGTTGCTGCAGTTCATCCATGTGGTGCTGGCTGTGGGATCGATTTTCGCCGTGCTCTGGATTGCCCTGGGAGCCGGCGCATGAGTCAAGCCTACGAAGTGATCGAACATCGGCACGATGTCGTTGTGGTGGGCGCCGGCGGCGCCGGACTGCGCGCCACCCGCGGTCTGGCGCAGGCGGGATTATCCACCGCCTGTGTGACCAAGGTGTTTCCCACCCGCAGCCATACAGTGGCGGCGCAGGGCGGGGTATCCGCCGCGCTCGGCAACATGGGTGACGACGACTGGCGCTGGCACGCCTACGACACCATCAAGGGGTCGGACTGGCTGGGTGATCAGGACGCCATCGAATACATGTGCCGCGAGGCCATCCCGTCGGTAATCGAGCTGGAGCACGACGGCGTGCCGTTCTCCCGCACCGAGGAAGGCAAGATCTACCAGCGGCCGTTCGGCGGCATGACCACGCATTATGGCGAGGGCACGGCGCAGCGCACCTGCGCGGCGGCCGACCGCACCGGCCATGCGATGCTGCATGCGCTCTACCAGCAGGCGCTGAAGTACAAGGCCGATTTCTTCATCGAGTACTTCGCGATCGACCTGATCATGGATGACGAGGGCGTATGCCGCGGTGTCTGGGCCTGGGACCTGTCCGAAGGCACGCTGCACCGCTTCCGCGCCCATCAGGTGATTCTGGCCACCGGTGGCTACGGCCGGACCTATTTCTCCTGCACCTCGGCGCATACCTGCACCGGTGACGGCGGCGGCATGGTGCTGCGCGCCGGGCTGCCGCTGCAGGACATGGAATTCGTGCAGTTCCACCCCACCGGCATCTACGGGGCCGGCTGCCTGATCACCGAGGGCGTGCGCGGCGAGGGTGGCTACCTGACCAACTCGGAAGGCGAGCGCTTCATGGAGCGTTACGCCCCCAACGCCAAGGATCTGGCCAGCCGCGACGTGGTCTCGCGGTCGATGACCATCGAGATCCGTGAAGGCCGCGGCGTAGGGCCCAAGGCCGATCACATCCACCTGCATCTGGAGCATCTGGGTGCCGAGGTGATCAACGAGCGGCTGCCGGGCATCGCCGAAACCGCCCGCATCTTCTCCGGCGTGGACGTGACCCGCGAGCCGATTCCGGTGCTGCCGACCGTGCACTACAACATGGGCGGCATTCCGGCGAATTATCACGGCGAAGTGCTGACCCTGCGCGACGGCGATCCGGACGCCGTGGTGCCCGGCCTGATGGCGGTGGGCGAGGCGGCCTGCGTGTCGGTGCACGGCGCCAACCGCCTGGGCTCGAATTCGCTGCTGGATCTGGTGGTTTTCGGTCGCGCAGTGGCGCACCGCTGTGTCGAGACGATCAAGCCGGGGGCCTCGCACAAGAGCCTGCCGGCGGATGTGGACGACAAGATGCTGTCGCGCTTCGATGCCCTGCGAAATGCCAAGGGCAGCCGGCCGACCGCCGGTATCCGCGACGACATGCAGCACACCATGCAGAACTTCGCCGCGGTCTTCCGGACCGGTGACACGCTCCAGGAAGGCCTGGACAAGATCAAGGACGTGGTGGGCTCGTTCGACGAGATCGACGTGTCCGACCGCTCGCTGGTGTGGAACTCCGATCTGGTGGAAACACTGGAACTGGACAACATGCTCGGTCAGGCGCTAGTGACCATGCGTTCGGCGCACAATCGCCAGGAAAGCCGCGGCGCGCATGCCCGCGAGGATTTCGCGGACCGCGACGACGAGAACTGGATGAAGCACACCCTGGCCTGGCGTGACGGGCAGGATGTGACCATCGATTACCGGCCGGTCCACATGACCACCATGACCGATGACATGGAAGTGATTCCGCCCAAAAAGCGGACGTACTAGATGCGTCAGGCGCAGGTATGAGGTGTACAGCGCGATCGTCGCGTTACTGAAACCGCCTCACACCCTGCGTCTCACGCCGCACGGAGAATTCAATGGCTCAATTCCGTCTTCCCAAGAACTCCCGCATCGGCAAGGGCAAGCATTTCCCGGCGCCGGACGGTGCCACCAATGTCCGGACGTTCAATATCTACCGCTGGGATCCGGACGCCGGCGAAACGCCGCGCATGGATACCTATGATCTGGATCTGGACGACTGTGGCCCGATGGTTCTGGATGCCCTGATCAAGATCAAGAACGAGGTGGACCCCACGCTGACCTTCCGGCGTTCCTGCCGCGAGGGCATCTGCGGTTCCTGCGCGTTCAACATCGACGGCACCAACACGCTGGCCTGCATCAAGGGCATCGACGAGGTGAAGGGGGCGGTCAAGATTTACCCGCTGCCGCACATGCCGGTGGTCAAGGACCTGGTGCCGGATCTGACCCATTTCTACGCGCAGTACGCGTCCATCGAGCCCTGGATCAAGACCGACACCCCGGCGCCGACACGGGAACGACTGCAGACGCCGGAAGACCGCAAGGAACTGGATGGGCTTTACGAATGCATCCTGTGCGCCTGCTGCTCCACGTCCTGCCCCAGCTACTGGTGGAACCCGGACCGCTATCTGGGCCCGGCCGTATTGCTGCAGGCGTATCGCTGGATCGCCGATTCGCGTGATGAGGGCATTGGCGAGCGCCTCGACCAGCTGGAGGATCCGTTCAAGCTGTATCGGTGCCACACCATCATGAACTGCACCAATACCTGTCCCAAGGGCCTGAATCCGGCCAAGGCCATTGCCGAGACCAAGAAGCTGTTGCTGGAACGCCAGGGATAGCGCCGGTCGGCACCGCATGAATCGGAAAGCGCCAGCGTGAGTGAAGCCGGCCGTATCCGCTGGCTCTGCCGTCGTGGCATGAAGGAACTGGACGTCCTGCTCGAGCGGTTCTACCGCGCCGAATTCGAGGGGCTGAGCCCGGACGAGATCAGCGCGTTCCGCGGTCTGCTCGAGTACGAGGACCCGGACCTCTACGCACTGCTGCTGGGCAGCCAGCCGCCGACCGATCCGGTATCGGCCGGCCTGGCCGAACGCATCCGGGAATACCGCCGGGTGGTGTGACTCGTCAGCCGGCGCCGCTGGATATTCCCATCCGGCCATCCCGCCGGCTTCGCGCCCTGTGTCTGATCGTCCATGTTGCCGCGGCGCTGCTCGTCGGCTGGCTGGCGCTACGCTGGCCGCTGACCCTGTTATTGCTGCCGCTGATCGCGTTGTCGTTGCGTCATGAATGGTGGCGGTTATCGCTGCGACGGAACGATGCCGTCGTGCATCTACGTGGCCCTGTCGATGAGGCTCGGTGGCGGTTGACCCGCCGCGACGGTAGCGTGACCGATGCGACGCTGGCGCCTACCTCCGTATGTCTGCCGTGGCTCGTGCTGCTGCATTTCCGGCATCGGCGATGGCGTTTACCCGTACCGGTGCCGCTGGTGTCGGATAGTGTCGACGGGGAGATGTTTCGCCGGCTGCGGGTGGTGTTGCGGACGCGGGGTTAGCCCGTGGTTACCAGCCGAATGAATTCGGCCTTACACAGTGGGTGACATACGAGCCTGGATTTGGCTTCCGTAGGGCGCCATTCATGGCGCCTGCCAGCGTTCAAGAGGTACCCGAGGCCAGGAAGCACGTCGTTGCGAGGCCCCGCCAGGGGCCGCGGCAATCTCGAACCTTGCTGGCTCGTCACCGCCCAGTGCCGTAGGCCGGCATGAGCGAAGTGTTGCCGGTAATTCGGCGTTCCCCTAGCTCCGAGAAGAAGATTCCGCCCCGCTGAAGCGGGCCGGGTGTCTTTCTTGTGCGACAAGAAAGTCACCAAAGAAACGCTCCCGGCGGGCGAGTCCTGCCTCGAACGGGGTTCGAGGCAGGATGCCCTGCGCGCTTCGGTCGGCGAGGGGGTGTTCCGACGGGTCATCCATGACCCGGCGAAAACCGCACGCCCGTCCTGGGCGCGCCCCTTCGGGCCCGGGGCCTCGCCGCCCTGCAGTGCTCAGCTCGTCCCGACGGGAATGAAGAAAAGGAACGCGCCCTTTAGGGTGAAATTCTTAAGCGTCTGAAATGTTTCCATCGCGCTGGCCGCATGAATGCGGCCCTACACGGCAACCGGTTGTCGGTCACGAACATTGCGATAGTCAGCGCGCGGCAGCCTGCACCGGGTCGGGCCGCGGCGGCGGCACCAGCACGGTGGGCGCGGCCTGGGGCAGGCGGTCGGGATAATCCAGGTTGGCGTGCAGCCCGCGACTCTCACGGCGCTGCTGGGCGGACTGCACGATCAGGTCTGCCACCAGGGCGAGGTTGCGCAGTTCAATCAGGTCCGCCGTGATGCGGAAACTGCCGTAGTACTCGTGAATCTCCGCTCGTAGCAGTTCCACCCGGTGGCGGGCGCGCTCCAGCCGCTTGTTGGTGCGCACGATGCCGACATAATCCCACATGAAGCGGCGCAGTTCATGCCAGTTGTGGGCGACCACAACTTCTTCATCGGAATCCGTGACCCGAGATTCGTCCCAGGCGGGCAGGGCCTGCGGGGGGATCGTTTCGCCGGGCTCGGCAAGCATGTGATCCGCGGCGGCGGTGGCGAACACGATGCATTCCAGCAGCGAGTTGGAGGCCAGCCGGTTGGCGCCGTGCAACCCGGTGCAGGCGGTCTCGCCGATGGCGTAGAGGCCGGGCAGGTCGGTACGGCCGGCGAGATCGGTGACCACGCCGCCGCAGGTGTAATGGGCGGCGGGCACTACCGGCAGCGGTTCCCGCGTCATGTCCAGACCCAGTTCCAGGCAGCGTTCGTGGATGGCTGGAAAATGGCTGCGGATGAAATCGGCGTCGCGGTGGCTGATATCCAGCCAGACATGATCGGCACCCAGCCGCTTCATCTCCGCGTCGATCGCCCGGGCCACGATATCGCGCGGCGCCAGTTCGGCCAGTTCATGGTGATCGGTCATGAAGGCGTGCCCGTCCGGACGCAGCAGGCGAGCGCCTTCGCCGCGCAGGGCCTCGCTGATCAGGAACGACCGGGCCTGCGGATGGAACAGGCAGGTGGGGTGGAACTGCATGAACTCCATGTTTGCCACCCGGCAGCCGGCGCGCCAGGCCATGGCAATGCCGTCGCCACTGGCGGCGTGCGGATTGCTGGAATACAGATAGGCCAGATTGGCGCCGCCGCAGGCCAGGACGGTGTCCCGCGCGGCCAGGGTGTGCACATTGCCGCTGACCGTATCCAGCACGTGGGCACCCAGGCAGCGGGCGCCGCCTTCGTCGCGGATCAGTTCGACGGCCACATGGTGCTCGAACACGGTGATGGCGTCCGACGTCCGGGCCAGTGCCTCGAGGGTGGTTTCCACTGCCCGGCCGGTGGCATCGGCGGCGTGGATGATGCGCCGGTGGCTGTGGCCACCCTCCCGGGCCAGGTGGTAGGCGTAGCCGGTGTCGTCCTCCGCGGGCGTGAAACCCACGCCCAGCGCAATCAGCCACTCAATCGACTGGCGGCCGCGTTCCACCGTGAAGCGTACCGCCTGCTCGTCGCACAGGCCCGCTCCGGCCGTCAGCGTATCGGCGACATGGGATTCCACCGAGTCGCGGTCGTCCAGTACCGCGGAAATGCCGCCCTGGGCGTACAGCGTGCTGCCCTCGGACAGACGGGATTTCGACAGCACGGCTACGCGCCGTCCGGCCTCGGACAGGCGCAGGGCGAGGGTCAGACCGGCAGCGCCGCTGCCGATCACCAGGCAATCGAAGAAGGTTGTGGAATCGTTTGGCATGACGGGAAGGCTTGTCGACGCTAAACTATGGTGCCGGGTCACCGCCGGGATGCCGGCGTCGGCACCGGGTGCAACGCGGACACGGCAGTCGTCGATGGAATCACCGCGACGGCATCGACATGCACTATACACAGTATCGCGGCGAACTTATCCGGACGGGACTGGTCTACAACTTTGCTGGCGCCTCGTGGCGCAAGATCGGCAAAGCGACGGGCCGCAGTAGCCCGACGGGCCGTCGCAATCCGGTCTTCACACGGGGATTCAGGCCCAGATGGGCGAACAGGCGACTGACGAGCAACTGGTCGAGCGAGCGCGTGCCGGCGATAACCGGGCATTCGACCTGCTGGTACGCAAGTATCAGCACAAGGTCGTGAAGTTGGTGTCGCGCTACGTCAACCCGGCCGATGCCCCCGACGTGGCCCAGGAAGCGTTCATCAAGGCTTATCGGGCGCTGGCGGGTTTCAAGGGCAACAGTGCTTTCTATACATGGCTTTACCGCATCTCCATCAATACCGCGAAGAACTATCTGGTGGCCCGGTCACGACGACCGGCGGCCCAGGACATCGACGTGGCGGATGCGGAAGCCTATGGTCATACCGATCGGTTTTCCGAGCAGGACACGCCCGACGCGTTGCTGGAGAGCGAAGAGATTCGCGATACAGTGATCGCCGCCATCCGGGCCTTGCCGGACGACCTGCGCACCGCGATCATGCTGCGCGAGCTTGACGGCATGTCGTATGAAGAGATCGCCGAGACCATGGAATGCCCGGTGGGCACAGTGCGGTCACGAATATTCAGGGCCAGAGCGGCAATTGATGAGCAGTTGCGGCAACTGGACGAGGGATAGCACATGATCAACGAGAAAGTTTCGGCCTATCTGGACGGCGAGTGCGACGACCGCGAGGCTGCGGACGTTGCTGAGGCGCTGATGCGTGATCCGGCGCAGCGGGCGGCCTGGCAACGGCAGCTGTGGCTGCGCAGTGCGCTGCGCAGCGAGCGGGACGTGCCGCCGCTGGACCCCGGCTTTGCCGATCGGGTGGCCGCCGCGATCGACAGCGATGCCACCGCGCCGGCCGGCAAGGTTGTGCCCATGCGCTCGCGCCGACGCCGCACCTGGCGATCGGCCGCAGGGCTGGCGGCAGCGGCCTCCGTGGCCGCGGTGGCGGTCCTGATCAGCCAGCCCGTGACCAACGTGGATATCCCCAACGTCGCCGCGCCCGTGATGAGCGCCGACGTGACCGAATCCAACCCGGTTGCCGACGTCACCCAGGTGGCGGCGAATGAACCCCGCGACAATCGCCGCGAGCGCGATGCCGATCACTGGTCGGTGTCCGACCCGGCCGTGGCCGATCAGCTGCACGGCTACCTGATCGAACACAACGGCGTTTCACGCGGCTACGGGCTGTCCAGCGCCACGCCCAGCTTCCTGCGTGTAGCCACCTACGGACAGAGCGAGGGCCGGTGACGCGACTTCTCCCGCTGGTACTGCTGCTGGTCGCGGGCATTGTTTACGCGGACAGCACCTGGCTGACCCGAGCATCCAAGGCTGTCCGGACCACCGACTACCGGGGCACGCTCGTCTACCTGCGCAACGGCAAGATGGACACCCTGCGGGTGGTCCATCGCCATCGTGAGGGCAGCGAGCGCGAGCGTCTGATTTCCCTGACCGGCGAGCCGCGCGAGATCATCCGCCACAACGGCGAGGTCAACTGCATCCTGCCCGAGAAGCGCGTGGTGCTGGTGGCCAAGCATGCGATGCAGAGCCTGTTGTCCAACGTGGCCGACATGTCGGCGGATACGCTGCAGGACAATTACACCGTGCGCGATCTGGGCGAGCGCCGCCTGGCGGATCGCCAGTGCCGGGCGATCGCGATCGAGCCACGTGACGACTATCGCTACGGGTACCGGCTGCTGATCGATGCCAAGACCGATCTCCCGCTCAAGCTGGATCTGCTGCAGGGCGACGAGGTGCTCGAGCAGCTGATGTTCACCGACATCGATTTCGCCGCCGACATCGCCGATTCCGAACTGCAGCCGACCTTCGATACCGACGGCTTCCGCTGGGTGCGACACCAACCCATGCACAGCGCCAAGCCCGGCGGGAATGGCGACGACGCCGAGCCGCCGCCGGCCTGGCGTATTGACGATCTGCCCCCGGGATTCAGCCTGGCAGAGAGTGGCGTCCGGCAGGTGGATAACAACCTGATGGCCCGTCAGATGCTGTTCACCGATGGCGTGGCCACCGTGTCCGCCTTCATCGCGCCGCTGGCCGAACGCAAGGCGTTTTCCGGGGAAACCACGATGGGGGCGGTCAACGCCTTCGGCCGGGAAGTGGACGGGTTCCAGATTACGGTGGTAGGCGAAGTGCCTCACATCACCGCGGAAATGATCGGCAACAACATCCGCCGGGATACCGACGCCGCCGCATCCGAATGAGGGCGGCATCTGCAGGCGCCCGGCCGGCGTAAGCGACTCAGGTACGTCATTGCCCGATGCGTTGGCCGCCGCCCGGCGGCTTGCGCTATGGTCGGGACCATTCTTCATGCAACCCAGCTGGCGACTTATGCGACAACGGTATCGAGGTTTGTATCTGGCGGCCGTGGTTGTCGCACTCGCCGGCTGCGGTCAGGATTCGTCCGGGCTGCCGGACTTCACCGGCCTGGCGCGCGACGCCGCGCCGTCCGTGGTCAATATCAGCACCGCCCCTGAAACCCGGCCCGCCCGTCGGGACAACGACGAGGATGAGGGCGATGGCAGCGGTCCGGTGCCGGAATGGTTCGACCGCTTCTTCGGCAACGGACCGCCCAAGCGCCAGCCCGACCGCCCGGCGCTGGGGTCCGGCTTCATCATTTCCGAAGACGGCTACATCCTCACCAACCGCCACGTGGTGGATTCGCGCGGCAGCATCCTGGTCAAGCTCACCGACCGGCGTCAGATGGTGGCCCGCGTGGTGGGCAGCGACGAGTACAGCGACATCGCCCTGCTCAAGGTCGATGCCGAGGACCTGCCCGCCGTGAACATCGGCGCGGTCGAGGATCTCCAGGTGGGCAGCTGGGTTGCCGCCATCGGCTCGCCGTTCGGCTTCGAGACCTCGGTGACCGCGGGCATCGTCTCGGCCAAGCAGCGCAGCCTGGTCGATGATCAGTACGTGCCGTTCATCCAGAGCGATGTGGCCATCAATCCGGGCAATTCCGGCGGTCCGCTGTTCAATCTGGACGGCGAAGTGGTGGGCATCAATGCCCAGATCTATAGCCGCAACGGCGGCTTCCAGGGCGTGTCCTTCGCCATTCCCATCGACGTGGCCATGGACGTGGCCGACCAGCTGCGCGAGCACGGCAAGGTCCGCCGTGGCTGGCTGGGGGTGCAGATTCAGGAAGTCGACCTGGCGCTGGCCGAATCCTTCGGCATGGCCCGGCCGGAAGGGGCGCTGATCTCGCAGATACTGCCCGGCTCGCCTGCCGAGAAGGCCGGATTCGAGGCCGGGGATGTGGTGCTCGAATTCGACGGCAAGCCGGTAAGCACCGCCGCGCGGCTGCCGCCGCTGGTCGGCCTAGTACCGCCCGGCCGCGAGGTCACTGCCATCATTCTGCGCGAAGGTGAGCAGCAGATGCTGGATGTCACCGTGGGCGAGCTGAACGACGAGACCGTCGCCGGCGCGGATTCGTCCGCCGAAGAAGCGGTGCCCGAGGAGCTGGGTCTGACGCTGCGCAACCTGCGTGATCCGGAAATCGCCGAACTCGGCGTAAGCGGTGGCGTGCGCGTGGAAGAGGTCACCGGCAACGGACCGGGCAAGCGGGCCGGCCTGCAGGCCGGGGACGTGATCGTGGCGGTGGGCGCACGGCGCATTACCAGCGTGTCGGATCTGCGCCAGCGTCTGGCCGATACCGACGGCCCGGTGGCGCTGCGCGTGCTGCGCGGCGGCGCGGCGCTCTACCTGCCGCTGACGCCTGAATAGGGCTGTCCACGAGGCTGAGAACTTTTTGCCTGATCCGCGGACGGGTCGGGTGGCCGGTCGCGTATACTGCGCGCCTTTGAATCCCGCGGTTTCAACAGGGGGCCTGCGCCCACCCGATGCAATCCCGTATACGCAATTTCTCGATCATCGCCCACATCGATCACGGCAAGTCCACGCTGGCGGATCGGTTCATCCGCGCCTGCGAGGGCCTGACCGAACGCGAGATGGCCGAGCAGGTGCTCGACTCCATGGATCTGGAGCGTGAACGCGGCATCACCATCAAGGCCCAGGCGGTGACGCTCGACTATCACGCGGCCGATGGTCACACCTACAAGCTGAACTTCATCGACACGCCGGGCCACGTGGATTTCTCCTACGAGGTGTCGCGGTCGCTGGCGGCCTGCGAGGGCGCGCTGCTGGTGGTGGATGCCTCCCAGGGGGTGGAAGCCCAGAGCGTGGCCAACACCTACACCGCGATCGAGCAGGATCTCGAAGTGGTGCCGGTGCTCAACAAGATCGACCTGCCGGCAGCCGATCCGGACCGGGTGGCCCAGGAGATCGAGGACGTGATCGGCCTGGAGGCCACCGACCGTCTGCTGGTGTCGGCCAAGTCCGGCATCGGCGTGACCGAGGTGCTGGAAGCCATCATCCGCCGCATTCCGCCGCCCGGCGGCTCCCCGGACGAACCGCTGCAGGCGCTGATTGTCGATTCCTGGTTCGACAACTACCTCGGCGTGGTGTCACTGGTGCGCATCGTCAACGGCCGGCTGCATGCCAAGGACCGCATCAAGGTGATGGCCACCGCCCGCGAATACGAGGTGGACGAGGTCGGCATCTTCACCCCCCGCAAGACCCCGCGAAAATCGCTGGAAGTGGGAGAGGTCGGCTATGTGATAGCCGGCATCAAGGACATCGACGGCGCGCCGGTGGGCGACACGCTCACCCACGCCCACGCCCCCTGCGACAAACGCCTGCCGGGATTTCGTCAGATCCAGCCGCGGGTATTCGCCGGGGTCTACACGGTGTCGACCGATGACTACGAGGACTTCCGCGATGCCCTGGCCAAACTGCGGCTGAACGATTCCTCCCTCAACTACGAGCCGGAGACCTCGGCGGCGCTGGGTTTCGGTTTCCGTATCGGGTTCCTGGGCATGCTGCACATGGAGATCGTGCAGGAGCGGCTGGAGCGCGAATACGGGCTGGAACTGATCACCACCGCGCCCACCGTGATCTACGAAGTGTTCACCAATGCCGGTGAAACCTTGTCGGTGAGCAACCCCACATCGCTGCCGGAGGTGGGCAAGATCGCGGAAATCCGTGAACCGATCATCCGGGCCAACATCCTGATGCCGCAGGAGTTCATCGGACCGGTGCTGCAGCTATGCATGGAAAAGCGCGGGGTGCAGAAGGACATGCAGTACCTGGGCAAGTCGGTGTCGATGAACTTCGAACTGCCGCTGTCCGAAGTGGTGCTGGATTTCTTCGACCGGCTGAAATCGGTGTCGCGGGGTTTTGCCTCGTTCGAGTACGACTTCGCCCGCTTCCAGGCGGCCGACCTGGTGCGCCTGGATGTGATGATCAACGGCGAAGCGGTGGACGCACTCGCCCACATCGTCCATCGCGATCGCAGCTACGAACGCGGCAAGGCGCTGGTGGACAAGCTCAAGGGCATCGTGCCCCGGCAGATGTTCGACGTGGCCATCCAGGCCACCATCGGCACCCGCATCATCGCGCGGTCGACGGTCAAGGCCATGCGCAAGAACGTGACCGCCAAGTGCTACGGCGGCGACATCACCCGCAAGCGCAAGCTGCTGGAAAAGCAGAAGGCGGGCAAGAAACGCATGAAACAGCTCGGCAGCGTGGAGATTCCGCAGGAAGCCTTCCTGGCGGTGCTTTCCACCGGCGATCGGGACTAGGGCAACCCTGCACGGGAGCGGTAGGGAACCTCTGATTCATGCCTGCACGGTCACGCCGGTGTCTTTGCGCGTTCCTGGCAAGGAATGAGGAGAGAGGTTTGCTGATTGCAAATGAACGACGAATGACGCCGTCCAGGGGCGCGCAAAGGCCCGGCCCCGAAGGGGTTTGGCCCAAAAGCGTCGACTGCGGCGTTGCCCGGCTTGACCGTGGGGCCTACCACGGCGCGGCGCCGGGCGCCTTGCATTCGAAGCTTTTGGGACACAAACGTGATCCGCGCATGCATGAATCAGAGGTTCCTCGATGAACGACCTGCATTTTGATTTCGAGGTGGGCCTGTTACTGGCCACCGTGGTGACCGGAATCGTCTGGGCGCTTGACCGCTGGTGGCTGGCGAAACGCCGGGCCGAGAATTCCGGCGCCGGCATGGTGGTGGAGTTTTCGCGCTCCTTCTTCCCGGTGATATTGGCAGTCCTGATTCTGCGATCGTTCGTGGTGGAACCGTTCCGGATTCCCTCGTCCTCCATGGTGCCGACGCTGCTGGAGGGCGACTTCATCGTGGTCAACAAGTTTGGCTACGGACTGCGCCTGCCGGGCCTGCACACCGAGTTCGTCGATTTCGGAGAGCCCGAGCGGGGCGACGTGATCGTGTTCCGCTGGCCCGAGGATCCCAGCAAGGACTTCATCAAGCGCGTGGTGGGCCTGCCGGGGGACGACATCCTCTACCGCGACAAGATGCTGTTCATCAACGGCGAGGAAGTCGCGATGGAGCGGCTGGGCGAGTACAGCGGCCCGGGCATCTCGCCGCTGCAATCCGCGGTGGAGTTCCGGGAAACCCTGGGCGAGCACACCCACAATCTGCTCAACACCCGTGGCCGCGAACTGCCCGCGTTGCGCTACGAGGTGCCGGCAGGCCATTATTTCGTGATGGGTGACAATCGCGACCACAGTTCGGATTCCCGTGTGTGGGGCTTCGTGCCCGAACGCATGCTGGTCGGGCGCGCTTTCATGATCTGGATGAGCGTGTCGTTCGACCCCTTCCGCGTGCGGTTCGACCGGCTGGGAAGCCTGATCCATTGACGGCCGCTCCGATTAACTCGCCGACGCGGCAGGCCGGCATGACCATCTGGGGCTGGCTCTATGTGCTGGGCACCTTGGGCATGATTATCCTGGTGGGCATCAAGTGCGTGCCGATCTACGTGAACAACTACGAGATCCAGTCCACCCTGGCCTGGGCGGCGGGTCAGCCCGAGCTGCGCGACGCGTCGGCCTATGAAATCCAGAGCCGCATCCAGCGGCGTTTCGACTCCGGCTATGTCGACAACCTCAAGGGCAGTGACGTGCGGGTGAAGCGGGTGGAAAACGGCCGTGAACTCACGATCGCCTACGAACGGGAAGAGCCGCTGTTCGGCGATGTTTCGCTGCTGTTCGATTTCCGGGAGACGGCGTTCCTGCCGGCACCCGGCTCTTGAGCGAACAGGCCGACCATCAGCGTGCGGCCCTGAGCCGGCGTCTGGGCCACGAGTTCGCCAACGCCGATCTTCTGAACGTGGCGCTGACGCACCGCAGCGCCGGCGGCGGTGACAACGAGCGGCTGGAATTCCTCGGGGACTCGGTACTCAACATGGTGATTGCCCACGCGCTGTTCGAGGCCCGGCCGCATGCGCCCGAGGGTGACCTGTCGCGGCTGCGGGCCAGTCTGGTACGCGAGCGTACGCTGGCCGAGGTGGCGACCGAGCTGGAGCTCGGCCCATGCCTGCAGATGGGGCAGGGCGAACGTCGCTCGGGCGGTGCCCGGCGGGCCTCGGTCCAGGCGGACGCCCTGGAGGCGGTGATCGGCGCCGTATTTCAGGATGCCGGCTTCGAGGCTGCGGCTAGTCTGGTGCGGCGGCTGTTCGCCGATCGCCTGACCGACCTGCCCTCGGCGGACAGTCTCAAGGATGCCAAGACCCGGCTGCAGGAATACCTCCAGGGCCGGGGCCGGGAACTGCCCCGCTACGAAATCGTGTCGACCTCCGGCGTCGACCACGAGCGCCACTTCGTGGCCCGCTGCAGCCTGGCCGACGCCCCGCAGACCGCGGACGGTGAGGGCAGCGGCCGCCGCCGGGCGGAGCAGGCCGCCGCCCGCGCGATGCTCACACAACTGGAATCCGGTCATGAGTGATAACCCCCGCCGCAGCGGCCTCGCGGTGATCCTGGGCCGGCCCAATGTGGGCAAGTCCACCCTGATCAACGCCCTGGTCGGCGAGAAGGTCAGCATCGTCACCCACAAGGCCCAGACCACCCGGCACCGGATCGTGGGTTTGCTCACCCGCGATGACACCCAGATCGGTCTGGTGGATACCCCCGGGCTGCACCGGGGCGGTGGCCACGCGCTCAATCGGGTGATGAACGAAACCGCCGCTGGCAGCGTGGCCGGCGTGGACCTGGCGCTACTGGTGGTCGAGGCCGGCCGCTGGCGCGACGAGGATGCCCAGGCGCTCTCGGTGGCGGCCAGCGGCGGAGTGCCGGTGGGGCTGATCGTCAACAAGGTGGACCGCGTGACGCCGCGCGAGGCGTTGCTGCCGTTCATCGAGTCGGTCGGCCGCGAGCATGATTTCGCCTTCGTGGTGCCGCTGTCGGCCCGGCGCGAGGACAATCTCGAACCGCTGGTCGAGGAGATCGCGCGTTTCATGCCGGCCGGTGAGTTCCTATTCGATGATGATCAGCTCAGCGATCGCGACCTGCGGTTCATGGTGGCCGAGACGGTGCGCGAAAAGCTCACCCTGTTGCTGCACCAGGAGCTGCCGTATTCGCTGGCGGTGAACGTGGATGCCTGGGAGGAGGTGGACGGCCTGCTGCGTATCGGCGCCGTCATCTGGGTAGCGCGCGACAGCCAGAAGGCTATCGTCATTGGCAGCGGCGGCGCCACGCTCAAGGAAGTGGGGCGGCGGGCAAGGCTGGAACTGGCCAAGCGGCTGGACCGGCGACTGCATCTGTCGCTATGGGTGAAGGTGCGCGAACACTGGCCGGACGACGAGGCAGCCGTGCGCGGCTTCGGCCATTGACCGTATTCCGGTGCCATGCGCGTTGATCTGGAACCCGCCTTCATCCTGCACCGGCGTCCGTATCGCGATACCTCCCTCCTGATCGACGCATTTACCCGGGGCTATGGCCGCATCGGCCTTGTGGCCCGGGGCGCCCGTTCGCCACGGGCCCGCGGGCGCGGTCTGCTGGAACCCATGCAACCCCTGCGTCTGTCCTGGCGCGGCCGCGGTGAGTTGCATACCCTGGCCGGCACCGAGGCCGGCGGCAGGCTGGCATGGAAAGGCGATGGCCTTTACGCGGGATTCTATGCCTGCGAGCTGGTGCTGCGAGTGCTCGCGCGCGACGATGCCCATGTGGCACTTTTCGATCGTTTCGCCGCATTGCTGGAAACCCTGGCCGGCGCGGTCGATCCCGGGCCCGCGTTGCGACTGTTCGAGCGCGATCTGCTGGCCGATCTCGGCTATGCCCTTCCTTTGACCGCGGAATCGGCCACGGGCGAAGCGGTTTCGCCGGCCGGGTCGTACCTGTTCAATCCGCGTGCCGGTCTGCGAGTCGACCAGGGTGACAAGCAGTCCGATGATGTGGCGGTCGGGGGTGCCGAGCTGTTGGCGCTGGATCGTGGCGAAGTCGACGATCCGGCCGTCGCACCTGCGCTGCGGCGTCTGCTAGCGGCTGCCCTGGCGCCCCATCTGGGCGGCCGGCCGCTGCTGACGTCGCGAACGCTCCAGTCATTGCGCCGATTTCAATCCGAGGAGTCCTGAATCCGTCATGAGTATCCGTCTGGGTGTGAACATCGATCATGTGGCCACGCTGCGTCAGGCGCGGGGCACGGCCTATCCGGATATCGTCCGCGCCGCCCGGGCGGCGCTGGCCGGCGGCGCGCAGGGCATTACCGTGCATCTGCGCGAGGATCGTCGGCACATCCAGGACGCCGACGTCGAGGCGCTGGTGAATCTGCCGGGTGTGGTGCTCAATCTGGAAATGGCGGTGACCAACTCGATGCTGGCCATTGCCGAACGCCTGCGCCCCCCGCATGCCTGCCTGGTGCCGGAAAAGCGCGAGGAGCTGACCACCGAGGGTGGCCTCGACGTGGCCGGCCAGCCGGCGTCGGTGGCCGAGGCCTGCCGGCGTCTGGCCGCCGCGGGCATCCGGGCGTCGCTGTTCATCGATCCGGACCCTGCGCAGATCGAGGCCGCGGTGGTGGCCGGGGCTCCGGCAGTGGAGCTGCATACCGGCGCCTATGCCGATGCCGGCGACGCCAGCGCCCGCGAGGCGGAACTGACGCGATTGCGAGAGGCCGCCACCGCGGCGGCTGCGGCCGGTCTGGAAGTGCACGGCGGTCACGGGCTGAATCTCGATAATGTGGCGCCGATTGCCGCCATCCCGGAACTGGTGGAGCTCAACATCGGCCATGCCATTGTTGCCGACGCGGTCTTCATGGGCCTGGAACAGGCCGTGGCCGCGATGGGGCAGGCGATGCAGGCGGCTCGATAGCCGAACGTGGGGCCGAATTCATTCGGCCGGTTGGATTTGATGCCAATGGCCTGGTCGGTCGCCAGGCGCAATGAATTGCACCCTACGGTCTGGTGCGGATGGATGGGAACGTCCGGCTATATAGTAGCGCCGGATTCATCCGGCCGGGCCATTCTGGTGCCTTGGCTGGCGATGGAAGGGGCGGGATAAATCCCGCCCTACAAGCGGAGGGCTGTCCCGCAAGCATCGCCGGAATTGGATTCTGCCCGTGCTACACTGATTTCGTGTTACACGAGGTTGCTCGTTATGACGAATCTCACCATTACCATCGATGCAGAAACCCTGCAGCAGGCCCGTGTGCGTGCCATGGCGGAAGGCCGCTCGGTGAACGCGTTGCTGAGGGAATACCTCGAAGCCTACTCCGGACGCGGCAACACACAGCGTGAGGCCATGGCCGACCTGCTGGCGCTTGCACGCGCGAGTGACGCGGGCAGCGGCGGGCAGTGCTGGCAGCGGGATGAGTTGCACGAGCGTTAGCGGTGCGTGTCTTTGTCGATACCAACGTGTTCGTTTATCTGTTCGATCGCGACGCGCCCGAGAAAAGCCGGATAGCCCGGGATATTGTCCAACGGCAACAGCGTGACCTCGAACTGGTGGTCAGCACGCAGGTGTTGCAGGAATTCTACGTCGCCGTTACCCGAAAACTGGCGCGACCCGTGCCGACGGATGTCGCCGAACGGGCAGTGCGTGATCTGTCCCGTCTCAGCGTGGTTGCTGCCACCACCGATCTGGTGATGGATGCCATTTCGCTGACCCGACATGAAAGCTTTTCGTTCTGGGACGCGATGATTGTCGAAGCCGCCCATCGTGCCGGCGCCGAACAGTTGCTGTCCGAGGACATGCAGGACGGCCGTGTGCTCGGGGAACTGGTGATTCGCAATCCGTTTACGGCCGATAATTGAAGCGATCAACTGCCGGTGCCGGCAATCGCGCGGGTATATGGCCGGGTTCATCCGGCCAGGTCTACCCGGCGCGGTGACTGGTGTTGGAAGAGGCGGGATGAATCCCGCCCTACGGGCTGGTTTCGTTCAGTTGATCCATGGCCTCACGAGTGGATTCGATCAGGGCCATGCGTGCCTCGGTGGTGACCGGATCGCCGGACTGTAGCGCCCGCTCCACAACATCGGCCGCGGCCTGCAGCGACGTCAAGGCATAGAACGCCGCGGTGCCGTGCAGGGTGTGGATGTCGCGGCATGCGGCTTCGTATTCGCCGGCATCCAGGGCCTGTTCCACCGCGGACAACTGGCGGGGAAGCTCCTCGCCGAGTAACCGCGCCAGGGCCGGATCCGATGCCAGGGCGGGTGCCGCACGATCGGCCGGCCGGGGCGCTTCCTCGCCGATCAGGTCGGTTGTGGCCATTGCCCGCTGCAGGGTCGCGGCGTCGAAGGGCTTCACCAGGCAGACGTCCGCGCCGGCTTCGGTCAGGCGCCGGGCGCCGGTGCCGCTGCTGTCCGCGGTCATGCCGACGATGCGGGGCGGATTGGCGGGGTCTGCCAGTGTCCGGATCTGGCGAATCGCGTCACGTCCGTCCTGCTCCGGCATCTGATCGTCCATCAGGATCAGCGGAAACCCGCCCTTGCGCCAGGCGCTGACGGCCTCGCGGCCGTTGCCGGCGAGGGCGACGCTGGCGCCGAGTTCCCGCAGTGTCGCCGCCAGCAGCTGTCGCGTGGCCTCGCTGTCGTCAGCCACCAGTACCTGCAGGTTCCGCCAGCCGGACTCGTCATCCGGGGACCGCCCGAGCAAAGCCTGCAGTTCGCGGTGCAGGGACAGTCGGGGCAGGGACTTGGCCAGACTCCGGTCCGCGCCCAGGGCGCGGGCGGCGGCGTGATCGGCCTCGTCGATGGAGGTCAGCAGTGCAAGGCTGGTCACGCCGGTCGCCCGCGATGCCTGCAGCAGATCGGCGGGTGCAGCGTCCCGCAGATCGGCCCGCCGCAGACCGAATATCAGCAGGGTCGGCCGGCCGGGACCCGCCATGGCATCCCGTGCGGCCTCGATGGATTCGGCGCGGCGGACCTGCATGCCCCAGGCCTCGAAACAATGGCTGAGCGCCAGCCCGGCGGCGGTGCCGGTCTCGACCAGCAGCACGTCGACACCTTCCAGACCCGCCGGGGCCGCCGCCGGCTGGTCACCGCCGGCGGCCCGAGCCAGGGTCAGGTGCACGTGGAAGGCAGCGCCGGCGCCGAGCTCACTCTCCACCGTGATCTCGCCGCCCATCATGTCGAGCAGACGCTTGCTGATGGCCAGCCCCAGGCCGGATCCGCCCGGCTGCTGGGGCTGCAGCTGGCTGTACATCCGGAACAGGCGGGCCTGCTGGTCCGGGGCGATCCCGGGACCGGTGTCGGTGACACTGAGATGCAGCCCCACGCCCTGGTCGTCCTCGTCTTCCGCCATCACCCGGATCACGATTTCGCCGCGTTCGGTGAACTTGATCGCGTTGGAAACCAGATTGGTCAGAATCTGCTGCAGCCGCAGGGGATCGCCGCGGACCTGGTGCGGCACATCGCTGAAGACCAGATGGACCAGATCCAGGTCCTTCTCGAAGGCTAGCGGCGCGAGCAGGTTGAGGGTTTCCTCGACGATGTCGCGCAGATTGAAACCCACTTCGTTGAGCGTGGTGCGCCCGGACTCCAGGCCACTCCATTGGATGACGTCGTCGATCAGGGCAAGCAGGTTGTGGGCCGACTGGCGGACGGTATGGACATGCTCGCGCTGGCCGCGGTCCAGCCGGCCGCGATCCAGCAGATCGGCATGCCCGAGGATGGCGGTCAGCGGCGCCCGCAATTCGTGGCTCATGCCGGCCACCAGGTCGGCGCGAAGGCGGGTGGCGTTGCGCTCCTGCTGGCGGGCGCGCTCGAGTTCGCGTTCGCGGGTCTTGAGTGTTTCCGCGGCGGTGCGGGCCTCGTGCTCGCTGCGAGTCAGCCTTTCGCCCAATGTATCCAGGCTGCGGTCGATGTCGTCGTTACCGGCCTCGCCGGCCAGCTCGCCCAGGCGTCGCCGCAGCCGGGATACCGGCCTGGCGGTCGTCCAGGCCACTGCCAGGCCCGCGGCCAGCAGCAGCGCGAATGCTGCCAGCCCTTGCAGCGCCGCCTGCCGCAGGGACGCGGCAAGATAGTGCTGCCAGGCCGCGTCGGACAGGGTCAGGCGGGCCCGCCCGATATCCGCGCGCGGGGTACCGAACGGGTCCAGCGCGCTGCCTTCGCCGGCCGGCGGAATTTCCGACTCGTAGTCCGTGGTCAGCGAGGGTTGTGCCACCAGCCGCGCCCAGGCCGCGAAGCGCTGCGTCCACCGGCCCACCGCCGGATGATCCGCGGCCAGATCGATGCGGTTCTCGCCCGGGGTATCGATGATGCGGATCCGGCCGAGAAGATCGTTGGCCTCGAACAGGGTCCGGGCGATCTGGCGTAGCTCGGGGTCGTCGCCGGCCACCAGCGCCAGGTGGCCGGCACGGGCCAGCTGGCGAATCTGGCTGTCGGCCAGACGCTGCTGGGTGAGGACGGTATCGCGGACCTCGCTGTGCAGTAGCCAGCCCGCGGTCGCGGTTGCCACCAGCAGGGCGGTAACGATCACCGCCGAAGTGGCGGCCATGCCGAGGGGCCAGCGCATCATTGCTGCAGTTTACGGTGCTGCGGCTCGGGCAGTTAAGCCCCGGGCTCCCCTGCTAGAATTGCGGCCATGAATTACCCGACTCTGGAACAGTGCGTGGGCAACACGCCGCTGGTGCGGTTGCAGCGGCTGGTCGACGACGAGCGTGGCAATACCGTGCTGGCCAAGCTGGAAGGCGACAACCCGGCCGGTTCGGTCAAGGACCGCCCGGCCTACAGCATGATCCGCTACGCCGCCGAACGAGGGGATATTCGTCCCGGCGACACCCTGATCGAGGCCACCAGCGGCAATACCGGTATCGCGCTGGCGATGGTGGCAGCGATGCAGGGTTTTCGCATGCGCCTGATCATGCCGGAGAACATGAGCGAGGAGCGCCGCGCGGTGATGCGGGCGTTTGGCGCCGAGATCGTATCGGTGTCCGAATCCGAGGGCATGGAGGGCGCCCGCGATCTGGCCGACGACATGGCCGCCCGCGGTGAGGGCATGGTGCTCAACCAGTTTGCCAATCCCGACAACCCGCGTGCGCATTACGAGGGTACGGGCCCGGAAATCTGGCGCGACACCGACGGTGCGATTACCCATTTCGTCGCCTCGATGGGTACCACCGGCACCATCATGGGTGTGTCGCGTTTTCTCAAGGAGAAGAATCCGGACGTGCGCATCGTCGGCGTGCAGCCGGCCGGAGAGTCGCGTATCCCCGGCATCCGCCGCTGGCCGCAGGAATATCTGCCCCGCATCTTCGAGCCCGAGCGGGTGGACGAAGTGATCGACGTCGAGGCCACCGATGCGGAAAACACCATGCGCGATCTGGCCGCCCGGGAGGGCATCTTCGCCGGGCCGTCGTCGGGCGGGGCGGTCTGGGCCGCGCTGCAGCTGGCGCAGCAGACCGAAAACGCCGTGATTGCGGTGATCGTCTGTGATCGCGGCGACCGCTATCTGTCCACCGGGGTCTACGCTTGACCCAGGGGCCGGTGGTGGCCCTGGCCCTGGCCACCGCCCTCGATCCCGACGCGGCAAGACACCTGCATGATTTCGACGGCCTCGACGAGGCCGGTATCGAGCGCGCGGTTACCACCCTTTGTCAGCAGCGCCACGGCAACCGGGCGTTGCCGTGGCATCTGCAACGGCTGGATGCCGCTGCCTGGGTCACGGTCACGCCGGATGCGGCGCGGATTCATGCCGCGAGCGTCGCCGACGGACAGGCGGAAGCCGAGCTTCTGGAGCAACTGAATGCACTGCTGAGCGACGCCGCCGTTGTCGCCGCCTGGGCGGGTGAGCGAACCTGGCCGCTGCTGCGCGCCCGTGCCGCCCGTCATGGGCGCACCTCGCCCTGGCTCTGGCCGACTGGCGGCGATAATCCGACCCTGGTGGATGTGGCCGGCGGTTTCGGCCCCTTCGGGGACAGTCCGGCGCCGCCGCTGCGCGAATGGGCGGCGTTGCTCGGCGCGCCGCTCATATCGACGCAAGGTGCGGCCCCCTGTCAGCAGGAAGCGCTGGATACCGCGTACGCCCTGCTGGCACTGCAGGTAGCCCGTGGCGATCGCAGCCCGGCCGAGGTACAGGCCTGCCGTTCGGCGCTGGCCCGGGCATGAGCCGGAAATCGGCGCGCAGGGCCCCCGCCGGTCCGTTCGAATTGACGGTGGCCGACCTGGCAGCGGACGGTCGCGGTGTGGGCCGGGACGACACCGGCAAGACCGTGTTCGTGCCCGATTGTCTGCCCGGCGAACGCGTCACCTACCTGCGCAAACGGCAGCACCGCCAGCACGATGAGGGTCTGCTCGAGTCGGTGCTCGAGGCCGCGCCCGAACGGGTCACACCGCGTTGCCCGCACTTCGGCCTTTGTGGCGGCTGCGCCCTGCAGCATCTGGATGCCGAGGCGCAGGTGGCGTTCAAGCAGCAGCAGGTGCTGACCACGCTGGCCCGGGTGGGCGGGGTGATACCCGACCGCACCCTGCCGCCCGTCACCGGGGCTCGCTGGGGGTATCGCCGGCGGGCGCGGCTTGGCGCGAAGTACGTGGCCAAGAAGGGCGGCACCCTGGTCGGGTTTCGCGAGCGCGGATCGCCTTTCGTGGCCATGCTGGATGAATGCCACGTGCTGGTCCCGGCGGTGGGCCACCGTCTGACCGAACTGCAGACGCTGATCGATGGCCTGTCCATCCGCGAGCAGCTGCCGCAGATCGAGGTGGCTGCCGGCGACGATGTGACCGCCCTGGTCCTGCGGGTGCTGGCCACGCCCTCCGCGGCGGACCGCGAACAGCTTGCGGCCTTTGCCAAGGCAAACGATGTCGTCATCTATCTGCAGACCGGCGGGCTGGATACCGTCGCGCCGCTGCAGCCGCCGGCGCCGGCGCTGACCTACGATCTGCCCGAGTTCGATGTCCGGGTGACTTTCGAGCCCACCGATTTCGTGCAAATCCACGCCGAGGTCAACCGCGGCATGGTGTCGCAGGCGGTGCAGTTGCTCGAAGCCGGGCCGTCGGACACCGTGCTCGAGCTGTTTGCCGGCCTGGGCAACTTCAGCCTGCCCCTGGCACGGCGAGCGGGGCAGGTGATCGCGGTGGAGGGCGAGGCCGGTCTGGTGGCCCGGGCCCGTGCCAACGCGGCCGCCAACGGGCTCACCAACGTGGAAGCCCATGTGGCCGATCTGTTCGAACCCGCTGACGGGGCGGCCTGGCTCCACCCGCCGGCCGACCGGCTGCTGCTGGACCCGCCGCGGTCCGGGGCGCGGGAAATCCTGCCGGCAGCGGTGGCCAGCCGGCCCGGGCGCATCGTCTACTGTTCCTGTCACCCGGCCACGCTGGCCCGGGATGCGGCCACGCTGGTGAATGATTTCGGCTATCGGCTGGCCGCGGCCGGGGCGGTGGACATGTTTCCCCATACGGCGCACGTCGAGGCGATGGCGCTGTTCACCCGGGACTGAGCACAGCGATGGCGACCGAGATCGATCGCAAGTTCCTGACCGCGGACGAGTCCTGGCGTAACCAGGTAGAGAGTTCGCGGCTGCTGTGCCAGGGCTATCTCAACGATCCGGGCCGGGCGTCGGTACGGGTCCGGATCGACGGTGAGCAGGCCAACCTGAACATCAAGGCGGCGGTGAAGGGAGCCGCACGAGCCGAATACGAATACCCCATCCCGCTCGCCGACGCCCGGGCGATGCTGGCCGAGCTGTGCGTGCATCCGCCGGTGGAAAAGCGACGGCATCTGCTGCGGCACGGCGCGCATCTCTGGGAAATCGACGAGTTCGCGGGCGCCAATGCCGGTCTGGTGGTGGCCGAGGTGGAGCTGGGCGCGGTGGACGAGCCATTCGAAAAGCCGGCCTGGCTGGGATCGGAGGTCACCGAGCTGCGGCGCTATTACAATCATGCACTGGCAATCACGCCCTACCGCGACTGGCCGGCCAATGAGCGCTGAACACATCGACATCGATCTGACCCGGCAATCCCTGAGACTGCTCGATGGCGACGGCCGGATGCTGGCGCGCTATGCGGTATCCACCTCGAAGAACGGGGCGGGCGAGCAGGAGGGCAGCTTCCGCACGCCGCGCGGCCGGCATCGCATCCGGGCCAAGATCGGCGCCGGCGCCGCGCCGGGCACGGTATTTCGTGGACGTCGGCCCACCGGCGAGATCTACTCCGAGGCACTGGCCGCCGCCGAGCCCGGACGTGACTGGATTCTCACCCGCATCCTCTGGCTCTGTGGCGAGGAAGTCGGCCGCAATCGCCTGGGCGCGGTGGACACCATGCGCCGCTACGTCTATATCCACGGGTCGCCGGACAGTGCCCAGATGGGTCGGCCGGGGTCGATCGGCTGCGTGCGCATGCACAACAGCGACATCATCGAGCTGTTCGACCGGATTCCGGTCGGCATTCCGGTGAATATCCACGAGGGCGGCGCATGAGCACGCCCGGTCCCTTGATGATCGACGTGGCCGGTACCCGGCTGGATGCCTCGGACCGAGCCCTGCTGGCGGAACCTCTGGTGGGCGGGGTGCTCCTGTTTTCTCGCAACTTCGTCTCCGTGGCGCAACTCGGCGAACTGTGCGCCGCCATTCGCGAACTGCGCCCCGAGTTGCTGATTGCCGCGGACTACGAGGGTGGCCGCGTGCAGCGCTTCCGCGAGGGTATGACGCCCATTCCGTCCATGGGGACGATCGGCGCCCACCATGATGCGGATCCGCATGCGGCACGTGCCCTGGCGGCCGACTGCGGCCGGGTGATCGGCGCTGAACTGGCGGCGCTGGACATCGACCTGGCGTTCGCGCCCGTGCTGGACCGCGACTACGGCTGCTCCACGGTGATCGGTGATCGCGCCTTTCATGCGGACGGCGGGGTTGTCGCGGCACTCGGCGGCGCCCTGCGCGCCGGCATGGCGGAAGCCGGCTTGGCGGCTACCGGCAAGCATTTTCCCGGCCACGGCGCGGTGGTGGCCGATTCGCACGAGACGCTACCGGTGGACGAGCGGCCGCTGGCCGATCTCCAGGCCGATACGGCCCCGTTCGCGGCGCTGATCGAGACGGGGCTGGAGTCGGTGATGATGGCGCATGTGCGCTATCCGGCGGTCTGCGACGAGTTGGCCAGCCTGTCTTCCACCTGGATTGGCGGGCGGCTGCGCGGCGAACTGGGCTTCACCGGCGTCGTGTTCTGTGACGATCTGAGCATGGGCGGCGCTGCGGTAGTCGGCGACTACCTTACCCGCGCCCACAAGGCGCTCGCCGCCGGCTGCCAGATGCTGCCGGTCTGCAACAACCGCGAGGCCGTTCGCTCGCTGGTCGAGCAGTTGCCGCGGCCCGCGGATTTCGATCCGACCCCGTTGATGCGCCTGCGGCGTCGTCACGACATGACCATCGACGAATCCACGCTGGCGGCGGCGCGATCGCGCGTCACGGCGCTGGCCCGACCGGCAGACGGCCAATGTTAGAGACCCTCAGCAACGGGTGGATTGCCCTGGAGGATTTCCGGACCCGCTGGGGCGAGATCGCGGATATCTTCCTGGTCGTGCTGGCCGTGGTGGTGATCAATCTGATCCTGCGGTTGGCCTTCCGGCAGCTGGCAAAACGGGTGGAACACACCCGCAGCGTCTGGGATGACGCCATCTACGAAAGCCTGAGCGGGCCGCTGCGCGGCGCCGTCTGGGTGGGCGGGCTGTCGCTGGCGGCAAGCATCGGCAGCCCCGATCCGGAGTCGATCATCGGTACCTGGCTGCCGGACGCGCGGTTGGTGGCGTATGCGGGCATCGTCATCTGGTTCGTGCTGAGCCTGATCACGGCGGTGGAAAAGAACATGCTGGTGCACGCCGCGCGCCGCGGCGACCCGCTGGACGAAACCACCGCCGACGCCATCGCCAAGCTGCTGCGGCTGGCGGCGATGATCACCGGCGCGCTGGTGGTGCTGCAGACGCTGGGGGTATCCATTTCCGGCCTGCTGGCCTTCGGTGGCGTCGGGGGCATCGCGATCGGTTTCGCCGCCAAGGATGTCATCGCCAATCTGCTGGGCGGGCTGACCATCTACCTCAACCGGCCGTTTTCGGTGGGGGACTGGATCCGTTCGCCGGACCGGGACATCGAGGGGGTGGTCGAGGCGGTGGGCTGGCGAGCGACCTCGGTGCGCCGCTTCGACAAGCGGGCGCTGTACGTGCCCAATGCGGCGTTCACCACGATCTCGCTGGAAAACCCCTCGCGCATGACGCATCGGCAGATCAACGAGACCGTGGGTCTGCGCTACGAAGACTCGGCGTTGGTGGGGCCGGTGGTGTCCGATATCCGCGAGATGATCGAATCTCATCCCGACATCGACACCTCGCAGACGATTCTGGTCTACTTCAACCGCTTTGCCCCGTCCAGCCTGGAACTGTTCATCTACTGCTTCACCGTGACCACCGGCTGGGGCGATTTCCTGGCGGTCAAGCAGGATGTGCTGACGCGTTGCCATGACATCATCAGCGGACACGGCGCCGAGGTGGCGTTTCCGACCACCACGGTGCATCTTGCTCGCAACGATGATGATGACGCCGACGGAAAGATGGCGCGTGGCCGGCCGGGCACCGGCGCACCCAAGGATCCGGAACAGCAGGGAAGTACCGATGACGATGCATGACGAACGGCGCCGGGACGCCATGATGGTGCGTGAGCGGGCCGACTGCGTTTGCGACGCGGCGCAACTGGCCGACATCTACGACCGCATGGCCCGTGACATTACCGAAGTGCTGGCCGAGGCCAATCCCGTGATTCTCTGCGTGATGCTCGGCGGCCTGGTGCCGACCGCCGAAATCACCCGACGGCTGGATTTCCCCTTCGAATTCGATTATCTCCACGCCACCCGCTATCACGGCGAGACGCAGGGCGGGGAACTGGTGTGGAAGGTCAGCCCGAGCATCGACCTGGCCGATCGTGACGTGCTGGTGATCGACGACATTCTCGACGAAGGCACCACGCTGGAGGCCATTCTCGGGGCCCTGGCCGCCCAGGGCGCCCGCCGCGTGCGCACGGCGATTCTGCTGGAGAAATCGCATGCTCGGCGTGATCCGGCGCTGACGGTCGACTTCGTCGGCACCACCGTGCCGGATCGTTACGTATTCGGCGCGGGCATGGACTACAAGGGCTATTTCCGGCAGCTGCCGGCGGTCTACGCCGTCGCCGACACGTGAGCGCGCCGGTCGGGATCATCGGCGGCACCGCGCTGGCGGAGCTGGCCGAGCTGGAGGATGCTCGCGACCTGGATGCGCACACGCCCTATGGGCCGCCCTCCGGTCCGCTTCGGCGCGGCCGCCTGGCCGGGCGCGAGGTGGTGTTCCTGTTCCGCCATGGTCCCGGGCATCAGTTGCCGCCCCATGCCATCAACTACCGCGCCAACATTCGCGCGCTGGCCGATGCCGGGGTGCGCAGCGTGGTGGCGGCCGCGGCGGTGGGCGGCATCAGCGATGCGGCCGACGCGGGCCGGCTGGTGATTCCCGACCAGATCATCGACTACACCTGGGGCCGGGTGCACAGCTTTTCCGCCGATGGCGACGCGCCGCTGCAGCACGTGGATTTCACCGAGCCCTACGATCCCGCCGCGCGCGACGAACTCCAGCGGGCGGCCGAGGCCGCCGGCCTGGATGCGCTGGGTACGGGTGTGCACGGCGTCACCCAGGGTCCGCGGCTGGAAACCGCGGCCGAGATTCGCCGCATGCAGCGCGACGGCTGCGACATCGTGGGCATGACCGGCATGCCAGAAGCAGCTCTCGCGCGGGAGGCGGGGCTGGCCTATGCCTGCTGTGCGGTGGTGGTCAACCGCGCCGCCGGCCTGGGCGATGGCGCGATCCATGCGGAAATCGAGCGCCATCTTCGTAACGGGATGCAGGCGCTCGGCCGGGTGCTCACCGCCGCCGTCCCGCGGCTGGCGTGACCCTGCCGGTTCCCGACAGCGCCTCCGGCGCCCGCCGGGCGGTGGCGGCCTATTACCGCCAGACCCAGTGGCAGTACTACGGGCTGTGGAGCGGTCGCGGCACGCTGGCGCTGCACTACGGCTACTGGGAAGAGGGCGTGCGCACGCACGCCCAGTCGCTGGCGCGGCTCAACGCGGTGCTGGCCGATCGGGCCGGCATCGGTACGGGCGACCGCGTTCTCGATGCCGGTTGCGGCTGGGGCGGCTCATCCATCTGGCTGGCCCGCGAGCGTGGCGCCCGTTGCACCGGGGTGACACTGGAACGACATCAGGCCCGCATCGGCCGCACGATGGCGGCCAAGCGCGGGGTTGCCGGGCAGGTGGATTTCGCGCTCGCGGATTTCACCGGGCTGCCGTTCGCGGATGCCAGCTTCGACGTGGTGTGGGCGGTGGAAAGCGTCTGCCACGCCACGGACAAGTCGGTCTTTCTGGCGGAGGCGGCGCGCGTCCTGCGGCCGGGTGGGCGGTTGATCCTGTCGGATTTCTTCCGCGCCGAGGCCGCCATGGATGATCGCCGCGAAGCCCTGCTGCATGCCTGGGTCAGCCAGTGGGTGGTGCCGGATCTGGCCGAGTTGGAAGGCTTTGGCGAAAGCGCTCGCGAGGCCGGCTTCGGCGACGTGGTAGCCGACGACGTCACCGACCGTATCCGTCCCGCCGCGCGGCGCCTCTATCGCACCGGGTTGCTGACGGCGCCGCTGGCCGGGCTTTTCCGCCTGCTGCGGTTGCACAATGACTACCACCACGCCAACTGGCTGTCGTCGCTGCGCCAGTACCGGGCCCTGCAGGCCGGGGCCTGGCGCTACGGCATCGTCAGCGCCCGGAAGGCCGGCGCCTGATCAGCCGGCGTTACGGGACGCGGGCTGTGGCTCGTCGGCGGCACCCAGACGGTTGAGCAACTCGTCGACAATCTCGATGCGTTGTTGCGTATCCGGCATGTCGCGGAAGAAGGTCAGCTTCTGGTCGCCGTCCAGCCGGTAGCGCCGGCTGTCCGACTGCACCAGCGCGATCAGGCTGGCCGGGTCGATGCGGGTGGCCTTGCCGAAATGCAGCCGGCCCACGTCCGGGCCGGTCTCCACCTTGGCAATGCCCAACGGAGTGGCACGCAGCCGGAGGCGGGCGGCGTCGAACAGGTGCTCGGTTTCCTCGGGCAGCAGGCCGAAGCGGTCGATCAGTTCCACTTTCAGTTCGCGCAGGGCGGATTCGGCCGCCGCCGCACTGATGCGCTTGTACAGCACCAGCCGCACGTGCACATCCGGGATATAGTCCTCGGGCAGTAGCGTGCTGACGCCCAGTTCCACTTCCGTGGCCTGGGACAGGGCCTCGTCGAGTTCCGGCACCTCGCCGCGGCGATAGGCTGCCACCGCCTTCTGCAACAGTTCATGGTAGAGATCGAAACCGATCTCGGTCATCTGCCCGCTCTGATCCTCGCCCAGCAGTTCGCCGGCGCCGCGGATCTCCAGATCGTGGGTCGCCAGCGCGTAGCCGCTGCCCAGATCGGTGAGTGACGCCAGGGCATCCAGCCGCTTCTGTGCGTCGCCGGTCATGGCTTCCCGCGGCGGGGTGAGCAGGTAGGCATAGGCCCGATGATGGGACCGCCCGACCCGGCCGCGCAGCTGGTGCAGCTGGGCCAGCCCGAACTTGTCTGCCCGCTCCACCACGATGGTGTTGGCCGAGGGTACGTCGATGCCGGACTCGATGATGGTGGTGCACAGCAGGATGTCGAACCGCCGGTGATAGAAATCCAGCATCACCTGTTCCAGATCCCGTTCCCGCATCTGGCCGTGGGCGATGCGCACCCGGGCCTCGGGAAGAATCTCGTTGAGCTCGCGGCCGATGCGCTCGATGTCGCGCACCTCGTTGTGTAGGTAGTAGACCTGCCCGCCGCGGCGCAGCTCGCGCCGGCAGGCTTCCTGGATAAGCACGGTATCCCGGCGTGACACGAAGGTCTGGATCGCCAGCCGCTGCTCCGGCGGCGTGGCGATGATGGACAGATCCCGCAATCCCGCCAGGCTCATGTTCAGCGTGCGCGGAATCGGGGTGGCGGTGAGCGTGAGCATGTCCACCTGGGCCCGCAGCGACTTGATCCGCTCCTTGTGGCGTACGCCGAAGCGGTGTTCCTCGTCCACGATCAGCAGGCCCAGGCGCTTGAAGCGGGTGTCCTTCTGCAGCAGACGATGGGTGCCGATCACGATGTCCAGGCTACCGTCCTGGATGCCGGCCATCGTCTGGTCCCGCTCCCTGGCGGAGCGCAACCGGGACAGGGAATTGACCTTGACCGGCCAGTCGGCGAAGCGGTCGGCGAAGGTCTGGGCATGCTGCTGGGCCAGCAGGGTGGTGGGCACCAGCACGCACACCTGGAAGCCCGCCGATACCGCGGCAAAGGCCGCCCGCAGGGCGACCTCGGTCTTGCCGAAGCCGACATCGCCGCAGACCACCCGATCCATCGGCGTGGGCGCGGCCAGATCGGCCAGCACCTGTTCGATCGCGGTGAATTGATCCTCGGTTTCGGTGAACGGGAAGCCGGCGCAGAAACGGTGGTAGTCCGCCGCATCCGGCACCAGCGTCTCGCCCGGCTGCGCCGCCCGGCGGGCCTGCACTTCCAGCAGTTCGGCGGCCACGTCGCGGGCCTTTTTCGCGGCGCGCTGGCGGGCCTTGCGCCAGCGGTCGGCGCCCAGCCGGTGCAGCGGCGCGGTGTCGGCGTCAGCCCCGGTGAAACGGTGGACCAGATGCAGCGAGGTGACCGGGACGTAGAGCTTGTCGCCCTCGGCGTATTCCATCGCCAGGAATTCGGTTTCCACGCCGCCAGCGCTCAGACGGGTCAGGCCCAGATACCGACCCACGCCGTGATCCGCATGGACCACCGGCGAGCCCGGCGCCAGATCGGTGAGTTCGCGAATCGCGGTTTCGGGATCGCGGGTGGCCTTGCGGCGCTTGCGGGCCGGCGGCCGGCTGCCGGTCAGCTCCGGTTCCGCGATGATCGCCAGGCCGGGTAGCAGCACGCCGGCTTCCAGCGGCGCCGCGGTGACCGCCAGCCCGGCATCATCGGCCGCGAACGACTGCCAGTCCTCCACCCGGGCCGGGCGCAATCCCAGGCCCCGCAGCCAGTCGTGCATGGCCTCGCGCCGTCCCGGGGAATCGCCCGACACCAGCACGCGCCGATCGCCTTCGTGCAGGAAACGCATGAAGTTACGGCCGGTCTGTTCCTGGTCCGCTCCGCCCATGGCGGGCACCGGCTCGCAGGCGAACACCACGTCGCCAGCGCTGTCGTCCGCCCGGATGACCGCGGCGCTGCGGTCGCCGAGCCGCGTCTTCAGGTCATCCAGCGGGATGAAGGCCTGATCGGGGGCCAGCAGCGGCCGCTCGCTGTCCACCGAACGCTGTTCGTAGCGGTCCTCGATTTCCCGCCAGGCCCGATCCATCGCCGCGGGCACGTCACCGACTTCGGTGATCAGGGTGCGTTCGGGCAGATAGTCCAGCAGGCTGGCAGTCTGATCGAAGAATAGCGGCAGGTAGTATTCGATGCCGCCGGGCGGGATGCCGCGGCTGACCTCGCTGTAGATCATGCTCGCCGACGGGTCGCCGTCGAAGCGCTGGCGATAGCGCTGGCGGAAGGCGCGGATGCCGTCGTCGTCCAGCGGGAATTCCCGGGCCGGCAGCAGGCGGATTTCTTCCAGCCGGTCGGTGGAGCGCTGGGTCTCGGGGTCGAAGCGGCGGATGGATTCGATTTCGTCGTCGAACAGGTCCAGCCGCAGGGGCTCGCGCTGGCCCATCGGGAACAGGTCCAGCACCGCGCCACGCAGGGCGAACTCGCCGTGGGCGCGGACCTCGGAGACCGCCGCATAGCCCGCGGATTCCAGCCGCGTGCGCATGGCGACCGGATCCAGCGTTTCCCCGGTACGCAGGATCAGCACGCGGCCGTCGATGTATTCGGCCGGGGCCAGCCGCTGCAGCAGGGTGTCGGCGGCCACGATCAGCAGGCCGCGGCCCGCGCGCGGCAGGCGATGCAGGATCGATAGCCGCTCCGACACGATGTCCGCATGCGGCGAGAACACGTCGTAGGGCAGCGTTTCCCAGTCCGGGAAATGGTCGATCGGCAGGTCCGGCCCGGCGAAGTAGCGGGCCTCTTCCTCCAGGGTGTACGCGTGGTGCTCGTCGGCCACGACGGCCACGACGGGCCCGTCCCGGTCGCGGGCGAGATTGGCCAGCACCAGGGCCGGGGCACAGCCGGGCAGGCCGGTCCAGCGGGCGCGCTGACCGGGCGTCGGAACCGGCGGGGTCAGGGGATTTGGGGTGGTATCGGCCATGGTCGAAAGCGGCGCATTGTCGCACAGCGGCCGTGACGGCGGTGTGTCCGTCCGGGCCGGCCGGTTGTCATCGTCGGGTCAAGCGAGGCTCACAGACTGTCCGGGTCAAAGCGGCCCAGGCATCGGGGTCGGCCGCCCCCGACGGACAGGGAGTCCGCCGTGAAGATCGTCGTGATCATCGGGCACTGGAACAGCGGTTCGACGCTGCTGACCGAACTGCTGAGTCGGCATCCGGCGGCGCGTCCCGGTCGGGCGCGCCATCTGCCCAATCGCGAGGAACGCCATACCCGGCGGCTGTTGCGTCAGCTGGCCAGGCGGCGCGGGAGTTGCCGTCGCCACGAGTGGTGCTATTACAACCGCCCGCAGCTCGACGAGGCGGAACTGGCCTGGTTCCGTGCCCGGCTGCTGCGCCGCCTGCGGCCGGGCAACGGCGGATTCGCGCTGATCAAGAACCCGTGGCTGCTTTACGGCCACGATCTGCTCACCCATGCGCTGGCCGGCCATGATGTGCGTTACGTCTACATCACGCGGCGCGGCGCGAATCAGGTCACGTCGTGGAATGCTTGGTTCTCGGAAGCCCGGGGCCTGGCCGAGGCGCGCGCTAATCTGATGGCGCGGGCACGGCTGTGGGTGGACGGCGTGGAGACCTATCGGCATGACTGGGCCGAGCGCGATGACTGCCTGGCGGTGCGCTACGAGGATCTGTGCCGCGAGCCGCTTGCTGCGCTCGATCGACTGGCCGAGTTCGCGGCGCTAAGGCCGTCCGTCTGGCGCCCGGCATTGCCGCGGGAATTCACCATCAGCGATGCCAAGTGGCAGGCGCTGCCGGACTGCTTTCGGGAAGAGATTCTGGGGATCACGGCCATCGCCCAAAGCTGGCTGGATGAACATGTCGCGCCCATCGATGCCGTGAGTCACGCTGGCGAGTGGCCGCGGAAAGATCATCCGGCGGTCAATCGCCCGCGGGTGTCGCCGCCTCTGGTGCCTCAGCCGTCCCGGTAGCGCCGGGTCAGATCGTCATAGGCGTCGATCCGGCGATCCCGCAGGAACGGCCACATGCGGCGCAGCGATTCGGTGCGGCCTGTGGGCAGGTCCACGATCAGCGTCTCCGCACCGTCGCCGGCCTCGGCGAGCAGGCCGCCCTGTGGATCGACCGCGAAGCTGGCGCCCCAGAAGCGGATACGCGCGTCGCCGTCGCCCTCCACGCCGACCCGGTTGCTGGCAACCACTGGCAGGTGATTGGCCACTGCGTGACCGCGCTGGACGGTCTGCCAGGCGAGGTGCTGCCGCGCGCGTTCGTCCGCGTCGTCGCGGTCATCCCAGCCGATGGCGCTGGGATAGATCAGCACCTCGGCCCCGGCCATCGCCATCAGCCGCGCGGCTTCCGGGTACCACTGGTCCCAGCAAACCAGCACGCCCAGGCGGCCGACGCTGGTATTGATGGGCTCGAAGCCGAGATCGCCCGGGGTGAAATAGAACTTCTCGTAGAAGGCGGGATCGTCCGGGATGTGCATCTTGCGGTAGCGGCCGGCCAGCCGGCCGTCACGGTCGAGCACCACGGCGGTGTTGTGGAACAGCCCCGGGGCACGGCGCTCGAACAGCGAACCCACCACCACAATGCCGTTGTCGCGGGCGGCAGTGGCCAGTCGTTCGGTGGTGGGTCCGGGAATCGGCTCCGCCAAGTCGAACTGGGCGGGATCCTCGACACGACAGAAGTAGGGATGGTTGTGCAATTCCGGCAGCACCACGAGCTGCGCGCCCGCCGCGGCGGCGCGCTCGATGCCGGCAATCGAGGCGGCCAGATTCACCTCGGCGTCGGGCAGGCAGGCGTGCTGGACGATACCGGTGCGCAGGATGGCTTCAGTCATGGTCGGGGGCCGCGGGTAGCTGCATGGCAGCGCAGTGAATGCCGCCATTTTGCCGGATCAGCGCCCGGCAATCGACGGGGATGATGCGTCGGTCCGGCAGGGCCGCGGCCAGCACCGCCCGGGCCACGGCATCGGCCGGGTCATCGAAGGCCGGCATCAGCACGCAACCGTTGGCAATCAGGAAGTTGGCGTAGCCGGCAGGCAGCCGATGGCCATCGTCGGGGTCGTGAATCGGCGCCGGCAGCGGCAGCTCATGTAATACGTAGGGCTGGCCCGAGCTATCGCGCAGCGTGGCCAGTTCATCGGCCATGGTTTGCAGGGGCTGGTAGTGGTCGTCGCGGGAATCGTCGCAACCCTGATACACGATGCCGTTGCCGGGGACGAAGCGGGCCAGGGTGTCGACATGCCCATCGGTGTCGTCGCCGATCAGTTCGCCGTGATCCAGCCAGTGAACGCGGTCCACGCCGAAGCAGTCGGCAAACAGCGCCTCGAAGGTCGCCTGATAGCTGCCGGGATTGCGGTTCTCACCGAGCAGGCAGCGGCGGGTGGTAAGCAGAGCGCCGCGGCCGTCCACTTCCAGGCTGCCGCCTTCCAGTACCAGCGTTTCGGCCTGATAGCTGACATCCCCGAGCCATCCGTCGGCCGCCAGTCGACGGGTGGCCTCGTCGTCGCGCCGGGCGGGGAACTTGCCGCCCCATCCGTCAAAACGGAAGTCCAGCGCGGTACGGCGGCTGTCACGGAACGTGGTGAGCGGGCCGTAATCCCGGATCCAGATGTCGTCCACGGGACAATCGATAAGGCTGATCGCGGGGTTGGCAGCAAGGTCGCGCCGTTGCTCGATGTCATGGCGCGCCTCCGGGTCGGGGGCCAGCAGCAGCACGGGCTGGCAGGTCGCCAGGGCGGAGGTCATCCGGGCATGCACGTCGCGCGCGTCAGCCAGACCATCGCCCCAGTCGCCGTCGGCACGCGGCCAGACGAGCAGGGTGGCGGCCTGCGGCGCCCATTCCGGCGGCAGGTAACCGGTCACGCGCGAATCAGCGCCCGCTGGCGAGTTCGTCGCGGTGGCGGATGGTGGGGAAATCCCCCGGGATCACCGCATGCAGCACCCGGTCGTGTTCGAAGAACACCCGGAAATCGGCATAGTCCCAGCGGGTGATCGGCGGGTCGCCCACCGCCGGATGTCGACGTGCCGGCGCGCCGAAGCGCTCACGCACCGTCTGCATGGAGACGCCGCGACCCGGCAACGTCGGCGGCTGCGCGTTGTCAGAGCCACCGGGTACCGCGACCACGGTGCCGGTGGTGGTTGACGCGGGCGGCTGGGCAACCGCCCACGGCGCGGTCGCCAGGCCGCCTACACCGATCAGTAACAACACGAGAATTCGCATCACCTCATGAATATACCACTGCGGTTCGCGCCCGGGGCGGCCCGCGCCTGCGGCGATGGCGTCACCTGTGCTTAAATGCGCGGCCATGTTGCGTCCCCTCGAACTGCACCTCGGTCTCCGGTACACCCGGGCCAAGCGGCGGAACCATTTCATCTCCTTCATATCGGCCATTTCCATGGGCGGTATAGCGCTGGCCGTGCTGCTTCTGATCACGGTGCTGTCGGTGATGAACGGTTTCGAAACCGAACTGCGCGACCGCATTCTGGGCATGGCATCGCATGTGACGGTCAGCGGCAGCGACGGGGTGATCGAGGACTGGCCCACGGTGGCCGATCAGGTCCGCGGGCAAGGTGACGGTATTGCCGGCGTGGCGCCGTTCGTCAGCGGCGAGGGGATGCTGCGTTCCGGCCGTGATATGAGCGGCACGCTGATCCGCGGTGTGCTCCCCGAAGAGGAAACCGCCGTCTCGGAAGTCAGCACCCACATGACGGCGGGATCGCTGGCGGCGCTGAAGGCCGGCGAGTACGGCATCGTGCTGGGCGCCGAACTGGCGCGCATGCTGGGTGTGGGCATGGACGACACCGTGGACCTGATGATTCCCCAGGCCACCACCACGCCGGCGGGTATCGTGCCCCGGTTCCGGCGTTTCACGGTGGTGGGGATGTTCGAGGTCGGCATGTACGAATACGACCGCGGCATGGTGATGATCCACATGCGCGATGCCGCCCGGCTCTACCGCATGGGCGACGGGGCCACCGGCGTGCGCCTGAAGCTGGACGACATGTTCGATGCCCCGCGGGTCAGCGACCGGTTGCAGGGCCGGCTGCCGCCGGGGCTGCGGATTTCCGACTGGACGCGCCAGCACGCCAGCTTCTTCCACGCCATCGCCACCGAGAAGACGGTGATGTTCATCATCCTGTCGCTGATCATCGCGGTGGCGGCATTCAACATCGTGTCGATGCTGGTAATGCTGGTCACCGACAAGCAGGGCGACATCGCCATTCTGCGCACCCTCGGGCTGAGCCCGCGCTCGGTGATGGCGATCTTCGTGATCCAGGGCAGCCTGATCGGCGTGATCGGCACGGTGATCGGGGTGTTCCTCGGGGTCTTGCTGTCGCTGAATATCGAGAACATCGTGCCCCTGATCGAGCGTCTGCTCAGCACCGACTTATTGTCCGCGGATGTTTATTACATCAGTCAGTTGCGCGGTGAACTTCATCTCGAGGATGTGATTCAGGTATCGATACTGACGCTGGTGCTGAGTTTCCTGTCCACACTCTATCCGGCCTGGCGTGCGGCCCGGGTGCAGCCGGCGGAGGCACTGCGTTATGAGTGATGACGTCGCGGTCGCCTGCACAGGTCTGGGCAAGGTTTTCGATGAGGTCCAGGCCCCGATTCGGGTGCTGGATAACGTGTCGCTGGAGGTGGCGCGCGGCCAGTGCGTGGCGATCGTGGGAGCGTCCGGCTCGGGCAAGAGCACGCTGCTGCATCTGCTCGGCGGGCTGGATCAGCCCACCGAAGGGCGGGTACAGGTGGGCGGCCACGACATGACCGCGCTGTCGGATGCCGAGCGCGGTCGGCTGCGCAATCGGCAGTTGGGCTTCATCTACCAGTTTCATCATTTGCTGCCCGAATTCACCGCGGTGGAAAACGTGGCCATGCCGCTGCTGGTGCGGCGCGAACCCGCGGCGCAGGCCTATGCCGCGGCCGAGCAGGTGCTGGACCGGGTGGGGCTGGGCAAGCGACTAACCCACAAGCCGTCGGAGCTTTCGGGCGGTGAACGGCAACGCGCCGCCGTGGCGCGGGCCCTGGTCACCCGGCCCGCCTGCATTCTGGCGGACGAACCGACCGGCAACCTCGACCACCGCACGGCGGTGGTAGTGTTCGAGCAGATGCTCGAACTCAACCGCGAACTCGGGACCAGTCTGGTCATGGCCACCCATGACCGTAGTCTTGCGGGCCGTACGGACCGGATATGGGCGCTGGAGGACGGCAGGCTGGGTCCGCCCGAGGACTGACCGGCGCCCGCGACGTCCGCCTGCTGGCGCTGGCCTTTCTGGCTGGTGTGCTGGCTGTCCACCAACTGGCCACGCTGCCGCCTCTGTGGCTGCCGGCAATGCTGTTGTTGCCGGGCCTGGTCCGCTGGCCCGGCCACGCCATCTGGCTGGCGGCGGTGCTGGGTGCGGGCTGGACCATCATTGACGCCGACAAGCGCCTGACGGCCCGGCTACCGGTGGCCGCGGAGGGCGAGACCCGAACCCTGACCGGCCGCGTCGCATCGCTGCCCGAACGCGATGCCATCCGCACGCGCTTCGTACTCGAATCCGACGCCGATCCCGCCCGTGCCCGCCTGGCCTGGTACGGCGAGCATCCGCCATTGCGGGCGGGCGACTGCTGGCGGGTCACGGCCCGGCTGTCGGTGCCCCAGGGGTCGGCCAATCCGGGCAGTTTCGATTACGAGGCCTGGCTGTGGCGGCAGCATCTGCATGCCACCGGTTATGTGGATTCGGCACGGCGCTGTGACGCCGACGCGCCGTGGTCGGTCAACCGCTGGCGCCAGGCGGCCAGCGAGCAGCTGGCGGCGGCGCTGGATGCAGGTATCGGCGCAGCGCTGATCCGGGGGCTCACCCTGGGGGATCGCTCGGCCTTGACGGACGCGGACTGGCAGGTATTACGCCGCACTGGTACCAGCCATCTGATGGCCATTTCCGGGCTACATATCGGGTTGCTGGCGACGCTGGTGTTTCTGGCGTTGCGCGGGGTTTTGCCCTGGCTGCCGCCGGCAGGCATGAATCCGCCGGTGCTGACCCTGGCGGCGCTCGGCAGCGGGCTGGCGGCCCTGGGTTATGCCGCCTTCGCCGGTTTCGCGCTGCCCACCCAGCGGGCGCTGCTGATGGTGGCGGTGGTGCTGGTCGCACTGGTACTGCGGCGCCCGGTGCTGCCGTCCCGGGTGCTGGCCCTGGCCGGTCTGGCGGTTCTAATCCGCGACCCGGCAGCGGTGCTGGCGCCCGGTTTCTGGCTGTCGTTCGCGGCGGTGGCCTGGATTCTCTACCTGTTGCGTGGACGGCTCGGAAGCGGCGGCTGGCGTCGCTGGCTGTGGTGGCAGCCGGCGCTGGTGCTGGCGCTAACGCCCCTGACGTTGTTCTGGTTCGGCCAGGCGTCGATTGTGGCGCCGCTGGCCAATGCGATCCTGATTCCGGCGTTCGGGGTGGTGGTGCCGGCAGTCCTGGGTGCAGCCGCTCTGACGCTAGTCTGGCCCGGGGTGGGGGCGCCGCTGCTGCGTCTGGTCGAGGGGGCGCTGGCAACCGGCTGGCAGGGTCTGGCGTGGTTGGCCGAGCTGCCGGTAGCACAGGTTTCGCTGGCGCCGCCGTCGGCCTGGGCGCTGTTGGTGGCAGTGGCCGGACTGGCATTGTGGCTGGCGCCACGCGGTATCCCTGCCCGGTGGCTCGGGGTCATCGGGCTGCTGCCACTGCTGGCGGCGCCGCCAACTCCGGCGCCCGGCGCGTTCGGCCTGACCGTACTGGATGTGGGGCAGGGGTTGTCCGCGGTGGTGCGAACCGCCGACCATACGCTGCTGTTCGATGCCGGGCCGCGTTATCGGTCCGGGTTCGATACCGGCCGGGCACTGGTGCTTCCGTATCTGAAATCGCGAGGTATTGGCCGGCTGGACCGCGTGGTGATCAGCCACGGGGATATCGATCATCGTGGCGGGTGGCCGGCGATCCGGTCGGCGATGCCGGTGGGACAGGCGTTGGGGGCGGCGACGGATCGTCCCTGTCTGGCGGGGCAGAGCTGGCGCTGGGACGGCGTCGACTTCAGGATGCTGCATCCGGCGACGCCGGGCGGCGAGGATAACGACGGCTCCTGCGTGCTGCGGATTTCGGGGGCCGGCGGGTCCGTGTTGCTGACCGGCGATATCGAGGCCTCGTCGGAGCAGGCGCTGCTGGATCGTGAAGCCGAGGGGCTGGCGGCCGATATCCTGGTTGTGCCCCATCACGGCAGTAACAGCTCCTCCACCGGCGCTTTCGTGCAGGCGGCCGCGCCGGCATTCGCGGTGGTGCCGGCCGGCTGGCGCAATCGGTGGGGATTTCCGGACCCGGCGGTGGTGGCGCGCTATCGGCAGGCCGATGCCCGGGTGCTGCATACGGGCCGGGTGGGGGCGGTGCGATTCGATTTGCGGCCGGGCGAAGCGGTGGATGTCAGCCGCTGGCGTCTCCGCTATCGGCGGTTCTGGCATCGCCCGGTATGCGGCTCGGCTGGTCGCGCCGGGTCCGGGTCACTATCATGCGTGCAACCGGAAGAGGGACGATAACGATGTGGGAACTGGTGGTCGCCGGGGGGTGGGTGATGCTGCCCCTGCTGCTGTGCTCGATCGGCGCGCTGGCAATCGGGCTGGAGCGGGCCTGGGCGCTGCGCGTGTCGCTGGTGCTACCGGCCCGCATCGATCAGCGGCTGGATTCGCTGGCCGCCCGGCCACTCAGCGCCGGCGAACTGAAATCCCTGCACGAGGACAGCCCGCTGGGGCGCATTCTGGCGGCCGGCCTGGCCGTGCGTGGTGACGACCCGCGCGTCATCCGGGAACGCATCGAGGAGGCCGGCCGCGAGGTCGTGCACGAGCTGGAGCGCTATCTCAACACCCTGGGCACGATTGCCGCGATTGCGCCGCTGCTGGGGCTACTGGGGACGGTGATCGGCATGATCAAGGTATTCGCGGCCATCACCGCGGCCGGGGTGGGGGATGCCCAGCCGCTAGCCGGGGGCATTTCGGAGGCGTTGCTGACCACCGCCGCCGGCCTGTGCGTGGCAATTCCCGCGCTGGTGCTCTACCGGACCCTGCGCGGCCGGGTCGATGACCTGGTGATGCGCATGGAAACCCGCGCGATCCGCCTGGCGGACCGTCTCGGCGCGCCGGCCCCCGCGTGAAGCTCGCCCGCCGCCGGCTGGAAGAGCCCCAGATCGGGCTGACGCCGCTGATCGACGTGGTGTTCCTGTTGCTGATCTTCTTCATGGTGACCACCACATTCGTCGAGGACGCCGGCCTGACCCTGCAACTGCCTATTGCCGGGGCGCAGCCGGTCGAAAGTGACAGGTTGCCGGAAGTGGTGGTGGACGCCGGCGGCAATCCCCATGTCGACGGCCATCGCCTGGCCAGCCGCGAGGCCCTGACCGCGGCGCTTGCGGACATGGCGGATCGGTCGCAGGCGCTGCGGGTGCGGGCCGATGCCCGGGCCAGCCATCAAAGCGTGGTGACCGTGATGGACGCGGCTGCGGCAGCCGGTTTCGGCCGCATTGACATCGCCACCCAGCCGCAGCCATCGGACGACGCGTCATGAGCGGGACACCGAAAATCGAAACCCGGTATCTCACCAGCGAGGTCTACCCACGCCTGCTGCGCTACAGCCTGCGCTACTGGCACTGGCTGATACTGGCGGGTGTGGGCATGGCGCTGTTCGCGGCGGCCGATACCGCCCTGATCTACATCCTCAAGCCGTTGCTCGACGGCAGCATCGTGGATCGGGATCCATTCCTGATCCGCTGGATGCCGGTATTCCTGTTGTTGCTGTTCCTGGCGCGGGGAACGGCCGGATTCTTTGCCCGCTATGGCATGGAATGGGTGGCCAATCAGGTGATCTACCTGATGCGGGCCGATGTGTTCGACCAGTTCCTGCGGCTGCCGGTGGCCTACTTCGACGTCAACGCCTCCGGCAAGATGACTGCCAAGCTGACCTACTACACGGCGCAGATTCGGCAGGCCTCGACCAGCGCCATCACCATCGTGGTGCAGGATTCGCTGCGGGTGGTGGGATTCATCGGACTGATGTTCTATCTGAACTGGATGCTGGCACTGCTGACGCTGACGGTGGGGCCCGCGATCATGGGCATCATGCGGCTGGTCAGTCACCGCTTCCGGCGCTACAGCATGCGCATCCAGTCCTCGATGGGTGATCTCACCCACATCAGCGAGGAAGTGCTGACCGGCCAGCGGGTGGTCAAGGTGTTCGGCGGCGAGGAGTACGAGCGCGAGCACTTCGCCGAGGCCAACGAACGCAACCGGCGCATGTCCATGCGCATGGCTACCACCCAGGCAGCCAGCGTGCCGGTGATCCAGCTGATTGCCGCCATCGCCGTATCCCTGGTGGTGTGGTTCGCCATCAACGAACGCGGCGGCGGCGTGATGTCGCCGGGGGATCTGGCAGCCTTCTTTGGCGCCATGATGGCGCTGATGGGACCGATCAAGCGCCTGACCAACGTCAATGCGGTGATCCAGCAGGGCGTGGCGGCGGCCGGGGCGATCTTCGAACTGCTCGACGAGAGCGGCGAGGACAGCGGCGGGGAACGCCCGCTGGCCGAACGGGCCCGGGGCGATCTTGACATGACGTCGGTGTGGTTCCGTTATCCCGGCACCCGGCGCGACGTGCTGCGGGACATCGACCTGACGGTGGGCGCGGGGCAGACGGTAGCCTTCGTCGGGCGCTCTGGTAGCGGCAAGAGCACGCTGCTGTCGCTGTTGCCGCGTTTCTACGACCCGACCCAGGGCGTGATCCGACTCGACGGCGTGCCGCTGCAGGAATACCGGCGCCGCGATCTGCGCGACCAGGTCAGCCTGGTCGACCAGAACGTGGTGCTGTTCAACGACACCGTGGCCCGCAACATCGCCTATGGATCGCTGGCCGAGCATGACCGCGAGGATGTGATTTCGGCCGCGCGCCGGGCCCATGCGGCGGAATTCATCGAGGGCCTGCCCGACGGTTACGACACCGAGGTGGGGCAGAACGGTATCATGCTGTCCGGCGGTCAGCGCCAGCGTCTGGCTATTGCCCGCGCGCTGCTCAAGGACGCGCCGGTGCTGATCCTCGACGAAGCCACCTCGTCGCTGGACACCGAGTCGGAACGCGCTATCCAGCAGGGCCTGGAGGCGCTGATGGCCAATCGCACAACACTGGTGATCGCGCACCGGCTGTCAACCATCCGCGATGCCGATCTGATCGTGGTGATGCACGACGGGGCGATCGTCGAACGGGGCAGGCACGATGACCTGATGGCCCGCGACGGCCATTACCGGATGCTGCACGACATGCAGTTCCGTGACGAGTCGTGATCCGGGTCGCCATCGAGCGGGCCTGGTACGCCGGTCGGGGCTGGACCGCATTGCTGCTGCCGCTGGCCTGGCTTTATGGCGCGGTGGTCGCGATCCGGCGGGTCGCCTA
Organism: Spectribacter acetivorans; assembly: GCF_031846305.1. NCBI lineage: Bacteria > Pseudomonadati > Pseudomonadota > Gammaproteobacteria > Salinisphaerales > Salinisphaeraceae > Spectribacter > Spectribacter acetivorans. Next base: position 53,393 of record NZ_JAVRHY010000001.1, read on the forward strand.
CGCGCGCGGCTGGCTGGCATCGCGGCATCCCGGTGTGCCGGTTCTGATCGTGGGCAACATCACCGTCGGTGGTACCGGCAAGACCCCGCTGGTGGCCGAGCTGGCGGCCCGGGCACGCGCCCGGGGACGCCGGCCGGGCATCGTGACACGGGGGTACGGTGGCCGCGCCGGTGAGCGGCCGCAGCGCGTTACCGCCGGCGCCGACGTCCGCGTGGTCGGCGACGAACCTTTGCTGCTTGCGCGCCGTGCGGCCTGCCCGGTGATGGTGTCACCGGACCGGGTTGCCGCCGCCGAGGCGCTGGTCTCGGAGGCCGGGGTGGACTGCATTCTCAGCGATGACGGCCTCCAGCACTACCGCTTGCGCCGGGATGCCGAAGTCGTGGTTCGCGATGGCGCCCGTGGCGACGGTAATGGCTGGCTGCTGCCCGCGGGGCCTCTGCGGGAACCGGTGCGGCGAATGCGGCTGACGGACCTGTCATTGACCCAGGGGCCGGCGGGTGACTTCCGCCTGTGCCCCGGTGCGTGGCGGCGGGTGGATGGCGTCGACCAGCAACGGCCGTTCGCATCGCTGGCGGGCCAGCGGGCCCACGCAGTGGCGGGCATCGGCGATCCCGCGCGGTTCTTCGCCATGCTCACGGCGGCCGGGATCGAGGTGCTGCCGCATCCGTTTGCCGACCACCATGCACTCCAACCGGCCGAACTGGCCTTCGAGGATGATCTGCCGGTACTGATGACGGAAAAGGATGCGGTCAAATGCGCAGCCTTTGCCGCGCCGGACTGGTGGTATGTGCCGGTAACGGCAACGTTCACCGCGGAGGCTGAAATGGCCGTTGATGCCTTGCTGGATCGGTGGCTGGCATGAACTTTCGCGTGGTCATTCCCGCTCGCTACGCCTCCACCCGATTGCCGGGCAAGGTGCTGCTGCCGATCGCCGGGCGGCCGATGCTGGCCCATGTGATCGACCGGGCCCGGGAGTCCGGCGCCAAAGATATCTGGGTGGCTACCGATGACGCCCGGGTGCATGCGGCGGCCGAGGTCGCGGGCGCCCGCGCGGCGATGACCTCGGCGGATCATGCCGCGGGCAGTGATCGCCTCGCCGAGCTGGCCGCCCGACTCGAATGGCCCGACGACGCCATCGTCGTCAATCTGCAGGGCGACGAGCCGCTGATGCCGGGTCCGCTGATTGCCCAGGTGGCGTCGGCGCTGGCGGACGCGCCGGATGCCGACATCGCCACCGCCTGCGTGCCCATCCATGATGCCGCTGAGTTCCAGAATCCGAACGTGGTCAAGGTGGTTCGCGACCAGGCGGGACGGGCGCTCTACTTCAGCCGTGCGCCGATTCCGCACCGCCGCGACTCGGCCGATGGGCCGCCACCGGCATTCCGCCATCTGGGAATCTACGCCTATCGCGTGGGCGCCCTGGCACGGTTCGCGGCCGCGCCAGCCGGTGATCTGGAGCGATGCGAATCGCTCGAGCAACTGCGGGCACTGGCGATGGGCATGCGGTTGCTGGTGGTCGAGGCCGAGCAGACGCCGGGGCCGGGCGTGGATACCGCCGAGGACCTTGCGCGCGTGGTTGCTCGCCTACAACCGGACTGAAACCGGTCCGTTGTAAACTGCGGCCCGTGATTTCTGCCGGACGCCGGATTGCGTTGATGCGAGTTCTTTTTGTCTGCATGGGAAATATCTGCCGATCACCCACTGCCGAGGGCGTGGCGCGGGCGATTCGCGCCCGCCGGGGGCTGGTCGAGCAGGTGGACATCGATTCCGCGGGGACCCACGGGTATCACGTCGGCGCCTCACCGGATTCGCGGTCCACGGCCACCGCCAAGCGTCACGGCGTTGATCTGGCCGGGTTGCGGTCACGGCAGGTGGAAGCCGCGGATCTCGACCGGTTCGATCTGGTGCTGGCGATGGATAATGCCAACCTCGAGGACCTGCTGGCGCTGAAGGTCCGCCACGGCGGCCCGGCGGAAATCCACCGCCTGCTGGACTATGCGGGCGGCGGGGAAGTCCCCGACCCGTATTTCGGCGCAGGTGACGGCTTCGAACGGGTCTTCGATGCGGTGCAACGCGGTTGCGAGGCGCTGTTCGACGATATCGAGGCGCGCCTGCGGCCCGCCGACTGAGTCGGACCGCCCGGGTGGGCGGTCCGCTCGTCTTTGCGAACGATCAGCGGGTGGAGCTGTCGGCCGGCTCCGGCTTTTCGGCGGCATCGTTGCCGTCGGCCAGCGCATCGGGCCGGGTTTCGACCTGCTTCAGCGCCGGTTCCCGCTGGCTTTCGGCCGCCGGCTTGTCGTCTGCGGCAGTTTCCGCATCGGTCTTTGCCGTTTCCGCGTCGCGCTTCTGGTTATCGCTGCCCTTGTCGGCTGCGGGAGCATCCACTTGCTCGTCCGCGGAAGGCTTGACGGATGCTGTCTCGGCGGCCGGCTTAGCGGCGTCACCCTCGTCACGCCCGGCGCCCGTCTCGGCCGGGGTGGCGTCGTCTGACGTCGAGGTCGCCTTGCTGGTGGCTGCGTCCGCCGGCATATCCTCGGCGGTCGCTTCCGTCGCCGCAGCGTCCTTGTCGGGAGACTTGCGGCGGTTGCGGGTACCGCCCCGCGGGCGGCGCGTGCGTCCGCGGGGCTTGGTGTCGCCGCCGGACTCGTCGCCGTCGCTGGCGGACTGGTCGGCCTTGTCACCATCCGCTTTTTCGGGGGTGGTGCTCGCCGCGTCATTCAGCGGCTCGCCGCTGTTATCGTCGCCGTTGGATACGCGATCCGGGCGCTTCTGGTCGCGGCTGTCGTCCGCGCTCGTCTCATTCGGCACGTCGGCGGTCTGGTTGCCGGTAGCGCTGGCGTCGTTGCTGTCCGCGGGTGACGTGGTTGCCGGCGTTTCGCTCTGGTTGGCGTCGTCGCGGCGACGGTCGCCATCATTGTGCTGGCGAGTATCGTTGCCGCTGGCGGCGGTATTCGTTGCCCCATCGGCGGCCTGATCGGCGTTATTGCTGTCGCTGGCGTTATCGCCGGTACTGGCGTTGTTGCTACCAGCCTCGCCGTTGCCGCTACCGCGACCCCGGCCACCCCGACGGCGACGGCCGCCGCGACGGCCACGACGACTGCGGCTGCGGGTTTCCTCGCCTTCCTCGGGCTTGTTGCCGCGGGCCTGACGGCGATCATTGTTGTCGTTCTTGTTGCTGTCACCCGTGTTGTTGTTGTCCTGGGCGGCATTATCCTTGGCAGGAGTGTTCTGGCGCTTGTTGTCGTCGGCCTTGGGCGCATCGCCGCTCTCGGGCTTGCTTGCGGTGCCCGGCTTGCGGCCGCTGCCACTGCCGCGCGGCTTGTTGTCGCCACGTCGGTTCTGCTGGCCACGGCGATCGTTGCCGCTGCGGTCGCGGCCGCCATCGCTGGCACCACGGCGGGACGGCTGCCGCCTGTTGTCGCGGCTGTCGCCGCGGCCGCGCGACGAGGCAGCGCTGGTCTTGCCGCTCGTGCGGGATTTGTTATCGCCCTTGGACGGTTCGCCATTGCCACTGAACAGGCTTTTCAGGGCGGTCACGAAACGTTGCCAGAGGCCGGGACCGGTCGGTTTGGCGACCGGCTTCGGCGCCGCACCGGCCGGCGCCGCGGCGCGAACGAGGCGCTTGACCGCCGGTTCGGCGCGCGGCGCGGCAACCTTGTCCCGGGTCATGCGTTCGCTGGCCGGCTCGGCCGGGGTTTCGGTCTCGAGCTTGTAGCTGCGGGCGTCGTTGCCGTCCTCGGCCAGCTGGTCGGCGCGGACACGGCGAATTTCGTGGTGCGGCGTTTCCAGATCGGCATTGGGCACCACGGTCACCTCGACGCCGGTGCGTTTCTCGATGTCCGCAATGTCGCCGCGCTTTTCGTTGAGCAGGAAGCTGGCCACCGAGACGGGCGTATGGGTCATGACGCGGCCGGTGCCGCCCTTCATGGCCTCTTCCTCGACCAGACGCAGGATCGACAGCGCCAGGGATTCGACGCTGCGGATGTTGCCCTGGCCGGAACAGCGCGGGCAGGGCAGGGTGCTGTACTCACCCAGCGAGGGGCGCAGGCGCTGGCGCGACATTTCCAGTAGGCCGAACCGGGAGATGCGGCCGAACTGGACCCGTGCACGATCTTCCGTGGCTGCTTCGCGCAGGCGGCGCTCGACCTCGCGCTGATTCTTATTGGCGTCCATGTCGATGAAGTCGATCACCAGCAGGCCACCCAGGTCGCGCAGCCGCAGCTGACGGGCGATTTCATCCGCCGCTTCGCAGTTGGTATGCAGCGCGGTTTCCTCGATCCCGGCGCCGCCGGTGGAGCGGGCCGAGTTGATATCGATGCTGGTCAGCGCTTCGGTGTGGTCGATGATCAGCGCGCCGCCGGAGGGCAGCCGCACTTCCCGCTGGAAGGCGGATTCGATCTGGGATTCCACCTGGAAGCGGGAAAACAGCGGCGTTTCGTCGCTGTAGAGCTTGAGCTTGGGCAGCGCCTGGGGCATGACCTGCTCCATGAACTCGCGCCCGCTCTCGTAGATTTCCGGCTGATCGACGATCACCTCGCCGATGTCGTCGCGCAGGTAATCGCGCAGTGCCCGGATGATGACGTTGGATTCCTGGTAGATCAGGAATGGCGCCTTTTTTTCCTCGGCAGCCTTGCCGATGGCTTCCCACAACTGCGCCAGGTAGTCCAGGTCCCACTGCAGTTCCTCGGGGGACCGGCCAACGCCGGCGGTGCGCACGATCACGCCCATGCCGCTGGGCAGTTCCAGTTCCGAAAGGGCCTCGCGCAGGTCGGTGCGGTCGTCGCCGGCAATGCGGCGGGACACGCCCCCGGCGCGCGGGTTGTTGGGCATCAAGACCAGGTAGCGGCCGGCCAGGCTGACGAAGGTGGTTAGCGCAGCGCCCTTGTTGCCGCGTTCCTCCTTCTCGACCTGGACGATGAGCTCCTGCCCCTCGCTGAGCACCTGCTTGATGTCGACCCGGCCGCTGCCGGGGTCGTTCTTGAAGTAGCCCCGGGCCACTTCCTTCAGCGGGAGAAAGCCGTGACGGTCGCCGCCGTAATCGACAAAGGCGGCCTCCAGGCTGGGCTCGACGCGGGTGATGCGGCCCTTGTAGACGTTGGCCTTGCGCTGTTCGCGCGAGCCTACTTCAATATCAAGGTCACGAAGTTGCTGGCCATCCACGATGGCCACGCGCAGCTCTTCGGGCTGCGTGGCGTTGATCAGAATACGTTTCATGAAAGCGGATCTCGGTCGGCGCTCGACCCCGAGTCGGATAATCGGCCGCCCGGCCGACCACGATGCCCTCGGGGGCGGCGGCCAGGCGTTTTGGTGCACAGGGGGAGCGCATGAAAATTACGTTCGTTGTCTTTCGTTTGAGCACGAGACGCGACTGAGTCAGCAGCGCGCCATGCTAATCTTGCGGGACTGCGGCGCCAGTGCGCGGCAGCGGCGCTTGATCGAATCACGGTCACCTGGCCGAACCTCTTCACGGCAGCCGTTGGCGGCGTGCCAGCGGCGCGAGGCAGGGCGGTTGACCGGGGGAGTGTAATCTGCAAGCGACAACCCCTCAAGTACGACATGCTCGGGTCGATTCCGAAGACGCCGGCATGCGGCTCGACAACTTCCTGATGCGCAGCCTGCGCGACGTGCCCCGATCGCATATCTACCGCATCATTCGCAGCGGCGAGGTGCGGGTCAATCGCGGCCGGGCCAAGCCCGCCACCCGCTTGAATGACGGCGATGACGTGCGCATTCCGCCGGTTCGCGTGCCGGAGCGAAGCGACCCCGGACGCCCGCCGGACCGGCTGATGCAGGCCGCGGTCGCGTCGATCGCCGAGGAAACCGAGGATCTGTTGCTCCTCAACAAGCCGGCGGGCCTGAGCGTGCATGCCGGCACCGGCATCCGCTTCGGCCTGGTGGAGTTGCTGCGCACCGCCCGCGACGAACCGCGGCTGGAGCTGATTCACCGTCTCGACCGGGATACCAGCGGCTGCCTGTTGCTGGCCCGGAACCGGCGGGCACTCAACGACTGGCGGGCCGCCTGGCGCGACCATGCCGTCGACAAGGCCTATCTGGCCCTGTTGACCGGGGTCTGGCGGGGCGGCGAGCGAGTCGTGGATGCGCCGCTGGTGCGGGACCGGGAGCAGGGCGGCGAACGCATGAGCGCGGTTGATGCGGCCGGCCGCAGTGCCCACAGCCGGTTCGTGCCGCAGCAGCACTTCGCCGATGCCACGCTGGCAGCCGTATACATCCGCACCGGCCGCACCCATCAGATCCGGGTACATGGGGCCCACATCGGGCATCCGGTGGCCGGCGACGACAAGTACGGCGATCGGCCCGCCAACCGGGTCCTGCGCGCGGCCGGGCTACCGCGGCTTTGTCTGCATGCCTGGCAATTGCAGCGGCCGGATACCGGTCATGCATGGACGCTATCGCCGCCCGAGGATCTGGCCGTCTTCCTTCAGCAATTGAGTGCCCGCGATGACGCCTCCTGAACTCATCATTTTCGATTGGGACGGCACGGTCATGGATTCGGCCGCCGAAATCGTGATGTCAATGCAGCGGGCGATTCAGGACATCGGCCTGCCCGAACGCGATGCCGACCGGATGCGGGAACTGATCGGGTTGGGATTGAACGATGTGCTGGCGCGCCTGTTTCCTGAGATGGAGGTCGACCGGGTCAAGGCATTGCTGACCGCTTACCGCCGGCGATACACCGCGCCTGGCGGAGAGTCGCGGCCGTTTGCCGGTGCCGAGGCGGCGATTGCCGACCTGCATGGCCGTGGCCACTGGTTGGCGGTAGCCACCGGCAAGAGCCGCCGCGGACTGGATCGCAACTTCCGGGAGACCGGCCTCGGGCAGTATTTCCGCTTTTCCCGCTGTGCCGACGAAACCACGCCCAAGCCGGCGCCCGACATGCTCGAGGACATTCTGCTGCAATCCGCCACCATGCCGGATGCGGCGCTGATGGTGGGTGATACCGAATACGACATGCGCATGGCGCGCGATGCCGGGGTCGCCGCGGTCGGGGTGGCCTGCGGCGTACACGACACGGACCGGCTGATGACGGCCGGCGCGCTGGCGGTGATTCCCGATGTGGCGGCGCTGCCGGCGTGGCTGACAGCGCGTGCCGATGGTCAGGCGATGGCGGTCGGGTCCGCACCGGGTGAGTAGCCCGCCGCCCGCAGCATGCGGCAGAGCGTGATCAGCGGCAGGCCGATCAGCGCGGTGGGGTCGTCACTGCGAATATGCTCCACCAGGCTGATGCCCAGGCCCTCGGCCTTGATGCTGCCGGCGGTGGCCGTCACCGCTTCCAGGTCGACGTAGCGGGTGATTTCCGCGTCATCCAGGGCGCGGAAACGGGTTTCCACATTGATCACGGCAGTCTGCGGTGTGGTATCGGGTGCCAGCAGGCAGAGCCCGGTGCGGAAGATCACGGTCCGGCCCGCCTGCTGGCGGAGCTGGGCAATCGCCTGTTCGCGGCTGCCGGGCTTGCCGAGTACCAGGCCGTCCAGGTCCGCTACCTGATCGGAACCGATTACCGCCGCACCGGGACGTCGCGTGTACACGGTCTCCGCCTTCTCCCGCGCCAGCCGTGCCACCAGGTCGGTGGGTGCCTCGTCCGGCTGTGCGGTTTCGTCGATATCTGCCGGCTCCACCGAGAACGTCAGCCGTAGCCGGGCCAGCAGTTCGCGGCGGAACGGAGAAGCGGATGCCAGGATCAGCGGCGCCGTCATATCGGTGTCGGGAGCAGTGTGTGGGGTGGCGTAGTCAACGGCGCGGTGGCGAGCCTGTCAAGCGGTGCATGTCTTTGACTTCGGGTGGTTGGACGTCTATTATCGCGCGCCATGACGACCTCCTCGCGCCTGCCGGACCGCGTGGACCCGCGGCGACTGGCCGCCACTCAGGCCCGGCTCGAGGGGCACTGGCCGCTGGCGGATCTGCCGCGACTGGCGTCATCCCTGTACTGGCTCCGGGATTCGGCTGTCACGGCCGACGCCCGGCTGGTGCTGGATTTTGGCGAGGACGAACAACGGCGCGTGGTCATGGATGGCCAGCTTTCCGCCACGGTGCCGCTGGTTTGCCAGCGATGCCTGGCGAGCGTGGCATGGCCGATTCATGTCACCGTACGGCTGACGATGGTGCGTGACGATGAGGCGGCGGCCGAGGTGCCGCGTGATCGTGAGCCGCTGGTGCTGGACGACGACAGTCTGGCGGTGGGCGCGCTGGTCGACGACGAACTGATTCTGGCGTTGCCATTGGCAGCGCATTGCAACAACAACGACTGCTCGCGCAGCGAGCCGGCGCCCCGCGAAGGCGGCAAGCGCCCGGACAACCCGTTCGCCGGACTGGCGGACTGGAAACGCGGCAACTGAATTCGGGAGATAGAGCCATGGCCGTCCAACAGAACCGAAAGACCCGCTCGAAGCGGGGCATGCGGCGCGCCCACGACGCGCTGACCAACCCGACCCTGTCGGTGGATCCCACCAGCGGCGAGACCCATCGCCGTCATCACATCACCAAGGACGGCTTCTATCGCGGCCGCCAGGTGATCCAGCGCAGCGACGAGGCCTGAGCCGCGGATCGCGTGTGCCGGCGTACCTGCCGGCGACCTGAATCATGAGCGCCGGCAGAAGCCATCTCAAGCACCCGCGTGAGCCGCGTTGCTGCCCAAAATCGCGCCAGGCAAGGCGCGTGGCGCCGGCCCTAGCACTCCTAGGGCCAAGCCGCGCAACGCCGCATGGCGTGATTTTGGGCGCAACCCTTCGGGACGGGGCCATTGGGCCGCACTGCGGCGTTGCGGCTCGCTCATGTGGTAGGACCACACGTCGCTCCCCGCGCCTTGCATTGCAGCCCAATGGCAGCCGTCGCGGCCACGGGGGTGTTTGAGATGGCTTCTACGATCGCAGTGGATACGATGAGCGGGGACCAGGGCTACAAGGCCGCGGTCCCGGCCGCACTGCGCAGTCTCGATAAGCATCCGGACCTGTCCCTGATTCTGGTCGGGGACCAGGCGCTGCTCGAGCGCGCCCTGGCGGAACACAAGGTCAAGACCTCCGATCGACTGGTAATCCAGCATGCGTCGCAGGTGGTCGACATGTGGGAGGCTCCTTCCAAGGCGCTGCGCAGCAAGAAGGACTCGTCGATGCGCGTGGCGGTGGATCTGGTCCACACCGGGCGTGCCTGCGCCTGCGTGTCGGCCGGCAATACCGGGGCGCTGATGGCCACGGCACGCTTCGTGCTCAAGACGCTGCCCGGCATCGACCGGCCGGCCATCATCTCGCCGATTCCCTCGCGCAACGGGCACACCCTGATGCTCGATCTGGGCGCCAACTCCGAGTGCACCCCCGAACAGCTGTTCCAGTTCGCCGTCATGGGGTCGGTGCTGGCCTCCGCGGTTCACGGCATCGACAACCCGCGTGTCGGTCTGCTCAATATCGGTGCCGAGGAAATCAAGGGCAATCCCCAGATCCAGTGGGCTGGTCGGCTGCTCAGCGGCAGCAAGCTCAACTACATCGGTTATGTCGAGGGCAACGACATCTACGTCGGTGATGTCGACGTCGTAGTGTGCGACGGCTTTATCGGCAACGTGGCGCTGAAGACCAGTGAAGGCCTCGGCAAGCTCATCGCCCAGTTCCTGCGGGAGGAGTTCTCCCGTCACTGGGGCACGCGGCTGGCGGGCCTAGCGGCAATGCCGGTGCTCAAGTCCTTCCGCAAGCGGGTTGACCCCCGCAACTACAATGGGGCGAGTTTCCTGGGCCTGCAGGGCATCGTGATCAAGTCGCATGGTGATGCCGATGCGATCGCCTTCCACAGCGCGCTGGAAACGGCCCTGCTCGAGGTGAAGAACTCGGTACCGCGGCGTATCAGCAACCTGCTGGCCTCGGTGCTGGGCGAGGACGCGGAAGCCATTCAGTAGCGGCCCGGAACGTTTGCGCCCGCGGCGCGTCCAATACCGCGTGATCACGCCCGACCGCGCCACCGCGATTGATACAATACGGGCCTGTTCCGTAGCCGCCAGAATCCCGCCATCTGCCCATGAGCAACAGCACGCCGAAGCAACCCGACGGCGACGTCGGTGCCGACGTCGAGGAAGCGCCGCCGGAAACCCGGCAGCCGCCGCTTTACAAGGTGGTGATGCACAACGACGACTTCACCCCGATGGAATTCGTGGTGGAAGTCCTGCAGGGCTTCTTCAAGCTCTCGCGCGATCAGGCGATGCAGGTCATGCTGACCGTGCATACTCGCGGCAAGGCGGTGGCAGGCACCTTTTCGGCCCAGATCGCCGAGACCAAGACCGCCCAGGTCAACGACTACGCCCGTGCCCACCAGCACCCGCTGTTGTGTACTATGGAAAAGGCTTGAACCGGATGCGCCAACCGCGCAAGGATTCCCCGCAATGCTGAGCCAGGAGTTACAAACCGCCCTCGACGCGGCCTTCATGACCGCGCGGCGCGCCAGCCACGAGATGCTCACCATCGAGCACCTGCTGCTGTCGCTGCTGGACAACCCGGGTGTGGTCGAGGTGTTGCAGGCCTGCAGCGTGGACATGACCCGTCTCGAGCAGGAACTGCGCGCCTACATCGACACCCACGTGCCGGTGGTCAGCGACGCCGAGGATCACGAGGTTCAGCCCACCCTCGGTTTCCAGCGGGTACTGCAGCGAGCCGTGTATCACGTGCAGTCTTCCGGCAAGAAGGAAGTCAGCGCGGTCAACGTGCTGGTAGCGATGTTCTCCGAGCAGGACTCGCATGCGGTGTATCTGCTCAACGAGCAGGGCATCACGCGGCTGGATGTGGTCAATTTCATCTCCCACGGCATTTCCAAGATCGGTTCCGAAAGCGACGGCGACGAAGCCGCGGCCGAGAAGGAAGGCGAGGGCGCCGAGGAAGACGGCAAGAGTCCGCTGGAGCAGTACACCACCAATCTCAACCGCAAGGCCGCGGAAGGTCGCATCGACCCGCTGATCGGCCGCGAGAACGAGATCGAGCGGGTGATCCAGACACTGTGCCGGCGCCGCAAGAACAATCCGCTGCTGGTGGGCGAGGCCGGCGTGGGCAAGACCGCCATCGCCGAAGGCCTGGCACGCCTGATCATTGAAGACCGGGTGCCGCCGATCCTGGCGGACGGCACCATCTATTCGCTGGACCTGGGCGCATTGATCGCCGGCACCAAGTACCGCGGCGATTTCGAGAAGCGCCTCAAGGGCGTGCTGGCGCAGCTGGGCCGCAAGAAGGGCTCGATGCTGTTCATCGACGAGATCCACACCGTGATCGGGGCCGGCGCGGCCTCCGGCGGGGTGATGGACGCCTCCAATCTGATCAAGCCGCTGCTGGCCTCGGGCGAGCTGCGCTGCATTGGCGCCACCACCTATCAGGAATTCCGCGGCATCTTCGAAAAGGACCGGGCTCTGGCCCGGCGCTTCCAGAAGGTGGACGTGCCCGAGCCCAGCGTACCCGACACGGTGCAGATCCTGCGCGGGCTCAAACCCCGGTTCGAGGAACACCACCAGGTCCGCTACACCCACACCGCGCTGGAAGCGGCCGCCGAACTGGCCTCGCGCCACATCAACGACCGCCATCTGCCGGACAAGGCGATTGACGTGATCGACGAGGCCGGTGCGCGTCTGCGTCTGCGCCCGAGCACACGCCGCCGCAAGACCGTGCAGGTGCACGATATCGAGGACATGGTCGCCCGCATCGCGCGTATCCCGCCGAAGAGCGTATCCCGCTCCGACCGCGACGTGCTCAAGACCCTGGATCGCGACCTCAAGCTGGTGATCTTCGGTCAGGACGAGGCCGTGGATACCCTGTCCGGCGCGATCAAGATGGCCCGTTCCGGGCTGGACAATCCGGACAAACCGATTGGCTCGTTCCTGTTCGCCGGCCCCACCGGCGTGGGCAAGACCGAGGTCACCCGGCAGCTGGCCCTGCATCTCGGTGTGGAGCTGATCCGCTTCGACATGTCCGAGTACATGGAGCGGCACACGGTGTCGCGCCTGATCGGTGCGCCGCCCGGCTATGTCGGATTCGATCAGGGTGGCCTGTTAACCGAAGCCGTCACCAAGCAGCCGCACTCGCTTGTTCTGCTTGACGAAATTGAAAAGGCGCACCCGGATGTCTTCAACCTGCTGCTGCAGGTAATGGACCACGGCAAGCTCACTGACAACAACGGCCGGGAAGCGGATTTCCGCAACGTGATCCTGGTGATGACCACCAATGCCGGGGCCGAGGACATGGCCCGCCGGTCGATCGGGTTTGCCGAGCAGGATCACTCCACCGATTCGATGGAAGTGATCCGCCGCGCCTTCTCGCCCGAGTTCCGCAACCGGCTGGATTCGATCATCCAGTTCCGCGCGCTGGGCGACGACGTGATCGGCCGGGTGGTGGACAAGTTCATCCTCCAGTTGGAGGCCCAGCTGGAGAGCCGCGGGGTCACGCTGGAAGTCGATGCCGACGCCCGGGCATGGCTCGGCCGGCGCGGTTACGATCCCAAGATGGGTGCCCGCCCGATGGCGCGCGTGATCCAGGACAACATCAAGAAACCACTGGCCGAGGAACTGCTGTTCGGTCAGCTCACCGGTGGTGGCAGGGTGGTCGTGCACGAGCGTGACGACCAGCTGGATCTGGAGGTGATTCCCCGGGAGACGGTCAGCGCCTGAGAGTGCTGTAATCCCCGGGGGTGGCGCGTGTCAGCGCCCGCGGTAGGTAATGCGACCCTTGCTCAGGTCGTAGGGCGTGAGCTGAACGGTGACGCTGTCGCCACGCAGGATGCGGATGTAATGCTTGCGCATCTTGCCGGAGATGTGCGCGGTCACCACGTGACCATTCTCCAGCTTCACCCGAAAGGTGGTGTTCGGCAGGGTCTCGACGACCGTGCCTTCCATTTCAATGTGTTCTTCCTTGGCCATTGCCTCGTTTGATTCATGCCGGGAAAGCGCGCGATTATCCGGCAAAGCGCGCCGCGGTTCAATCATTTACGGCATGATCGGGCAGGTGGACGCGGCCAGCGGGCACGCTAAGGTCGAATTGCCAGGGTCCGGCCGGCATCGGCTGACTGCCATAGCGCCGAACCAGATCGAGAAATTCCGTGCGCGGCATATCGAACGCGCCCATTCGGTACAGGTGCGGTGATCCCACCTGGCCGTCGATGATCGGAAAGCCCCAGCGGGCCAGTTGCCGCGCCAGCAGCGTCAGGCAGATGCGCGAGGCATTGGGCTGGCGCGAAAACATCGATTCGCCGTAGAACACCCGCCCCAGCGCTACCCCGTAAAGCCCGCCGGCCAGCTGACCGTGGCGCCAGAACTCGATGGAATGGGCCAGCCCTCGCTGGTGCAGGGCGCGGTAGGCGGCGCGCATGTCCGAGCCCAGCCAGGTGCCGGGGTTGTGACCGCGAGGCGCGGCGCAACCGTCCAGCACGGCGCTGAAATCGGTATCCAGCGTGACCGCGAAGTCGGCCTGGCGAATAATGCGGGCCAGACGCCGGCTGACGTGAACCGCGTCGGTGGCGAAGACCGCGCGCGGATCGGGTGACCACCAGAGGATGGACTCCTCCGGGTTGTACCAGGGAAAAATGCCGCGCCGATAGGCGTTGACCAGCCGCGTGGGTGACAGGTCGCCGCCCATGGCTAGCAGGCCGTTGGGCTGATGCAGCGCCAGCGCGGGGTCCGGGAAACCGGCGTCCGGGTCGGCGGGATCCAGCCAGTACAGGCGCAGGTTGGTCATGCCGCGGGCTGCCCGGCATCGGGAAAGGCGCAGCGGCGGCGCTGTTCATCCTGGTAATCCGCCATCATCCGGCGTTCCCGCTGCAGGAAATCGGCAATCGCCTGGCGCAGCCGCGGTTCACGGATCAGATGGGCGGAATAGGTTGCCACCGGTTCGAAGCCGCGCCGGATCTTGTGCTCGCCCTGCGCGCCGGCGTCGAACCGCGCCAGGCCGTCGCGGATGCAGGTGTCGATGCCATGGTAATAGCAGGTCTCGAAATGCAGGCCGTCGATATCCTCGACGCAGCCCCAGTGACGACCGTAGAGCGTGTCGCCGCCTCGCATCATGAAGGCCATGCCCAGCGGCTGATTGCCGAGCCGGGCGATGGCGTAGTGCACCTGATCCGGCATGGCGACGGCGAGCTGACGAAAGAAGACGGGTGTGAGGTAGGGCAGCTGCCCGCGAATGCGATAGGTGCGGGCGTAGGCCGCGTAGAGCCAGTCCCACAGGTCTTCATCGATATCACGCGGGTGCCAGTGCTCCACCACCACGCCGGCGTCGTGCAGTTTGCGTCGTTCCCGACGGATTTCCTTGCGCCGCCGGGCGGGCAGCGTAGCGAGGAATGCGTCGAAATCGGCGTAGTCGCGGTTGAACCACTGGAACTGGCAGTCACGACGCAGCAGGCCGCCGGCGGCTTCCAGCGCGCGGATATCGGCGTGATCAGCGAACAGCAGGTGCAGTGACGAGGCCTCCTGCGGGCCCGGCTGGATATGGTCATCCAGGGTCGCCGCCAGTTCCGCGCGATCGGCCTCGTGACGGGCGAGTAGCCGGGGGCCTTCCACTGGCGCGAAGGGAATCGCGCAGACCAGCTTGGGATAATAGTCGAGACCGCACTGGCGGTAGGCCTGCGCCCAGGCGAAGTCGAACACGAATTCGCCGTAGGAATGCGCCTTGCGATAGGCCGGCGCGGCCGCCACCAGCCCGCTGTCGTCTTCCAGAATGATGTGCTCGGGTGCCCAGCCAGTGCCGGCACCGACGCTGCCGGAATCTTCCAGCGCCCGCAGGTATTCGTGCTGGATGAAGGGATAGTCACCGTGGCCGGCCGCCCGGACCAGCCCGTTCCAGGTGTCGGCATCGACGTCGCGAATGGAAGTGAGGCGTCGCAGGGACACGGGGGCATGGCAGGACATGCCCCCGTTTCTAACCCCGACCGGTGACCGAAATCAATTCAGCACGTACTGACCGGGCACCTGATGGCGCAGCGCGAACTGCACGCAGGCTTCGTGTTCAAAGGCGCTGACGCGGTGGGTATCGTTGTCCAGCGCGTCGGCTTCGGTCATGCGCCCATCGCCATCGAACCGGATCAGCGCGCCGGTGGTGTACACCCGCAGTTCGCCCTGCGCGGGCTGATTGTCGTCATACGCCACCTGCAGATAACGCAGGGCCTTGTCGGCGTACTGAGGCAGTGGCGTGAGGCCGCTGGCCACGCGTGCCGCCTCCTGCTCTGAGAACTCGTCCACTCGGCCGTCCGGGTCCAGTAGATAATGTCGGGTTGCCATGGTCGATTCACCTTGGTTTGTGACCATACTCATGCCCTGAATATGCGCCCTTCGTACGCCGGTTCAAGGCAAGACCACCGCCGCACGTTATAATTAACGGCATGGGATCGCGCCCTTCAATGCAGCCGGTTCGGCAGGCCGGAAGCCGCCGGGGCACGTGATGGTGGCCCGGTCCCGCAACAGCAAGGCCCCGGCGCCGGCAAAGCCGGCCGATCAGTCCTGGTACCGGCAACGGCTCGGTCGGCTGCTGCGCGAGGCGTCGCTTTTTCTGGCCGCCGCCTGCACCCTGTTCTTGCTCGCCGCGCTGATCAGCCACAGCCCCACCGACCCGGGCTGGTCGCGACTGGCCGGCGATACCGTGGTAAGCAATGTCTTTGGCCGCCCGGGCGCCTGGTTCGCCGATGTGCTGCTCAGCCTGTTCGGCTACCTGGGGTTCGTATTCCCCTGGCTAATTCTCTATGCCGGATGGCTGGCCTATGCCGGCGGCCGCCAGCCGGTGGGCGACGCGCTCAGCATCACGGTGCGCGCGGTGTCCCTGATGCTTTGGCTGACGGCGGGCTGCGGCCTGGCCTCGCTGTCGCTGGCCGGCGGTGCGGGGCTGCCGCAGGGCAGCGGCGGCATTCTCGGCGCCTCGGTCGCCGGCGGTCTGCAGGCGGTTCTGAATACCGCGGGCGCCGCCTGGCTGTTGATCACCCTGTTCATCATCACGCTGTCCACCGGACTGGGCTTTTCCTGGCTGACGGTAACCGAACGGGTGGGGCGCTGGGTGCAGTCGGCGGCGGCACGAGTGGCCACCGCTATGGCGGGCCTGTGGCAGGCCCTGCGCAAGTGGCAGGAAACGCGTCGCCGCAAGCCGCCGGCGCCGCCGGTCACACCACCCGCGCCGACCAAGACCAAGCCCCGGCGCCCGCCGAGTCTGGGTCCATCGAAATCGAAGCCGGACAGCACGCAGCTGGACCTGCCGATGGACGCACAGGACAGCGACGAACCTGCGGTGCGCTTCGATCCCGAGCGCGACGATCCGCTACCCGGCCCCCAGTTGCTGGATCCGGCCCGTGCGGTGGTGTCGGGCTACGACGAGGCGGCTTTGCAGCGCCTGTCCGAGGAACTGGAACAGCATCTGGCCGATTTCGGGGTCCAGGCCAAGGTGGTCGGCGTGCAGCCGGGGCCGGTGATTACCCGCTTCGAACTGGATCCGGCGCCGGGCGTCAAGGTCAATCAGTTCACCAATCTGGCCAAGGATCTGGCGCGGGCGATGTCGACCACCAGTGTGCGCGTGGTGGAGGTGATCCCGGGCAAGTCGGTGGTGGGGCTGGAAATTCCCAATCACGAGCGGGAAATCGTGGCGCTGCGCGAGATTCTGGAATCCACCCGCTACACCGCGTCGGTGTCGGGCGTCACCCTGGCACTGGGTAAGGATATCGGCGGTGGGCCGGTGACCGCCGATCTGGGCAAGATGCCGCATCTGCTGGTGGCGGGCACCACCGGGTCAGGGAAGTCGGTGGCGATCAACGTGATGATCCTGTCGATTCTCTACAAGGCGTCGCCCGAGCAGGTTCGCCTGATCATGATCGATCCCAAGATGCTGGAGCTGTCGGTCTACGAGGGCATTCCGCACCTGCTGGCGCCGGTGGTCACCGACATGAAGGAGGCCGCCAACGCCTTGCGTTGGTGTGTGGCGGAAATGGAACGCCGCTACAAGCTGATGGCGGCGCTGGGCGTGCGCAATATCGCCGGCTTCAACCGCAAACTGGAAGAGGCGCGCAAGCAGGGCAGGCCCATTATTGATCCGCTTTTCAACGGCGGCGAAGGAGAGGAGGCACCGGAACTGGAGGCGATGCCGGCGATCGTAGTGATTGTCGACGAACTGGCTGATCTGATGATGGTGGTCGGCAAGAAGGTGGAAGAGCTCATCGCCCGCCTGGCCCAGAAGGCCCGTGCCGCCGGCCTGCACATGATTCTGGCCACGCAGCGCCCGTCAGTGGACGTGATCACCGGCCTGATCAAGGCCAACATCCCCACCCGCATCGCCTTCCAGGTGGCCTCCCGGGTGGATTCCCGCACCATTCTCGACCAGCAGGGGGCGGAAAGCCTGCTCGGTCACGGCGACATGCTGTTCCTGCCCCCTGGCACCGGCCTGCCGACCCGCGTCCACGGGGCCTTCGTGGACGACCACGAGGTGCACAAGGTGGTGGAATTTCTCAAGCAGACGGGTGATCCCGACTACAACGAGGCGATCCTCAGCGGTGCCGCCGACGGTGACGATAACGGCGGTGGCATCGACGGCGGCGACGCGGAAGAGGATCCGCTCTACGATCAGGCCGTGGCGGTGGTCACCGAGAGCCGCAAGGCCTCGATCTCCTACGTGCAGCGGCGCCTGCGAGTGGGTTACAACCGCGCCGCGCGGCTGGTGGAGCAGATGGAAGTGGCCGGCATCGTGGGTCCGGTGGAGGGCGGCGGCAGTCGCGAGGTCCTGGCCCCGCCACCGCCAAAGGATTGAGGTTGTTGTTCAGGATTGGTTCAGATCATCGGCGTACGCTGGGCGCCATCGAGTTATCCCGGAGTCAGTTGATGCGATATCTGCGCCTTGTTTTTCTGGTAGTTATGGCCGTGGCCATGCCCGCCCACGCCGGCGAGGGCGAGGACGCGCTCCAGGCGTTCTATCAGAACGTCGACACCCTGCGGGCGGACTTCGAGCAGGTTCAGGTCGACGAGGACGGCGCGACGATCCAGCGCACCGCCGGCGAATTCCTGCTGGCACGCCCGGATCGTTTCCGCTGGAGCTACCGCGAGCCTTACGAACAGATCATCGTCAGCGATGGCGACGCGTTCTACTTTCATGATGTGGACCTGTCGCAGGTGACAGTGCGTGATGTGGACCGCAGCCTGCGCGCCACGCCGGCCCAATTGCTGGCGGGCGGCAAGGCGCTGGAATCGGCGTTCCGGATCGAGGAGGCGGGCCGCCGCGACGGACTGGCGTGGGTGACTCTCACGCCGCGCGAGGGCGACGGCGATTTCACCGAAATCCGGATCGGGTTCGATGGCAGCCGTCCGGCCCGCATGGAACTCGACGATCAACTGGGCCAGACCACGCAAATAAAGTTCACCGATGTCGTGGTGGATGCCGAGATTGCGCCGGCTAGGTTCACGCTCGAGATTCCCGATGACGCAACCGTGGTGGACGGGCGCGGCGAGGGTCAGTGAACGATACCGACCGACCTGGCGCTTTCTGGTGGTGGCTGGGGCTCGCCGGCTGCGGCCTGCTTCTTGTGCTGGCCCTTGCGCCCGGTACCCCGGGGCCGTCTTTCACCTACGGCGACAAGGTCGGTCACCTCGCGGCGTTCGCGTTGCTCGGCGGGTGGTTCGGGGCCTTGCGGCGTGACGCGCTGCCCTGGATCGGCCTGGCACTGCTGGCCTATGGTGGCCTGATCGAACTGCTGCAGGGCCTGACCCCCAGCCGTCTTCCCGAATGGGGGGATCTATTGGCGGATCTGGCCGGCATCGTGCTGGGCATTCTGTTATTGAGCACCGGCATGCAGCGCGTGATGGTCGGGCTGGAAAGAGGTCTTAGTGAGCGCCGCCGCCGATAACACGGCCGGCCGGCCGCTGGCGGACCGTATGCGTCCGCGCGAACTGGCGGACATGGTCGGTCAGGCGCATGTGCTGGGGGAGGGAAAGCCCCTGCGTCGGGCATTGGCCGCCGGTCGTCTGCACTCCATGATTCTCTGGGGTCCCCCGGGTACCGGCAAGACCACGCTGGCCAGACTGCTGGCGGGCGAGGCCGGTTACCGTTTCCGGCAGATTTCGGCCGTGATGGCCGGGGTCAAGGACATTCGTGCGGCGGTTGCCGATGCCCGGGCAGCGCTGGATGACGGTGACGCGCCCACGCTGCTGTTCATCGACGAGGTCCATCGCTTCAACAAGGCCCAGCAGGATGGTCTGCTGCCGTTCGTGGAGGACGGCACGCTGGTGCTGGTGGGCGCGACCACGGAAAATCCGTCGTTCGAGGTCAATAACGCGCTGTTGTCCCGGTCCCGTACCTACGTGCTGCGATCGCTGACTGCCGCGGATCTGCGCCAGCTAATCGATCGGGCGCTGACGGACGACCAGCAGGGACTCGGTGCGCGCGGGGTGGCGATGACACCGGCGCTGCGTGATCAGCTGGCCGAGCGTGCCGACGGCGATGCCCGGCGTGCCCTGAATCTGCTGGAACTCGCCGCCGATATCGCCACGGACGTGGATGGCCGAATCACGATCGCCGAGGCCGATCTGGCAGAAGTTCTTCGCGAAGGCCTGCGGCGTTTCGACAAGGGCGGCGACGCTTTCTACGACCAGATATCGGCCCTGCACAAATCGGTGCGGGGCACCGATCCGGATGCCGCCATATACTGGTTCTGCCGCATGATCGATGGTGGTTGCGATCCCCGCTATCTCGCCCGCCGGATAGTTCGCATGGCCAGCGAGGATATCGGCAATGCCGATCCGCGCGGCCTGCGGCTGGCGCTGGACGCCTGCGAGACTTACGAACGGCTCGGCAGCCCGGAAGGCGAACTGGCGATTGCCCAGGCGGTGATCTTTCTGGCCTGCGCGGCCAAGAGCAACGCCGTCTACAACGCCTACAAGGCGGGGCTGCGCGCCGCCAGCGAGCACGGCAGCCTGGAAGTGCCCATGCATCTGCGGAATGCGCCGACCGGCCTGATGAAGGATCTGGGTCACGGTGCCGGGTACCGGTATGCCCACAACGAACCTGGCGCCTACGCGGCGGATGAAACCTACCTGCCGGACGCGTTGATCGGCAACCGTTACTACGAACCGGTAGACCGCGGCCTCGAGGGCCGCATCCGGGCCAAGCTGGCGACATTGCGCGGCGAGGGCGGAAACAGCGAGGATAGCCCTTAGTAACGACCGGCGGCGTTACCGCCGGAGCAGTCATGCGCGTGGGGTAGCCGGCCGCGGCAGACAAGAACCGACAGGGGGAGCAGCTGATGGCAGGTTTTCTGGATCGCGAGCGAACGGTGGCCGGGCCCGGTTTCAATCGCTGGATGGTGCCGCCGGCCGCGCTTTGCATTCATCTGTGCATTGGTCAGGTCTACGCCTTCAGTGTCTTCAATCTGCCGATGACGCGGCTGATTGGAGTAACCGAATCCGCCCCGGGTGACTGGAAACTGACCACGCTGGGGTGGATTTTCAGCATTTCGATAGTCTGTCTGGGCCTGGCCGCCGCGTTTGCGGGGAGCTGGCTCGAACGAGTGGGGCCGCGCAAGGCCATGTTGCTGTCGGCAACCTGTTTCGGTGGTGGCTTCCTGGTATCCGCCCTTGGCATCTGGCTGCACGTCATCTGGCTGGTTTACCTGGGGTACGGCGTGCTTGGCGGTATCGGCCTGGGAATCGGTTACATTTCCCCGGTTTCCACGCTGATCAAGTGGTTTCCCGATCGTCCCGGGATGGCCACCGGCATGGCCATCATGGGTTTCGGCGGTGGCGCCATGATCGGCTCGCCGCTGGCGGTTGGACTCATGGCGTTTTTCTCCGGGCCTGAATCGGTGGGCGTGGCGCCGACCTTTGTGACGATGGGGCTGATCTACTTCACCTTCATGACGATCGGTGCGCTGCTGGTTCGCTTGCCGCCGGAAGGCTGGCTGCCCGCGGGATATCAGCCGCCGGCCGAGTCCGGCAAGCTGATCACGACCGCTCATGTGCACGTGGACGAAGCGCTAAAGACGCCGCAGTTCTACCTGGTCTGGATGGTGCTGTTCCTTAACGTGAGTGCCGGCATCGGGGTGCTCGGGCAAGCTTCGGCGATGTCGCAGGAAATGATGCCCGGCAAGATCGAGGCAGCGGCGGCGGCAGGCTTTGTCGGTTTGCTCAGCATCTTCAACATGGCCGGTCGCTTCATCTGGGCATCGGCCTCGGATTATCTCGGACGCAAGAATACTTATCTGGTTTTCTTCGCCCTCGGCATGGCGCTTTACGCGGCGGTGCCGCCAGCCGCGGCCATGGGCAGCGTCGTGCTGTACGTGCTCTGCTATTGCGTGATCATGAGCATGTACGGGGGAGGCTTTGCCACGGTGCCGGCCTACCTGAAGGATCTGTTCGGCACGATGCATGTGGGTGCGATTCATGGCCGCCTGCTTACGGCCTGGGCTGCAGCTGGCGTGATGGGCCCGGTATTGATCAACTATATCCGCGAGTTCCAGATAGAGGCCGGAGTACCCAAGGCGCAGGCCTATACCGTGACCATGTACATCATGGTGGGGCTGCTGTTCCTGGGATTGATCTGCAATGCTTTGATTCGTGCGGTGGACAGCCGCCATCACCATAGCGAGCCCGACACCGGTGGGAGCCGCTTATGAGTTCGCGAAAGGCCGATTCGACGACAACACCGACCTGGCAGTTGGTGGCAGTGTGGACGCTCGTGCTGGTGCCGATGGGCTGGGGAGTCCTGGAGACGCTGGCCAAGGCGGCCCAGCTCTTCAGTTGATCCCAAGCAACTGCTCAGCCAGGTGATCGAGATCCCGGGCGACCAGGTCGGGGGTCTCTCCGGCGCGGTGACAGACCGTCTCCTGCCGGCTGATGTATGCGCCCGCAAAGCCGGCTCGCATGGCGCCGGTGATGTCCCAGTCGTGGGCTGCCACCATGCACAGATCGGCCGGCGCCGCCGCCAGGGTTTCGACCGCATGGGCATAGACGGCCGGGTGCGGCTTGAAGCGCTGCACCGCGTCCACCGAGAGAATGTGCTCGAAGTACCGGTCCAGACCGGCACGCCGCAACTGCTCGTCGACGGTGGCCTGGGCCGAGTTGGTCAGCGCCGTCAGCCGCAAGCCGGCGTCAGCCAGGCGCGCCAGTCCTGGCGCCACGTCGGGGTGGGGCGGTAGCTCACGGATAGCGGTCGACACCGCACGGTAGTCGTCGGCCGACAGGGTGCGGCCGTGGCTCGCGGCAAGCGTTGCCAGACTCGCGGCCCCCAGCGCGGTGAAGTCGCGAAAGGCTCCGGTCAACGACGTCACCATCGACCAGCGCAGCAGCAGCGCGAACCACTCGCGGCGGACGCCGGCGTCGCCGAACAGGTCCGCGAACAGCGGGTCCAGCGCTGCCAGATCCAGCAGCGTTTCGTTGACGTCGAAGACCAGCATGCGGGGTGTCATGCCGTCAGCCTAAGCCCGTGAGCCCGGCAGGTCCACACTGCAGCGCGCAGTCTGTGCCCCTATAATGCGCGCCGATCCCGCAACCGCCCGAACGATCATGCTCGATGCCCGTCTGCTGCGCCAGGAACCCGATCAGGTGGCCGCCGGCCTGGCCCGTCGCGGCTTCACTCTGGACGTAGCCCGGCTCGCATCGCTGGAAGACACGCGCCGCGAGCTGCAAACCCGGACCGAAGAACTGCAGGCCGAACGCAATCGGCGCTCCAAAGCGATCGGGCAGGCCAAGGCCGCGGGCGAGGATATCGCGCCCCTGAAGGCCGAGGTCGCTGGGCTGGGTGATCAGCTCGACGCCGCCAAGGCCGAGCTTGAAACCCTGATGGCCGAGCTCGACGAGCTGCGCTGGTCGCTGCCGAACCTGCCGCATGAAAGCGTGCCCGCGGGCGACTCGGAGGACGACAATGTCGAGCAGCGCCGCTGGGGCGAGCCCCGCCAGTTCGATTTCACGCCACGCGATCACGTCGATCTGGGCGCCGGGCTGGCGATGATGGATTTCGAGGCCGCCGCCAAGGTAACCGGCGCGCGCTTCGTGGTGCTGCAGGCCGATCTGGCCCGTCTGCACCGCGGGCTGATCCAGTTCATGCTGGACAAGCACACGCGTGAGCACGGCTACCGTGAGGTCTACGTGCCCTACATCGTGTCGGCGGAAAGTCTGCGCGGCACCGGCCAGCTGCCCAAGTTCGGGGATGACCTGTTCCGGCTGACCGATCCCGAGGATTACTACCTGATTCCCACGGCGGAAGTGCCGGTGACCAACCTGGTGCGGGACCGCATTCTGGATACCGAGACGATGCCGCTGCGCTTCGTCGCCCACACCCCCTGTTTCCGGGCCGAAGCCGGCGCGCACGGCAAGGACGTGCGCGGCATGATCCGCCAGCATCAGTTCGAGAAGGTGGAGCTGGTGCAGGTTGTCGATCCCGCCAGCTCCTACGACGCCCTGGAACAGCTCACCGGCCACGCGGAAGCAGTGCTGCAGGCGCTGGAACTGCCCTACCGGGTGGTCGCGTTGTGCGGCGGCGATCTCGGCGCGTCGGCCGCCAAGACCTACGATCTGGAAGTCTGGCTGCCGAGCCAGGAGACCTATCGCGAAATTTCCTCCTGCAGCAATTTCGAGGCTTTCCAGGCTCGCCGCATGCAGGCCCGTTACCGCGATCCCGAGACAGGCAAGCCGGCACTGGTGCACACGCTGAACGGCTCCGGGGTGGCCATCGGCCGGGCGCTGGTGGCGCTGCTGGAAAATCACCAGCAGGCGGACGGCAGCATCGCCATTCCGGCAGCGCTACAGCCCTACATGGGCGGTGATACGCAGCTGGCCCCGGCGGCTGACTGAGTCCGCCTACTCGCGCGGCAGCTCCGGCTGTAGTTCTTGGACCAGGCGGCGGTAGCGGTCGCCGGGGTGATACTCGATGGCGCGTTCCACGACATCCGGCGTCAGATGCGGCGCGAACATACCGATGAAACGGGTCATGTAGGCGCGCAGATAGGTATTGCGCCGGAAGCCGATGTGGGTGGTGCTGTATTCGAACAGGTGACTGGCGTCCAGGCGGACCAGGTCGCTGTCTTCCTCCGGGTCATAGGCCATGTTGGCCACGATGCCGATGCCCAGTCCCAGCCGCACATAGGTCTTGATCACGTCCGCGTCTACCGCCGTCAGCACCACATCCGGTGACACCCCGCGGGTGATGAAGGCCCGGTCGAGTTGCGACCGCCCGGTAAAGCCGAAGGTATAGGTGATCAACGGGTGCTCGGCCAGCGCCGGAATGGTGAGCTTTTCCACCGACGCTAGCGGGTGATCCGGCGGCACCAGTACGCAACGGTTCCAGTGGTAGCAGGGGAGCATGATCAGCTCTTCGAAATGCTCCATGGCTTCCGTGGCGATAGCGAAATCCACCTCGCCATCGGCGGCCCATTGGGCGATCTGCGGTGGTGACCCCTGGTTCAGATGCAGTGACACCCGCGGATAGCGCTTCTTGAAGCCCTGGATGGTGGCCGGCAGGGCGTAACGTGCCTGCGTGTGGGTGGTGCCGATCGACAGGTCGCCACTGTCCGCTGACTGGAACTCGTCAGCGGCCCGGTGGATGTTGTCTGCCTCGTGCAGCATGCGGCGGGCCACTTTCAGGATTTCCTCGCCGGCCGGGGTGATCCGGTCCAGATGCTTGCCGTTGCGCGCGAAGATTTCCACGCCCAGTTCTTCCTCCAGTAGCCGTATCTGCTTGCTGATGCCGGGCTGGGAAGTATTCAGATACTCGGCTGCTGCCGTGATATTGAGGTTGCGGCGGGCCACCTCGTGGATGAATTGGAGCTGACGCAGTTTCATGACGGTATAATATACCCGCAGGTTATCTGGACGAAAATGGTTATTCTCTTTTTGATTGACGTCGCGACATCCCGCACGGGCTCTCCGGCTGCTTGTGATGCATGAACGAGATGGGTGAAGTCTGGCTGGTGGGTGCCGGTCCCGGCGATCCCGATTTGCTGACCCGCAAGGCCGCGCGGCTGCTCTCGCAGGCGGATGTCGTGCTGTATGACAGCCTGATCCAGCCCGAGCTCCTGGCCGAGATACCGGCGCATGTCGAGCGGATCCACGTGGGCAAGCGGGCCAGTCGCCACACCCTGCCGCAGGACCGTATCAACGGCCTGATGGTGGAACTGGCCCTGGCCGGCAAGCGGGTGCTGCGCCTCAAGGGCGGGGATCCGTTCGTGTTCGGCCGCGGCGGCGAGGAAATCGCCGAATTGGCTGCCGCCGGTATTCCGTTCGAAGTGGTCCCCGGCGTGACCGCGGCCCAGGGCTGCGCGGCCTATGCCGGTATTCCGCTGACCCATCGTGACTGTGCCCAGCGGGTGCAGTTCATTACTGCTCATCAGCAGAGCGGCGGCGAGCTGCCGCTGGATTGGCCTTGCCTCGCCGGGCCGGATCAGACCCTGGTGTTCTACATGGCGCGCAACACGTTGCCGACAATCTGTGCCCGGCTGATCGAACACGGGTTGCCGGGCGACTGGCCGGCGGCATTGATCGAGGACGGTTCAACCGCGGCCCAGCGCGTGATCGAGGCCGACCTGACCCGGCTGCCGGCGGCGGTGGAAGCCGCCGGTGTCAGCGGCGCCAGTCTGTTGATCGTGGGGCAGGTGGTGCGCCTGAGGGCGCAGCTGGACTGGTTCGATCGGAATCGCGGGTCAACCGCCGGGACCGCATAGTGACTGGCATTGCCGTGGCTCGGGCCGGCGTCATAAATGGCGCGTTACAACGAAGCGCCATTTTCGCAGGATCCGCGGAAGCGGTCGTGGCGATCCTCTCGACACCGAACACAAACAAAAAAGGCCGGCGCGTTGGCGCCGGCCCTTTGTTGGCAACGTGACGCGTGCGTCGGTCTATTCTTCGCCCATGAACGCACCCAGCAGATGCAGCAGGCTGAGGAACAGGTTGTAGATGGATACGAACAGCGTGACTGTGGCGCTGATGTAATTGGTCTCGCCACCGTTCACGATCTCACCGGTCTGGTAGAGAATCAGCCCGGACATGAGCAGCACGAACAGTGCGGACACCGCCATCGACAGCGCGGGAATCTGGAAGAATACCGCGCCCAGACCGAGCACGAATGCCACCAGGATGCCTACGAACAGCGCCCCGGCCCACTGGTTGAAGCGGCGACCGGAGACGATCGCGTAGCCGGACAGGCCCAGGAAGATGGCGCCGGTGCCGCCCATGGCCGTCATGACGATCTCGCCGCCGTTGGCGAACGCGCCCATGTAGGCGTTGAGAATCGGCCCGATGGTGTAGCCCATGAAACCGGTCAGGGCGAATACGGTGACCAGGCCCCAGCCGCTGTTCTTGGTCTTTTCGACGGCAAACAGCAGGCCGAAGTAGCCCACCAGGGTGATGATCAGGCCCGGATGCGGCGCGTTGATCGCCATTGCCGTGCCGGCCACCGCCGCCGAGAACAGCAGCGTCAGCGACAGCAGCCAGTAGGTATTGCGCAGGACCTTCGCGGCTTCCGGGGAAGCCTGTACCTGTCCGAGTGACGCCAAGCGCTCGTTAGCCATTGTTTCCAGTTCCTCGTCGTATTGCGTTGCACCCGAGGATACCATTACCGGGTGCACGCGATGGTAACTTCATTACGCCGTCTGACCGCGCTTGCCCGCGGGGGTTCACGGCGGCTTCTGGGCGTCGGCCTGCTGGTGTCCGCCATCGGCTGCGGCCAGGGTGGGGAGGCGCTGGCGGGTCCCGGGTTGCCGGGTGGACTGCCCGAGGCACCGGGCGTTACCGGCGGCGTCGAGATTCTCAACAATCGCGGATTCGTGGTCGGGTATGCCGGTCACCGGGGCGCGCCGGTGTGGGTGGTCTACCAGGCCCGACCGATCGGCGAGCGGCGGCATCTTGACCGGCCGCGGTTCGAGACCGATCCGCGCGTGCGCCGCACCGTCGAGTACCGGGATTTCACCGATACCGGCTTCGACCGCGGGCACATGGCGCCGAACTACCTGATCAGCAATCTCCACGGTCCGGCGGCGCAGCGGCAATCGTTCCTGATGACCAACATCGTTCTGCAACGCCCCCGGCTCAATCAACTGGTGTGGCAGCGGCTGGAGGAAATCGAGGCCGATCATCTGGCGCCACGCTGGGACGAATTGAACGTTGCCGTGGGTCCGGTGTTCGATGCTGACCGGGCCTGGACCGATTCCGGCGTGGATGTACCGGATGCCTTCTACCGCATCTGGCTGGATCGCACCGCCGACGGGTTGCGTGCCCTGGCGCTGCTGGTGCCGCAGGATGTTCGGGGCGATGAACGGCTCGACCGTTTCGTGACCAGCGTGGACAAGGTCGAGTCGCGGACCGGACTGGATTTCTTCCCGGGCCTGCCGGATGCGGTGGAAAAGGAACTGGAAGCGTCTGCGGCGGACCCCGAGAACTGGGGATTTGCATCGCTGGCCTGTTTCCCCGCCCGCTATGCGAACAACTGGCAGGGCAAGAATGGCATTCGGCTGGAATTCGATCGCTGCGACGACTGACCCGCTGCGGTCAGTGCTCCCGCTCGATCACCCTTTGCGCCAGCCAGTGCAGGCCGTCCGCTCGCTCGTCGAGACCGGCCAGCGACGCCCGCGCCTCCGAGATCAGCTCCGCCGCCCGTTGACGGGCCGCCGACAGGCCGATCACTGAGGGGTAGGTCGGTTTCTGTCGCGCGCGGTCGGCGCCGCTCTGCTTGCCCAGGGTGCTGGTATCGCCAAGCTCGTCAAGCACGTCATCCTGGATCTGGAACGCGAGGCCCAGGCACTTGGCATAGTGATCCAGGCCGGAAAACTGTTCCGGTGGCAGCGCGGCGCCTTCGCAGGCCAGCAGCACGCACACCCGGATCAGCGCGCCGGTCTTGTGGATGTGCATAGCCTCGACTTCGGCCAGATTCAGGCTTCGGCCGGTCGCAGCCAGGTCCATGGCCTGGCCGCCGGCCATCCCGCGGGAACCCGAGGCCACGGCCAGGCGCGCCACGCGGGCGGCACGCACCGCGGAATCTGCGGTTGCGTCCTGCGCCAGCAGCTGGAAGGCTAGGGTCAGCAGGCTGTCGCCCGCGAGGATGGCGGTGGCCTCGTCGAACGCCCGATGGCACGTGGGTTTGCCCCGGCGCAGGTCGTCGTCGTCCATCGCCGGCAGATCGTCGTGAACCAGCGAGTAGGCATGGACCATCTCCACCGCCGCGGCGGCGGCATCCACGCGGTCGTCCGGCGCCCCGACGGCCCGGGCCGTGGCGTAGACCAGCAGCGGCCGGAGGCGCTTGCCGCCGCCCTGCATGGCGTAACGCATGGCCTCGTGCAGGCGCGCGGGATGCTGTCTGGCCGGCGGGAGACAGCCATCGACCACCTGATCCAGCCGCTGGCGGTAGTCGGCGACCGCGTCCGCGAACGACATCAGGCGTCGGGGTCCTCGAACGCGCCCAGCCGGCCGCCCTGGTCGTCCTCGAGCAACTGCTCTACCCGCAACTCGGCGCTTTTCAGCGCGGCCTGGCAACGGCGCGCCAGCGCCACGCCCTTTTCGAACCGCGCCAGGGATTCCTCCAGCCCGATCTCGCCGGATTCCAGTGACTCCACCAGCGATTCGAGCTCGTTCATTGCGGTCTCGAAGGCGGCGAGTTCGTCGTTCTGGTCCGGGCTTTCGGGGTCGGTCATGCGCAGCAGCGGTGGGGGTGGTATCGGACGAATTGTAACGGTTGCGGGTCGAGCGGGGGAGGGCGAGCTTGCCGCGCGGTCGGGCTTGGCTTAACGTCCCGCGCCAGTCAACCCACGCGCCTGTCATGACCAACAGCTACGACGCCGCCGCCATCGAAGTCCTGTCCGGCCTGGATCCGGTGCGCAAGCGGCCCGGCATGTTCACCGACACCGCCCGGCCCAACCATCTGGCCGCCGAGGTGGTGGACAACAGCGTGGACGAGGCCCTGGCCGGCCACGCCAAACGCGTCGACGTGGTGCTGCATGGCGACGGTTCGATGTCGGTGACCGATGACGGGCGCGGCATGCCGGTGGACCTGCACCCCGACCACGGCGTGCCCGGCGTGGAGCTGATCCTCACCCGGCTGCACGCGGGCGGAAAGTTCTCGCACAAGCAGTATCGCTTTGCCGGCGGTCTGCACGGGGTGGGGGTGTCGGTGGTCAACGCCCTGTCCACCCGGCTGGAGGTGCAGGTATGGCGTTACGGCAAGGCCTACGCCATCGGTTTCGCCGGCGGCGAACCGGCCAGCCCGCTGACCGAGACCGGCACCGTCTCCCGCAACCGGCGTGGTACCGCGCTTCGTTTCTGGCCGGACCCGAACTATTTCGACAGCCCGCGTTTCGCGATCCCGCGCCTTACTCATCTCCTGCGGGCCAAGGCGGTGCTGTGCCCCGGCCTGACCGTCACCTTCACCGACGAGTCGGCCGGCGACACCCAGACCTGGTGCTATCAACAGGGTCTGGCCGAGTACCTCACCAGCGAGCTGGGCGAGGCGGTGCGCCTGCCGGATGAACCCTTCGGCGGCAGTTTCGAGGCCGAACGCGAAGCGGTGGACTGGTCCCTTACCTGGCTGCCCGAAGGCGGCGAAGGGCTGTTCGAGAGCTACGTCAACCTGATTCCCACCGCCGGCGGCGGCACCCACGTCAATGGCCTGCGCGCCGGGCTCACCGAGGCGCTGCGCGAATTCTGCGAGTTCCGCAGCCTCACCCCGCGCGGGCTCAAGATCACGCCCGAGGACGTCTGGGACGGCTGCAGCTACGTGCTGTCGGTGAAACTGGCCGACCCGCAGTTTGCGGGCCAGACCAAGGAAAGACTGGGCTCGCGCGCCTGCGCGGCATTCGTGTCCGGCGTGGTCAAGGACGCCTTCTCGCTGTGGCTCAACCGGCATTCCGAAACCGGCGAGGCCCTGGCCCAGCTGGTGATCGGCAATGCCCAGCGGCGGGTGAAATCGGCCAGGAAGGTTACCCGCAAGCGCGTGGTGTCCGGCCCGGCATTGCCCGGGAAGCTCACCGACTGCGTGTCCGATGATCCGGCCCGCACCGAACTGTTCCTGGTGGAGGGCGACTCCGCCGGCGGCTCGGCCAAGCAGGCGCGGGACCGCGATTTCCAGGCGGTGATGCCGTTGCGCGGCAAGATCCTCAACGCCTGGGAGGTGGACCCCGGCGACATCCTCGCATCGAACGAAATCCACGATATCACCGTGGCCCTGGGCGTGGACCCCGGCGCCCAGGATCTTACCGGCCTGCGCTACGGCAAGGTCTGCATCCTGGCTGACGCCGATTCCGATGGCTTGCACATCGCCACCCTGTTGTGTGCGCTGTTTCTCAAGCATTTCCGGCCGCTGGTGGAAAAGGGCCATGTGTTCGTGGCGATGCCCCCGCTGTATCGCATCGACGTCGGCAAGGACGTGTTCTACGCCCTGGACGACGAGGAACGCGAGGGCCGGCTGGACCAGATCCGCGCGGAAAAACGCAAGGGCAAGGTCAGTGTCACTCGCTTCAAGGGCCTGGGCGAGATGAGCGCGCTGCAGCTGCGCGAAACCACCATGGCGCGGGAAACCCGCCGGCTGGTGCAGTTGACGGTGGAATCCGCGGATGTGGACGAACTGATGGACATGCTGCTGGCCAAGAAGCGCGCCGGCGATCGCCGCGCCTGGCTGGAAGCCAAGGGCCACGAAGCCGAACTGCTCGACTGAGGCAATCAACCGACCCCATGACCGACCAGAGCGAGTACGAAGCCGAACGCCAGGCCCTGAAGGCCTTTGCCGAGAAGGCGTACCTGAATTATTCCATGTACGTGATTCTCGACCGGGCCCTGCCGCACGTCGGCGACGGCCTGAAGCCGGTGCAGCGGCGCATCATCTATTCAATGTCCGAACTGGGCCTGTCGGCCGCCTCCAAGCCCAAGAAGGCGGCGCGCACCGTGGGCGACGTGATCGGCAAGTTCCATCCCCATGGCGACGCCGCCTGCTACGAGGCCATGGTGATCATGGCCCAGCCGTTCACCTACCGGTATCCGCTGGTCGACGGGCACGGCAACTGGGGCACGGCGGACGATCCCAAGTCGTTCGCGGCCATGCGCTACACGGAATCGCGGCTGTCGGGTTACGCCAGCCTGCTGCTGTCCGAGCTGGGACAGGGGACGGTGGACTGGGCGCCGAATTTCGACGGCACCCTGGACGAACCCATGACCCTGCCGGCGCAGCTGCCCAACGTGCTGCTCAACGGGGGCACCGGTATCGCCGTGGGCATGGCCACCGACGTGCCGCCGCACAACCTGCGCGAAGTGGCGGCGGCCTGTGTACATCTGATTCGCGAGCCCAAGGCCGACCTCGACACCCTGTGTCAGTACATCCAGGGCCCGGATTTTCCGACCGGCGCGGAACTGATTTCCCCGCCCGAGGAAATCCGCGAGGTGTATCGCACCGGCAACGGCAATCTGCGCCTGCGGGCGGTGTGGGAGTCCAATGAACACGGCGAGATCGTGATCACCGCGTTGCCGTATCAGGTGTCCGGCGCCCGGGTGCTGGAACAGATCGCCGGGCAGATGGCGGCCAGGAAGTTGCCCATGGTCACTGACCTTCGCGACGAGTCCGATCACGAAAACCCCACCCGCCTGGTCATCGTGCCCCGTTCCAGACGAGTGGATGCCGAGCAGCTGATGGCGCACCTGTTCGCCACCACGGCGCTGGAAAAGGGGTTTCGCACCAATCTCAACATGATCGGCCTGGACGGCCGCCCGCAGGTGAAAAATCTGCGCGACGTACTCACGGAATGGCTGACCTACCGCACCGAAACCGTCCGCCGGCGTCTGCAGTACCGGCTGGACCAGGTGATCGACCGCCTGCACGTGCTGGAAGGTCTGCTGGTCGCCTATCTCAACATCGACGAAGTCATTGCCATCATCCGCTACGAGGATGACCCGAAAAAAGCGCTGATGGATCGCTTCAACCTCACCGGCGTGCAGGCCGATGCCATCCTCGACCTGCGCCTGCGTCACCTCATGCGCCTGGAGGAACAGAAGATCCAGGGCGAACGCGATGAACTCGAACGCGAGCGCAAGAAACTCGAGGCCACGCTCGGGTCGAAAGCAAAGCTCAACAAGCTGATTGCCGGCGAAATCGAGGCGGCGGCCGAGAAGTACGGCGACGACCGCCGCACGCAACTGGTCGAACGCGGCGAAGCCCGGGCCCTGGATGAATCCGATCTGCTGCCCAGCGAGGCGATTACCGTCGTGCTGTCTCACCAGGGCTGGATCCGTTCGGCCAAGGGGCATGAGACCGATCCCGAATCGCTGAGCTACAAGAGCGGCGACGAATTCCTGGCCGCGGCGCGCGGGAAGTCCAATCAACTGCTGTCCGTGCTCGACTCCACCGGCCGCAGCTACAGCCTGGCCGCCCACAAGCTGCCCTCGGCCCGTGGGCAGGGCGAACCCCTGACCGGTCGGCTAAGCCCCGCGGACAGCGCCACCTTCGTGGGCGTGATGATGGGCGACGCCGAGCAACGCTTCGTGCTGGGTTCGAATGCCGGCTTCGGCTTCGTCACCAGGCTGGGTGAACTGGCCTCGCGCAACCGCGCCGGCAAGGCCGCGCTTTCCGTGCCCAAGGGGGCTGTCGTCCTGCCCCCGTTAGGCCCCATCGATGCCGGCGATCAGGAACTCTGCCTGATCACCGCTGAAGGCCGCATGCTCTGCGTCGGCCTGGATGAACTGCCCGAACTGGCCAAGGGCAAGGGCAACAAACTGATCGGGGTGAAAGGCGACGACGCCGTCACTGCCTGGTGCGCGCTACCCGCCGACGCCACGCTGGTGCTCTACAGCGGCAAGCGGCATCTGAACGTCAAGCCGGGCGACCGGGACAACTACCGCGGTGCGCGAGCCAGTCGCGGCCGTTTCCTGCCACGCGGCTTCAGGCAGGTTCACGCCGCAGAGTCCGGGATTCCCTAGGACGGTTACCTGGCATCGCCGCGCGCCCGTTCCTCCCCGGCGACCTGCCCACCGGCTTTATTTTTCCCGGCCCGGTTTCCGACTCGCGATTAGGACTAGACTGACCCGAACCACAGGAGGTGGTCATGGCCAGGGTCAATTACAAGTTCAACAAGCAGCAGCGCGTCGCCGACAAGCAACGCGTGCAGGAAGAGAAACGCAACAAACGGCTCGAACGGCGGCAGGCGCCGGCGAGTGCGCCTGACACAACCGGGGAGTCGTCATGAGCAAGGGTCTGGACCGCAAGAAGGGCGAGAAGAAGAAACCGACACGCACGCTGAAGGAAAAGCGGGCGGCCAAGGCGGCCGCGCGTGGCAAGGACGGCAAGAGCTTTCTCGACTGATCTCGTCCGGTTGCCGCCAGGTGCGGCGGCCGTTCGTGTATCAGCTGCATTGCCCTGACGCCCCGAAACCCGTGCGTCAGGCTTCGCCCAGCACGGTTGCCATCGGGTCGTAGCCGTCCCGCCGCATGAGTTCGTGCAGGCGCCGGCGACGGATGCCCATGTTGCCGCCGTCGTAGACCGGAAAGCAAAGGGCGTCCTGCAGCAGGCCGGCCAGCGGGGTGGTATCGGTATAGCTGTCCACGCCGACCAGGCGCATGGCGTCGTAGACCACCTGCACGCAGGTTTCAGACGCGAAGATCTTGGTCATGGTGGGCAGTTCCTCGGCCGCGCCGTGGGTGCGGTCGAGTTCCACGCAGGCTTTCCAGGCCATGTAGCGGCAGGCTTCCAGCCGGGTCTTCATGTCCACCAGCATGTAGCCGGCGTTCTGGTGGTCGATTACCGGCACGGCGCCGCCGCGTTTCTGGGTGGTGCAGAAGTCGTGGGCGAACTCGAAGGCCGCCCGCATGACCCCGACGCAGGCGGCGCCGATCAGGCCAGCGGTCCAGGAAAAAGTCTTGTACTTGATCTCGATGCCGTCACCGGGCTGGCCCAGGATGTGTCCCAGCGGAACCCGCACGTTGTTGAAATGCATGATCGGCGAGACCACGCCGCGGTGGCCGGGGGAGTCGTGGTAGCCGACGATCTCGATGCCGGGGGTGTTGCCCGGCACCATGATGATGGCCAGGGA
Source organism: Spectribacter acetivorans (assembly GCF_031846305.1). NCBI lineage: Bacteria > Pseudomonadati > Pseudomonadota > Gammaproteobacteria > Salinisphaerales > Salinisphaeraceae > Spectribacter > Spectribacter acetivorans. Next base: position 87,362 of record NZ_JAVRHY010000001.1, read on the forward strand.
TTCCTGGGGCGGCACGTCCCGGTTGCCGGCTTCATCCGCCCGGCAGACCACCGAAAACAGGTGGGCGCCCTTACCGTCCCACCCGCTGCCGTTGGTGGTGTACTGCTTCCTGCCGTTTATAACCCATTCGTCGCCCTCGCGGTGGGCGAAGGTCTGCATGCCCGCGCCGGGGTCGGGGCAGTCGAAGTTGGCGGCGCCGCCGACGTCCGAGAAGGCCAGGGCAGCCAGCCGGTTGGCCGGATCGGCGACGATGTCGGGCAGGAAACGCTGCTTCTGCTCGTGAGTGCCGTGCAGCAGCAGCGGCTGCAGGCCCAGACCCACCGCGAGCATGGTGGAGGGCACGCTCACGTCCACCGCCATCAGTTCCTCGGCGGCAATGGCAAGGTCGATGTTGGAGAATCCGGCGCCGCCGTATTCGGTGGGCAGCAGGGCATGGATGAACCCGGCCTCGGCCACCTGATCGAAGAAGGGCTTGGTGGCGAAGAAGCGCTGCTCCGGTCGATCGTGCCCAGCCATGGCCGGGCGTACGCCGGATAGCACGTTCTGCGCGAAGGCCCGCGCGTCGGCCTGCAGCTTGAGTTGTTCGGGGGTGAGGGTGAAGTCGATTGCCACGTGCGAAGCCTTGCGTTTGCCTGAGGTTGGCCCAGCTTAGCGCGCCGGCAGCGGTTAGCGGTAAATCTCCCGGCGATGGCCGATCCGGACCACCAGCACCCGCAGGATATCGTCTTCGATATGGCAGATGACGCGGTAGGCACCGACCCGGTACCGCCAGTATTCGCGGTGCTCGCCCTGCAGCGGTTTGCCGTATTGGCGGGGATCGTCAACGGTTGCCAGCTTTCGGGCCAGGTACCGAGTGATGCGGCGCGCGTGCTGGGGGTCCAGTTTTTTCAATGCTTTTGTCGCACTGCTGGAAAGCTCAATCCGCCAGGCCAAGCTCCCGCTCCAGCTCATCGAGGCTATACGTGGTTTCGGCGCCGCTTTCCAGTCGGTCCATGACCTGATCGGCCAGATAGATATCTTCCAGATCGTCCATGTAGTTCACGACTGCTTCGCGGACATAGAAAGTCTTGGTGCGGCCAGTCAGTGTGGCAAGCCGTTCCAGTCGGGCGTGCAGTTCGTCCTCGGCCCGGAAGTTGATCATGCGACTCATGGTAAGACAGCATAAATGATTGACGTGTAAATCATAGTGTGTCGATCGAGTCTGTCAAGCCGCCTTGGTGGGCGTGATGCGACGACCGGGCGAATGCTGGGCGTCTTGAAACTGTTATCCGTCGCCGCTATCTAAACCTCAGTTCGTCCTCCCGGAGACTTCCTCACGATGAAACGCATTCTCCTGTTCCTGGGCACCAATCTGGCCATCCTGCTGGTGCTGTCGGCCTTCATTCAGATTTTCGGGCTGGATCAGTGGCTGGCCGAGAAGGGCGTCGGCAATACCACCGGCCTGTTCGTGCTGGCAGCCGTGTTCGGCATGGGTGGTTCGTTCATTTCGCTGGCCATCTCCAAATGGATGGCCAAGCGCATGATGGGCGTGCGCATTATCGAGAATCCGGCCAATGCCGCCGAGCAGTGGCTGGTGCAGACGGTGCAGCGCCAGGCCCGGGCCGCCGGCATCGGCATGCCGGAGGTGGGCGTGTTCGAGTCACCGGTGATGAATGCGTTTGCCACCGGCATGAGCCGCAACGACGCCCTGGTGGCGGTCAGTACCGGCCTGTTGCAGAACATGGACCGTGACGGCGTGGAGGCGGTACTGGCCCACGAGGTTAGCCATATCGCTAATGGCGACATGGTGACCATGGGGCTACTGCAGGGCGTTCTGAACACCTTCGTGATTTTCTTCGCCCACATCGTGGCGCGCATGCTGATGCGCGACGAACGCGGCGGCGGTCTGGCCTATTTCGGCGTGGTGATTGCGCTCGAGATCGTGTTCGGGCTGCTGGCCAGTATCATCGTGGCGGCGTTCTCGCGCTACCGCGAATACCGGGCCGACGCGGGCGGTGCCCATCTGGCCAGCCGGCGCAAGATGATCAGCGCGCTGGAATCGCTGCAGAAGACCTACGGCCAGAGCGACATGCCCAAGGAAATGGCCGCGTTCGGCATCTCCGGCACGCTCGGTCATGGCCTGAAGAAGCTGTTCGCCAGCCATCCGCCGCTGGAGCAGCGGATTGCGGCCTTGAAGCAGGGCTAGGCCGGCCGGTTCTCGCCGGCGATCAGGCCTCGGCGGTATCGGGTTCGTGAACGCGACGACCCTGGATGAAGTTGATGCCGTGCTGCCACAGCCGGGCCATGCTGTTGGCGTCCTGCACATGGCCGGCCACGATCCGCATGCTGGCGGCCCGGGCGGCAGCGACGGCCTGGGTCAGCGCCTCGTCGCCGTCGCCGACCAGGATTTCAGTCTGATCGGCGTCCAGGCGAACGAAACCCGCCCGTAGATCGGCCGCGAGCCGGCTTGCGTCGGGATGGTTGGCGTAACCGTCAATGGCCACACCGAGCCCCAGGGACTGGCAGGCGCTGGCCAGCGTCTGGGCCTGACGCGGCGCGGCCGCCACGTCGGTTTCCTGCAGCACGAACCAGACCTTGCCGGACGCGTCCTTGCGGCCGCGTGCCTGGGTGCCAAGCCATTTGGCGAAGGCCTCCGCCTGCTGCACCGACGCCGCGGATAGCGGCAGGAAAATCTCGCCCCCCGCCTCGCCTTGTGTGCGAGCCAGGACCTGCGTCGTTGCCCAGCGATCGATGTCGGAAAGCAGTCCGGCGGCTTCCGCCTGTTCGCGAAACTCGTCAAAGCGCAGCGGCCGCCCGTCGCCGCGGTTCCAGCGAAGCAGGGCGTCGTAATGGGGGCCGGTATCACCTTCCAGACTGGTGATTTCCAGGTAGGCCAGGGCCAGTTGGTCGTTCGCGATCGCTGCGCCAAGGGCTTCGGCGCGATCCGTGGTGGACGTCGGTTGCTCGGATTCGACACCGGTGGCCGGCGCGGCATCGCGCTTGCCCAGCCGGTCCACCTGATTGCCGGTGCGGTCGGATAGCTGAAGTGCCAGCCGCGCGGTTCGAAGGAAGCGCTTGGCATCGTCGCCGTCGGCGGCCAGCGCGGCCACCGCGATGCTTGCCGTCACTGAGGCGGTCTGTTGATCCTCGCCGAAGGCTTCCCGGGCGATGGCTTCGCGGATGGTTTCCGCCTGTTCGGTCAGCGCATCGGCGTTCTCGCGGTGCATCAGCAACGCCAGGCCCGGTGCCGCCAGCCGGAAGCCGTGGTCGGAATCGCCGAGCAGGCTGAGGGTGAAAGCGAACACCTCGTCGGCGATGCGATCGGCGGCAGCCGGTCCCAGACGATCCTGCAGGCCGGCGAAGTCGTCCAGATGCAGGCAAAGCAGCCCCGGGCTGCCGGCATCGTGAGGCCGCAAGGACTGGAGCGCCTGGTATAGCGCCTGCCGTCCGGTGGTGATCGGATCGCGCGGAACCGGGGCGGTTTCATCCGGCGGCGTGACCAGCAATTCCACCCGGCCCGGCTGATCCCCGGTGGCGGGGCGACAGCGCACGGACAGGGTGACCGGGCTGTCGTCCATGCGCTGGCCGGTAATCGTGAGCAGCGGCGGGGCGCTGGTGCCCTGCGCGCAATCCTTTAATGTTTGTTTGACGGTGGGACGGTCATCCGGGTGCACCAGGTCCATCAGCGGCACACCCGCCAATTCCTCGGTGTCGGGAAAGCCGAACAGGCTTGCGAACTCGTCGTTGACCTGCTCGAAGATGCCGTCGTCGATCACCGCCCGGGCCTCGCGGCTGTCCGCGATCAGCGCATCCAGGCGCCCGCGGCAGTCCGCCAGCTGGGCCTGCAGCACACTGGCCTGGCGCATCCGTTCGGCCTCGCGAAGATGGCGGGTCAGCACCAGTTCCAGTAGATCCGGGTCGGCGGGGTCGACCGCATCGCGGGCGCCGGCGCGCAGCAGCTCGGTCCGGCGTCTGGCATCGGCCAGGGCGATCAACGGCACGCGGGGTGCGGCATTCACGCATAGCCCGAGAATCCGGTCCAGCGCGGCCGAATCGTCGGCGGCGCAGGCGATCAGCGCGGGGTCGTGATGGGTGAGCTGATCACCCAGCGCGCCGGCCTGCTCGAGCCAGGCCACGGTGACGTTCTCGCCGGCCGCCCGCAGGGCGTTGCGCAGGGTTTCCGCGCTGTTTTCCCGCGGGGCGATCACCAGAATGGTGGCCGATGACGGGGCGGCGGACGGCGCGGCACTCACGTTGCAGTATCTCCCGGAGCGGCATCCATGCCGATGATTGTCTTGCTGGCCCGGCCGGCTTCTTCCAGCGCCAGATGCGGCACCAGGTAGCCCGGCAGGCGGGCGGAAAGCTCGCGGTAGAGGCGCTGCGCCCGTTCGCGCGGTACGTCGAAATGGGCGGCACCCCGAACCCGGTCGAGCAGGTGCAGATAGTAGGGGATCACGCCCTGCGCGAACAGCCGTTCGCTCAACGCCGCCAGCACCTCGGCATCATCGTTGACGCCGGCCAGCAGGACCGCCTGGTTGAACAGCGTGGCGCCCGTTCCCTGTAACCGGCGCAGGGCCAGGCCGGTATCGGTGTCGAGTTCCTGCGGATGATTGACGTGCACCACGACTACCGTCTGCAGCCGGGTGTCACCCAGCCAGGCCAGCAGCGCATCGTCCACGCGCCCCGGGATCACGATTGGCTGCCGGGTGTGCAGACGCAGTCGCTCAATGTGGGGGATGCGGTCCAGAGCCCGGACCAGTTCCGCCAGTTTGTGATCGGCCAGGGACAGCGGATCGCCGCCGGACAGGATCACCTCGCGGATGCTGGCGTCCGCGCGCAGCTGCTGCAGCGCCCCCCGCCACTGCTGGCGTGCCGCATTCTCGTCGGCGTACGGGAAATGCCGGCGGAAGCAGTACCGGCAGTGCACGCCGCAGGCACCGGTGGCGATCAGCAGGGCCCGGCCGGCGTACTTGTGGATGATGCCGTCGCCTCTCAGGCTGGCCAGATCGCCGACGGCGTCGAGATCGTAGCCGGGTACGTCGTCGCCTTCCGCGCCCCGCGGCCAGATCTGGCGCAGCAGCGGGTCGTCCGGGTCGCCCCGGCGCATTCGGGCCACGAACGGTCGGGGCACGCGCAGCCGGAACAGCTGGTTCCCGGTCGCGGCCCCCGCGAGCCCGGACGCGGGCAGGTCCAGCATCGTCAGCAACTCCCGCGGATCGGTCACCGCGTCAGCCATTTCCCGCTGCCAGGCGGGCGGGCTTTGGGATAGACTACGCGGCCGGCTGCCGGCGGGCGGGGCGTCTTGCGTGAGCATGACGGCAGTGTAGAGCGCCGGCCGGCGTGTCTCCAAAACTTTTGTCAACGGACTACCCAAGATGGCGACTTTCAGCACCAACCAGTTCAAGGGCGGCCTCAAGATTCTGCTCGACGGCGATCCCTTCACGATTCTGGAAAACGAGTTCGTCAAGCCGGGCAAGGGGCAGGCCTTCAACCGTGTCAAGGTGCGAAACCTCAAGACCGGGCGCACCATCGAACGTACCTTCAAGTCGGGCGACACGGTCGAGGCCGCCGACGTGATGGAACTGGATCTGCAATTCCTCTACTCGGACGGCGAGTTCTGGCACTTCATGGAGCCCAACAGCTTCGAACAGCACCAGGCCCCCGATGCGGTGGTGGGCGAGGCCGGCCAGTGGCTGCGCCCGCAGGATGAATGCAAGGTCATCCTCTGGAACAACGAGCCGCTGTCGATCGAGGCGCCGAACTTCGTGAGCCTGGCCGTGAGCCAGACCGATCCGGGCGTGCGCGGCGACACCTCCAGCGGCGGCAGCAAGCCGGCCACCCTGGAAACCGGCGCCGTGATCCGCGTGCCGCTGTTCATCGAGGAAGGCGAGGTGCTCAAGGTGGACACCCGCAAGGGCGAATACGTCTCCCGCGCCTGATTGCCGGGCACCGCCTCCGGTGCCCGCCACCCCGACTCCGTCGTGACCGAGCCGACCTGGCAGCCCTCCGCCACCCCGGAAACGCTGCGTCGGCGCGCCCGGCTGCTGGCCGACATCCGCGCGTTCTTCGCACGCCGGGACGTGCTTGAAGCCGACGTGCCGGCGCTATCGGCCGCGGCGGCCCAGGAACCGCAACTGGACAGCCTGGCCTGCGGCGACGCCGGCTGGCTGCATACCTCGCCGGAATTCGGTCTCAAGCGCCTGCTGGCAGCCGGCATCGGGCCCGTCTATCAGTTATCTCACGTATTCCGGGCGGGCGAGACCGGTCGCTGGCACAACCCCGAATTCAGCATGCTGGAATGGTACCGGCCGGGCTGGGGCTATCCGGCCGTTCTGGCGGAGACCGAGGCATTGCTGGTCGAACTCGGGGCGCCGCCGCTGGCGCGAGTCGGTTTCGACGAGGTATTCACGCGGCTGACCGGCCTCGACTGGCGCCGGGCTGGCGCCGACGAACTGCAGCAGCGGGCCGCCGGGGCCGGTCTGGCCCCGGAATCCGAGCCCGCGGGCCTGGATGACGCCCGGCGGTTCGAGTTCTGGCTAGATGCCCTGGTCGGGCTGGTGCTGGGGCCGGATCTTGGCCGGTCGGCACCTTGCGCCGTCTGCGACTGGCCGCCGTCACTGGCCGGACTCACGCGGATTCGGCCGGGGGCGATGCCGGTGGCGGAACGTTTCGAGATCTACTGGCAGGGCGTGGAGCTGGCCAATGGCGGCACCGAACTCACTGACGCCGCCACGCTGCGCGAGCGATTCGACCGGGATGCCGCCACGCGCCGGGCGCTCGGCAAGCCCTGTCTGCCGGTCGACCGGGCGCTGCCGGCCGCGATGGATGCCGGGTTACCGGACTGCGCCGGCGTGGCGCTGGGCGTGGACCGGCTGCTGGCACTCCTGCTCGGCTTCGACTCGCTTGCGCCCGCGTTGCCCTTCGCGGCCGATCGCTCTTAGGCGCCCGGGGTCAAGTGACCCAGTGACTGTCCCATGCGCACCGGCGCGTCGGGCTTCAGATGCGACGCCCAGTCGGCGGCGCCGGCACCCAGCAGCAGGATCACGGTCGATCCCAGGTTGAACTGGCCCATTTCATCGCCGCGGCCCAGGCGGGTGGCGGTGTTTTCCACCGGCCAGTCGGTCACGCCGCCGCTGCGCCGGTGTGGCGGTGTGACCGTGCCCGACCACACGGTCTCCATGCCGCCCACGCAGAACGCGCCTACCAGCACCACGGCCATCGGTCCGGCGGCGGTATCGAACAGGCACACCAGGCGCTCGTTACGGGTGAACAGGCGGCTGATGCCGCGCACGCTCATCGGATTGACGCCGAACAGCCGGCCGGGGACGTAGCGGGTCTGCCGCAGGGTGCCGGTCAGCGGCATGTGCACGCGATGGTAGTTGGTGGGCGCGAGGTAGATGGTGGCAAATCGACCGCCCAGAAACGGGGCCGCGGCGTCGGCGTCGCCGAGCAGTTCGGCGGCCGAATAGGTCATGCCCTTGGCCTGCAGCAGCCGATCGCGCTCCAGCTCGCCGAACTGGCCGAGAGTGCCGTCCACCGGGCTGGCCACGCCGGCCGGGTCCTCGGGCAACGGCCGGGCAGCGGGCTTTAACGCTCGGGTAAAGAAGGCGTTGAAACTCTCGTAGGCCAGCGGATCCCGCATCACCGCCTCACTCAGGTCGATCCGGAACAGCTTCATGAAGGCCCGGATCAACAGATTCTTGAGCGGTCGGTAGCGGCTGCTGGCAATACTGTGCATCAGCCGCGAGAGCAGGCGAGTAGGAAGCAGTTGCTGGAGCAGGGCGAACGGGTGCATGGCGTGGATCGGAGTGCGAGGAAGATGACTTGCCGGCGGCGGCGAAACGAGCAGGCGCAACCGCCGAAAAGCAAGCGAAATCGGTGCATTGTGGGCGAGTTTAGCCCATAATGTGACGCCTCTGTCGCCCGCCGTCCGCGGCCTCACCGGCCCGGCGATACGGCCGGGCGGCGTTCCATTCTCCGGCCGGAAAGCATCCATGGACCCGTCTCGGCTCGCCGCGCACCTGACCACCATCCGCGATCTCATCCGCTGGGGTGGCTCGGCCTTCAATCGTGCCGGGCTGGCCTTCGGTCACGGCAGCGACAACGCGATGGACGAGGCGCGCCATCTAGTGCTGCATTCCCTGGCGCTGCCGGTCGACGTGGCCGACGATTATCTGTCCGCCCACGTGACGCCCGAGGAAGCCGAGGTGGCGCTGAATCTGCTGCAGCGGCGTATCGACGAACGCCAGCCGGCGCCTTATCTCACCGGCGAAGCCTGGTTCGCCGGGCTGCCGTTCTTCGTCGATCAGCGCGTGCTGGTGCCCCGGTCGCCGATTGCCGAGATCATCGAGGCGGAATTTCAGCCCTGGCTGGACGATCGCGAACCGCTGCGCATTCTGGACGTGGGCACCGGCAGCGGCGCCATCGCCATTGCCTGCGCGATGGCATTTCCGGATGCCGAGGTGGTGGGCACGGATGTCAGCGAGGACGCGCTGGCGGTGGCGCGCCGCAATGCCGAGCGCCACGGGGTGTCGCCGCGCATGCGCTGGCGCATTGCCGATCTCTACGACGGGCTGGACGATGAGGCGCCGTTCGATCTGATCGTGACCAACCCGCCGTACGTCAGCGGCGAGGAGATGGACACGCTCGACCCGGAGTATCGCCACGAGCCCACGATCGCGTTCTCCGGCGGCGGTGACGGGCTGGATCTGGTCGAACGGCTGATCTTCGCCACCCCGCCGCATCTGGCGCCGGGTGGATTGTTCGTGCTGGAAGTTGGACACACCTGCTTCGCGCTGGAGCAGCGCTGGCCCGAAATGCCGATCGAATGGGTGGAACTGGAGCGCGGCGGCCTCGGCGTGGGCGTGCTCGAAGCCGACGATCTGGACGCCTGGGTGGCGCATTGCCACGAATGTGCGGCCAGCGCAACGGGGGAATAGCCCATGGCCGGAAATACCTGGGGACGTCAATTCACGGTGACCAGCTTCGGCGAGAGCCACGGCCCGGCGATCGGCTGCGTGGTGGACGGTTGTCCGCCGGGACTGGCGCTGACGGAAAGCGATCTGCAGACCGACCTGGATCGTCGCCGGCCGGGGCAGTCCCGCTACGTCACTCAGCGCCGCGAGCCCGATCAGGCCCGCATTCTGTCCGGGGTGTTCGAGGGCGAGACCACCGGCACCCCCATTGCGGTACTGATCGAGAACGAGGATCAGCGCTCCCGCGATTACGGCAAGATCCAGCAGGTGTTCCGCCCCAATCATGCGGACTACGCCTACATCCAGAAATACGGCCGGCGCGATCATCGCGGCGGCGGCCGCTCCTCGGCCCGGGAAACCGCCGTGCGGGTGGCGGCCGGGGCGATTGCCCGCAAGTATCTGCGCGAGCGCCTGGGCATCGAGATCCGCGGCTGGCTGGCCCAGATGGGCGATATCCACCTGGACTGCGTGGCGCCGGACACGGTCAACGACAACCCCTTCTTCTGTCCCGACCCGGACCGGGTCGCCGAGCTGGAAGCCGCGATCAACGTGCTGCGCCGCGACGGCGATTCGATCGGCGCACGTATCGTGGTGGAAGCCACCGGGGTGCCGCCCGGCCTGGGCGAACCGGTATTCGAGCGGCTGGACTCGGACCTGGCCGCGGCGCTGATGAGCATCAACGCGGTCAAGGGTGTGGAAATCGGCGACGGCTTCGACTGCGTGCGCCAGCGCGGCTCCGAGCATCGCGACGAACTCAGCCCGGAGGGCTTTCTCGCCAACCATTCCGGCGGCGTGGCCGGCGGCATCAGCACCGGCCAGCCGGTACGGGCGGCGCTGGCACTCAAGCCCACCTCGAGCATCACCATCCCCGGCCGCACCGTGGATATCGCGGGCGAGGCGACCGAAATGCGCACCACCGGCCGGCACGACCCCTGTGTGGGCCTGCGGGCCACGCCCATCGCCGAGGCGATGCTGGCGCTGGTATTGATGGATCATTGGCTGCGTCACAGGGCACAGAACGCCGACGTGACACCGCCACTGTCGCCGATTCCGGGCGACCTATGAGGGCTGCAACCGCCAATGGCGTCGGTCGTCCGGGCGAGCCGCGGCTGACGCCGCTGTCGCGTGACTCCCGACGCTACAGGCTGCGCAATAGGGCACAGAACGCGGATGTAACACCGCCACTCGCGCCGGTTCCGGGCGACGCATGAGGGCTGCACCTGCCAATGGCGTCGGTCGTCGGGATGAATCGCGTCTGACGCCAGCCGTCAGTTCCTGAAGACCGCAGGTCAGGCGTGACCGATCTCCTGCCGCGTCGCCGGCTGTCCGGATTCTATTTCTTCTGGTTCGCCGGGCTCGGGGCGCTGCTGCCCTACTGGAGCCTGTACATGCGCGACCGCGGTTTCTCCGCCGCGGCCATCGGGCTGATCTTCGGGATTCTGCTGGGCACCAAGGTGGTGGCCCCCAACGTCTGGGGCTGGCTGGTGGACCGTTATGGCGGCCGGGTGGTGGTGATTCGCCTGGCCACGGCGGGCGCCGCGTTGATGTTTCTATGGGTGCCCTTCGTCGACGGTTTTCTCGCCCTGGCGCTGTTGATGGCCGGATACGGTTTCTTTTCCAACGCCTCCATTCCGCAGTTCGAAGCGCTCACGTTCAATCATCTCGGCAGCCGCTCGGCCGGCTACAGCCGCATCCGGTTGTGGGGGTCGGTGGGGTTCATTGCCTCGGTGGCCGCACTCGGGCCCCTGGTGGATACCGGCGGCACAGGCTGGGTGGTGTGGTGGATGATGGCCACGCTGGTGACGCTGTTCGTGGTCAGTCTGTCGGTACCGGATGCGCCCGGCAGCCGGGAAACGGCTCATGGCGAGGCATTGTGGACGGTGCTGCGCCGGCCGCAGGTGGCCAGCCTGCTGGCGGTCTGCTTTCTGGTGCAGTTCAGCCACGGGCCCTACTACAGCTTCTTTTCCATCTATCTGGAGGATCACGGCTACGGGCGCAGCCTGATCGGCGGCCTGTGGGCGCTGGGGGTGATGGCGGAGGTGCTGGTATTCGCGTTTCTACCCGCGGTGGTCACCCGTACTACCTTGCGTCAACTCATGCTGACGGCGGTGGCGCTGGCGGCGCTGCGCTGGTCCCTGCTGGCGGCGGCGCCGGACCGGATGGCAATCGTGGTGCTGGTCCAGGTGCTGCACATGGCCAGTTTCGGGCTGTACCACGCAGTGGCGGTCAGCCTGGTCCACCGACTGTTCCGCGGACCGCTGCAGGGGCGGGGCCAGGCCCTTTACAGCAGTCTCGGTTTCGGCGCGGGCGGGGCGGCCGGGGCGCTTAGCAGCGGTTTCCTGTGGGACGTGCTGCCGCACCACTGGGTGTTCGTGATGGCCGCGTCCGCCGCGGCGCTGGGCTGGGTGATTGCCTGGCTGGGGCTGCGCGGCGTGGGGATGGTGTCGGCGCCGGACTACAACGCCAGCAGTGACAGCAGGGCGGCCGCCGCGGCGGACAGATGACGTTCCGGGTGCCGCACGGTGCCCAGCGACCGGGTCAGCGACACGCCGGGCAGGCGCAGCTCGCACAGCCGGCTGCCGGCCAGCATCGCCGGCGGCAGGGCGGTCCAGCCCAGGCCCACTTCCGCCAGCATCTTCAGGGTGTCGAGATTGTTGCTGTGCTGGCGGACGGTCAGATCGGCATCGTGACCGCCCACGGCCCGGCTCACGATGGCATGGGTCTGGGTGTCCGGCTCGGGCAGTAGCGCCGGCACCTCGCGAAGCTGCGCGACAGTGACCTCGGTCTGTTGCGCCAGTGGATGATCCTCGGCCACGGCGATCACCATCGGGTCGGCCCACACGCGCTGCTGATCCAGCCCGGCGATGGGCGGATCGGGCAAGGTAACGATGGCCAGTTCCACATGGCCGCGGGCCACCGCATTGCAGGCGTCTTCCGAACCCAGGAAATGGATGTCCAGGTCCACGCCGGGGAAGGTCTTGACGTACTGCCGCAGCACCGGCGGCATCCGGTGCATGGCCACGTGGTGGGACAACGCCAGTGCCAGATGACCGATCACCCGGTCGGACAGTTCATCCAGCGCCCGGCGGCCGTCCTCCAGTGCCGCCAGCAAGCGCCGCGCATGGGGCAGGAACTGCCGCCCGGCATCGGTGAGAATCACCCGGCGGCCGACCCGGTCGAACAGCGCGAAGCCCAGACGCGCCTCGGCGTTGGCCAGTCGCTTGCTCACCGCCGGCTGGCTGACATGCAGCCGCTGCGCCGCCGCCCGGAAGCTGCCGGTGTCGCAGATGGTCACGAAGGCTTCGATGGCGGCCAGTTGCATGCGGACGGTAGGTGAGTGTGGTGACCGAATAATACATTCCATATGCGACTTGTAAATATAAAAACAATTCATTGGAGTTATTAAACGGTCATCCCTATAGTTGCGTTCATACAAAAGACGCGGCGAGGGCGTGATGAGCGGCAGAACCCTGTACGACAAGATCTGGGATGAGCACGTGGTGCGCGACAACGGCGACGGCACCGCGCTGATCTACATCGACCGGCAGATGGTCCACGAAGTGACCTCGCCGCAGGCATTCGAGGGCCTGCGGCTGGCCGGGCGTGACGTGTGGCGCCGCAGTGCCAACCTGGCGGTGCCGGATCACAACGTGCCGACCATCGACCGGCTGCGTGGCATCGCCGACCCGATCTCCCGTGCCCAGGTGGAGGCGCTGCAGACCAACTGCGCGGACTTCGGCATCCGGTTGTTCGCGATGAACGACCCGCGCCAGGGCATCGTCCACGTGATCGGCCCCGAGCAGGGGGCGACCCAGCCGGGCATGACCATCGTCTGCGGTGATTCCCATACCTCCACGCACGGCGCCTTTGGCGCGCTGGCGTTCGGCATCGGCACCTCCGAGGTCGAGCACGCCCTGGCCACACAGACGCTGATTCAGGCCAAGGCGAAGACCATGCTCATCCGGGTGGACGGTCAGGCCGGTCCCGGCGTGACGGCCAAGGACATCATGCTGGCCATCATCGGGAAGATCGGCACCGCCGGTGGCACCGGCCACGTACTGGAGTACGGCGGGCAGGCGATTCGCGACCTGTCGATGGAAGGCCGCATGACCCTGTGCAACATGTCGATCGAGGCCGGCGCCCGGGCCGGCATGATCGCGGTGGACGACAAGACCGTCGAATATGTGCGCGGCCGGACCTATGCGCCCGAGGGCGAGCATCAGGCGGAGGCCGAGACCTACTGGCGCACGCTGACAAGCGACGAGGGCGCGGTGTTCGATCAGACCGTGGTACTGGATGCCGCGGCGATCCGTCCGCAGGTTACCTGGGGTACCTCACCGGAGATGGTGGTGCCGGTGGACGGCGCGGTGCCCGATCCCGCGACCTGCGATGACGCCACGCGAGCCGAGTCCTGGCGCCATGCGCTGACCTACATGGATCTGGCGCCCGGCATGCCGATCACCGATATCCACCTGGACAAGGTGTTCCTGGGCTCCTGTACCAACGCCCGGATCGAGGATCTGCGCGCGGCCGCGGCCGTACTGAAGGGGCGCCGGGTGGCGGACAACATCAAGCTGGCCATGGTGGTGCCCGGTTCCGGCCTGGTGAAGCTGCAGGCGGAAAAGGAAGGGCTGGACCAGGTGTTCATCGACGCCGGCTTCGAATGGCGTGATGCGGGCTGCTCGATGTGTCTGGGCATGAACCCCGACCAGCTTTCGCCGGGCGAGCGCTGCGCCTCGACTTCGAATCGCAACTTCGAGGGTCGGCAGGGGCAGGGTGGTCGCACCCATCTGGTCAGCCCGGCGATGGCCGCTGCGGCGGCGGTGGCGGGGCATTTTGTGGACGTCCGAGACATTTGAACGGAAGCCGCGTCAGCATTTCCGTTTGCGACCGTCGCCGTTTGATTCTGCCAGGATAGAGACTCATGCAAGCATTCACGACACACGAAGGCATCATGGCGCCACTGGATCGCGGCAACGTGGACACCGACGCCATCATTCCCAAGCAGTATCTGAAATCGATCAAGCGCACCGGTTTCGGGCCGCATCTGTTCGATGACTGGCGTTACCGGGATCCGGGTGGGCTGGACGTGGACCCGGCCACACGCCGGCCCAATCCGGATTTCCTGCTCAATCAGCCGGCCTACCGCGACGCCACCATCCTGCTGGCACGCGACAACTTCGGCTGCGGCTCCTCGCGCGAGCATGCGGTGTGGGCGCTGTCGGATGCCGGTTTCCGGGTGGTGATCGCCCCGAGCTTTGCCGATATATTCTTCAATAACTGCTTCAAGAATGGCGTTTTACCCATTGTTCTGGATCATCAGAACATGGATGCGCTGTTCGAGGTGGCCACCCGGGACGCGCCCGCGGTGGCTCGGGTGGATCTGTTGGCGCAGACCGTGCGCGCCGGCGGCGTCGAGTACCCGTTCGAGATCGACGCCTACCGTCGCCACAACATGCTGGAAGGGCTGGACGATATCGGCCTCACCCTGAAGCATGCCGAGACCATCCGCGGCTATGAACAGGCCCGGCGCGACGCCAAACCCTGGTTGTTCCGCGAACTTTGAGCGGCAACCAAGCTTTCACGACCAAGGACGAACAATGACTGCAAGAATACTGGTGCTGCCCGGCGATGGTGTCGGGCCGGAAATCTGCCGCGAAGCCACACGCGTGCTGGAAGCGTTACAGCGGGACCATGGTCTCGATGTCGAACTCGAGGAGGATCTGGTCGGCGGCGCGGCCTACGAGGCCACCGGCGAGCCACTCCCCGCCGCCACCCTGGAAAAGGCGCGGTCGGCGGACGCCGTCCTGTTCGGCGCCGTCGGCGGCGCCCAGTGGGATGAACTGCCGCGGGAGCTGCGCCCGGAAAGCGGGCTGCTGCAGCTGCGCTCGGAACTGGGCCTGTTCGCCAACCTGCGTCCGGCAATGCTTTATTCGCAGCTGGCCCACGCCTCGACCCTGCGCCACGACGTGGTGGCCGGGCTGGATCTGATGATCGTGCGCGAGCTCACCGGCGGCATCTATTTCGGCCAGCCGCGCAGCACCCGCACCGATACCCACGGCCGGCGCCAGGCGGTGAACACCATGCTCTACACCGAGGGCGAGATCGAGCGTATCGCCCGGGTCGGCTTCGATATTGCCCGTCGACGCAACAAGCGGCTCTGCTCGGTCGACAAGGCCAACGTGCTGGAGGTCTCGCAGCTCTGGCGTGACGTGGTCAACGAGGTGGGCCAGGAATACCCGGATGTCGAGCTGAGCCACATGTACGTGGACAACGCCGCCATGCAGCTGGTGCGCGCGCCCAAGCAGTTCGACACCATCGTCACCGGCAATCTGTTCGGCGACATCCTGTCCGATATCGCGGCCATGCTCACCGGCTCCATCGGCATGCTGCCCTCGGCGGCGCTGGACGAGCAGGGCCGCGGCATGTACGAGCCGGTGCACGGTTCCGCCCCCGATATCGCTGGCCAGGGCGTGGTCAACCCCCTGGCCACCATCCTGTCGGTGGCGATGATGCTGCGGCACAGCCTGCACCGGCAGGATCTGGCCGAGCGGGTGGAGCACGCGGTGGGCGATGCCCTGGACCGCGGCTTGCGCACCCGCGATATCATGGACGACGAAAAGCAGGTGGCCAGTACCGGCGAAATGGGCGGTGCGGTCATCGACATGCTCCAGTGACACTTCAATAAGCTAGGCAAAACGCCCGTCATGACAAAAGAATTCGATGTAGCCGTTGTGGGCGCCACGGGCGCCGTCGGCGAGACCATGCTGCGTATCCTGGAACAGCGCAGATTCCCGGTGCGAAACCTCTATCCGCTGGCCAGCGAGCGCTCGGCGGGCAAGGAGATTCTGTTCCGCAACCGCAAGATCCGGATCGAGAACCTCGCCGAGTTCGATTTCAGCAAGGCGCAGATCGGGCTGTTCTCGGCCGGCGGCTCCATTTCCGAGGTCCATGCGCCACGTGCCGCCGAGGCCGGCTGCGTGGTGATCGACAACACCTCGCAGTTCCGGCGTGAGCCGGATATTCCCCTGGTCGTGCCCGAGGTCAACGCCCACGCGATGGCGGGGTACACCACGCGGGGCATCATCGCGAACCCCAACTGCTCCACCATCCAGATGATCGTGGCGCTCAAGCCGCTGCACGATGCCGCCTATATCCAGCGCATCAACGTGGCGACCTATCAGGCGGTGTCCGGGTCGGGCGCCTCGGCCATCCAGGAGCTGGCCAACCAGACGGCCAAGCTGCTGAACGGCAAGGACATTGATCCGCCCAAGGCCTATCCGAAACAGATCGCCTTCAATGCGCTGCCGCACATCGACGTCTTCCTGGACAACGGCTATACCAAGGAAGAAATGAAGATGGTGTGGGAGACCCGCAAGATCCTGGAAGACGACAATATCCAGGTGAACCCGACCGCCGCGCGCGTGCCGGTATTCTTTGGCCATTCCGAAGCGGTGCATATCGAGACCCGCGACAAGCTCACGGCCGAACAGGCTCGGGACATTCTGCGCAAGGCGCCCGGCGTGACCGTCATCGATGAACGCAAGGATGGCGGCTACGCCACCGCGGTAACCGACGGCGCCAACAACGATGCCGTGTTCGTCAGCCGCATCCGCGAGGATATCTCCCACGAGCGCGGGCTCGACCTCTGGGTGGTGGCGGATAACGTACGCAAGGGGGCGGCGCTCAACAGCATCCAGATCGCCGAACGGCTGATCAGCGACTATCTCTAGGCCGCACATTCCGGCGGGCACTGCAGCTGAGCCTATGGTGCTCGCCGGGTATCGGTCGATAACGGTGAAAAGCCCTGATGCCGGGCGTCCGGCCCGGCGCCACGCATTGATGCACCCGGATGGCTGACGTATAACGGTCGGCACGTGCCGAGGCGGGAGACACGGATTTTCATGAGATGCAAGCTGGCCATTGCGGCCGTTCTGGTCATGCTGGCCGGTGTTGTCGGCCCGGCGCATGCGCTGGGTTTCGGTGACATTCGTGTCGAGTCGGCTCTCAACCAGCCCCTGCGTGCGTCCTTCCCGCTGCTCGGCGTCAAACCCGAGGAGCAGGACGAAATCGTCGTGCGGGTCGCCTCGCGGGCAGCCTTCGAGCGTTTCGGCATCGAGCGGGTCGGCCTTCTGGACGAGGTCGAGCTGGCGCTGTCGGAAGGCGCGGAAACCGGCCGCCTGCTGGTTCGCATGCGGTCCACCCGCAGCGTCCGCGAACCGTTCCTGACCTTCCTGGTGGAAGCCACCTGGTCGGGGCGCCGGGCACTGCGCGAGTACACCATCCTGCTGGACCCCCCGACGTCCGCGCCCGCCGCCCGGGCGCCAGCGGAGGCTGCGCCGTCGGTGCCGGCGGGTGCGGAGTTCGACACCGCGGCGACACCTCAGCCGGAATCGCAACCCGAGGTCGACACCGGGCCGTCGCAACCGGCAGATGACGAACCCGTCGCCAGGGTGGAACCCGAGGCACCGACCGACGGCGAGCCGGCCGGCGATAGCGATGCCGGGCCAGCAGCGGACGGACCGCGCCGGATAGGTCCGGTTCAGGCCGATCAGACGCTCTGGCGCCTGGCCAGCAACAACCGGCCGGCCGGGTCGGTGACCATGGATCAGATGCTGGTGGCGCTCTACCGGAGCAATCCGCAGGCCTTCGACGGCAACATGAATCTGATGCTCAAGGGCGCGACGCTGCTGGTGCCGTCGCTCGAGGATATCCGCGCGATCAGTCGCCGCGAAGCCACGCAACTGGTGGCCGACCAGCGTCGTGCGTTCGAGCAGCTGGGGGGCTCCTCGAGCCAGACGCGAGTGGCCGACAGCGGGGGGCAGACCAGCAACGGCGGGAGTGCCGGCGAACTGAGACTGGAAGCTGCCGAGGAATCCGCGGGTGATGATGCGAGTGCCACTCGTGTCGCGACGTCGAACGACGACGGCGCTGGTGACACGGGTGAAGCGCTTGGCGCTTTGGCCGCGAATGCGGCCGCCGACGATAACGGTGACGCCGCGCGGGACGAGTCAGCCGCTGGGAACGACGATGCGGCGACCAACCAAAAAACCAACGCGACGGATGATGCCGCGCCGGCACAGCGCGCGGTGAATGGTGACGTCACGGCGAATGGCGCCGAAGCCGGCGACAGCCGGAACAGCGATGGCACCGCGGATGCGGTTGCTGATGACAAGACGGCCGATGGCGAGGCCGATACAGCGAATCCTTCGACCACCGAGTCGGACAACGGCGAGGCCACGGATGAGCCCGCCGACGGTGACATGGTGGCGGGGCTGGATGCCGGCGCGGACGACGCAACGGGTGGCGAAGCCGCATCGGCCGCTGACGGGCGCAATGAAACCGGCGCGGACGGCAATGCCGATCCCGGTGCGACGGTAACGAACGCGGAAACCGGGAACGACACGACCGGGGATGCCACCGCCGAAGCCGACGACGGGTCGGAATCCGATGCTGCCAAGCCAATCACGCCGGTGGAATCGGTGGTGCCGGATTCGGCCGCCGGCCTGTTCACCGCGCGGCAGTTGCTGCTGGCGCTGGCCGGTTTGCTACTGGTCGTGGCGCTGTTTGCCTATCTTCGCCGGCGGCAGTACAAGCCCGTGCCGGCCGATTTCAGCGGCCTCGATCAGGACGAGCCAGCGGTCGCGACGGCCGCCACGCCGGCCCCAGCGACCGCCGCCGCAGCGCCCGTACCCGAGTCGGTGCCGGAACCCGCGCCCGACGTCGAGGAGGTGCTGGCCGATGCCCGCTTCCACGAGGAAAACGAACTCTACGACGAGGCCCTGTCGGTGCTGGCGATGGGCCGCGAGCATCACCCCCACGATCCCCGACTGCAGGATCGCACGCTGGCCGTGCTGCACGCGGCCGGCGAGCGGGATACCTTCATTGCCGAGGCGCGCAACATCTTTCCCCGGCCCGATCCGGACGACGAGCGTTGGCGCGAAGCCGCAGCCATGGGCCGTGAACTGGCGCCCGACGAGGATTTGTTCGTCGATGTGCCGCTGCCGGCGTCGCAGCAAGTGCCCGCAACCGTCGAAACCGATCTTGCTGCTAACACCCGGGTGGCCGGCGAGCCGGCAGACGGCCTGTCCGAGCCGGTCGATTCCCCGCAGTCCTGGCTGACGCCGGCTGCGGCGGCCGCCCCGGAACCCGCCGCGGCAGATGACCGCACTGACGATGACCTGACTCCGTCGACCGACGAGGAGTTCGAAGCGATGCTGGCATCCTTCGATGCCGGCGACGCCCCCGGGTCGGCGGCGGAACCGGCGCGCCGTGAGCCGGAATCCGTGCCGGCGCCCCACACCGGTGAAGCCGGCATTGACCTCGACCCTGACCAGTTCGATTTCGAGGTCGAGTCCGGCAGTACGGTTCAGCCCGCGGCCGGCGATGACGCGATGTCCTCGGATCCGCTGGCGTTCGATATCGGCGACCTTTCGGTCGGCGATGCCGGGCAGGATGAGATTGCCACGAGCAGCGACGAGCCCTGGCTCGGCGAGACCGGTGAGACCGACCGTGAGGCGCCGGAGGCAGCCGAGGGCGGCCTGGACGAGCTTGCCGATCCCTTTGCCGACAGCGACGTGGCTTCCCCGGCGGCTGCCGATCGCGACCGTCTGGATGATGGCCTAGGTGCGACGGCTGGTTCGGCGTCGGCCTTTGATGACGGCGGGCTGTCGTTCGAGGCACCGGATGTGGCCGGGGAACAGCCGGACGTTGCCCCCCGGGAACCGGATCAGCCGGCGGCGGACGACCCGGCGGCCCTGGATATCGATCTGGACGAGGACTGGCGTCCGGCGGCGACGCCGGTACCAGGCGGGGCATCGGGTGCCGCGGATGGCGGTGATGCGCCGACGTGGTCGGGGGATGACGATCTCTCGCTGTCCGAGGAGCCGGCGTGGCCCGAATCCGCGACGCCCGACACGACCGCCGGTCAGTTGGATGCCCCGACAGCCGATTCGGACACGGTTCCGGGTGACGAGAGTTTCCGGCTGGATGACGAATTCGACCTCGATACGCCCACGGACGGAACCGGCGCCGAGGCCGCGTTTGACGAGGATGCCACGCCGACAGGCTTCGATGACGAAACCCCGGATCCGGCCGACGGCGCGGAGGATCCCTTCGCGACAGCACCAGCGACGGAAACCGAATCGCCGGCGACGCTCACACCCGATTTCGGCGATACGGTGTCACCCGACGACACCGCGGGTCCGATCGACGATGACATGGGTCTGGATGCGCCGGCCGACGAGTCCGGTGGCGAGGACCTCGCGATTCAGCTGGATCTGGCCCGGGCCTACCTCGACATGGGCGAGCCCGACATGGCCGGATCACTGCTCGAAGAGGTGCGCGACCAGGGCACGGCCGATCAGCGCCGCGAGGCGGAAGACCTGCTCAAACGCCTGTAAGGCCCGTCCGGCGACTGTCCCGCCATGCCGCGCTACGCCGCCTGCGTTCAGTATCTGGGCAGCGCCTATGCCGGATGGCAGGCGCAGCCCCATGCGGATTCGGTTCAGGTACGGGTCGAATCCGCCCTGAGCCGGGTGGCGGATGCGCCGGTGCGGGTGGTTTGTGCCGGCCGTACCGACACCGGGGTTCACGCGGCGGGGCAGGTGGTGCATTTCGATGTGCCATCGCCGCGGCCGCCGCGGGCCTGGGTGTTTGGTGGCAACACCCGCCTGCCGGCGGATATCAGCCTGCACTGGGCGCGCCTGGTGCCCGATGATTTTCATGCCCGTTACGCCGCAGAGTGGCGGGCCTATCGCTACCTGCTGTTCGATCATCCCGCCCGCGATGCCCTGACCGCGGGGCGCGTCACTCACAGCCGTTACCGGCTGAATGCGGATGTCATGCATGCGGCCGCCCAGCCCCTGCTCGGCGAGCATGATTTCAGCGCCTTTCGCGCCGCGGGCTGTCAGTCCCGCACGCCGTGGCGGCGTCTGCAGCAGTTGCGTGTCGAGCGCCGCCAGGGATTGATCGTGATCGAGGTGCGGGCCAACGCCTTCCTGCACCACATGGTGCGCAATCTGGTTGGAACCCTGATCCAGGTGGGCCGCGGTCAGCGGGATGCCGGCTGGCCGGCGCGGCTGCTGGCCGGTGGCGATCGCACGGTGGCGGGGCCGACGGCGCCGGCGGACGGGCTCTATCTGCGGGCGGTCGGATACCCGAAAGCTTACGGATTGCCGGATGCGCCGGCCGAGTCGGCGCTGATTGCCGGGGGCGGCGGCTGGTAAACTGTCGGTCACGTCGGCAACTCCGGCCGGCGCGATTACCGAGGGAGTCGCTGTGCGAACGCGCGTGAAGATCTGCGGGATCACCCGCGCCGAGGATGCCCGGGCCGCCGCCATGGCCGGCGCCGACGCGATCGGCCTGGTGTTCTATGATCAGAGCCCCCGTTTCGTGACCATCGAGCAGGCCCGCGAGGTCTGCCGGGCGCTGCCGCCGTTCGTGGCGGTCACCGCGCTGTTCCTGGATGCGGCCGCGGCCTCCGTGCAAACGGTGATCGACGCGCTGCGCCCGGATATTCTGCAGTTTCACGGCAATGAAGCCCCGGCGTTCTGTCAGGCCTTCGGGGTGTCTTACATCCGCGCGGTGCCCATGGGCGGTGACGCCGACCCGGGGGAATGGGCCGAGCGCTTCCCCGATGCCGCCGCGTTGCTGCTGGACAGCCATCGTGCGGGCGAGGCGGGCGGCCGCGGCGAAACCTTCGACTGGCAGCGCGGCGTGTTGCCGGACGGCCCGGCGGTGATTGCGGCCGGCGGGCTGCAGCCGGACAATGTCGGTGCGGCAGTGCGGGATATGCGACCCTATGGTGTCGATGTAAGCAGCGGCGTCGAGATCGCGCCCGGCATCAAGGATCATCAACTCATGCAGCAATTCATCGAGGCGATTTACCGTGTCGACCGCGACTGATATGACCAACCTTCACGCCTGGCGTGACATGCCCGACGCCCGGGGCCATTTCGGGCCATATGGCGGGCGCTTTGTCGCCGAAACCCTGATGGCGCCGCTCGAGGAACTGCGCGAGGCCTACGATCGCCTGCGCAACGACCCCGAATTCCAGGCTGAACTGGATGCCGACCTGCAGCATTACGTGGGCCGGCCCTCGCCGGTGTACCACGCGGAACGGCTGTCCCGGAAGGTCGGCGGTGCCCAGCTTTGGTTCAAGCGCGAGGATCTCAACCACACCGGCGCCCACAAGGTGAATAACACCATCGGCCAGGGCTTGCTGGCCGCCCGCATGGGCAAGCGCCGGGTGATTGCCGAAACCGGCGCCGGTCAGCACGGGGTGGCCAGTGCCACCGTGGCCGCCAGGCTGGGCATGCAGTGCGTGGTCTACATGGGCAGCGAGGATGTGAGACGCCAGGCCCCGAACGTCTACCGCATGAAGCTGCTCGGGGCCGAGGTGCGGCCGGTGGAATCCGGCTCCCGCACCCTCAAGGACGCCATGAACGAGGCCCTGCGCGACTGGGTCACCAACGTGGATGACACCTTCTACATCATCGGCACCGTGGCCGGACCCCACCCGTATCCGGCGATGGTGCGGGATTTCCAGTCCGTGATCGGCCGCGAGGCCCGGGGCCAGATGCAGGAGCGCATCGGCCGCTTGCCGGATGCGCTGGTGGCCTGCGTGGGCGGCGGCTCCAATGCCATCGGTCTGTTTCATCCGTTCCTGGATGATGAACAGGTGGCGCTGCACGGGGTGGAAGCCGGGGGCGACGGCATCGAAACCGGCCGCCACGCGGCGCCCCTGACCGGCGGGCGCAGCGGTGTGCTGCACGGCAACCGCACCTATCTGATGCAGGACGACAACGGCCAGATTTCGGCCACCCACTCGATTTCCGCCGGGCTGGACTATCCCGGCGTCGGGCCCGAGCACTCCTGGCTGAAGGATATCGGCCGTGCCCACTACGGCAGCGTCACCGATCGCGAGGCCCTGGCCGCCTTCCACGAGCTGACTCGCGTTGAAGGCATCATGCCGGCACTGGAAACCGCGCACGCCGTGGCCTATGCGATGCAGCTGGCTGCGGACATGGATACCGATCAGCATGTGCTGATCAACCTGTCCGGCCGTGGCGACAAGGATGTGGCGACCGTGGCCGAATTCGACGGAGCCGACCTTTGAGCCGAATCCGCACCCGCTTCGAGGCCCTGGCCGCCGCCGGCCGCACCGCGCTGATTCCGTATATAACCGCCGGCGATCCGGATGCGGACAGCACCGTGGCGTTGCTGCACGGTCTGGTCGGGGCCGGGGCGGACATTCTGGAGCTGGGGGTGCCGTTCTCCGATCCGATGGCCGATGGTCCGGTGATCCAGGCGGCCTGTGAACGGGCGCTGGCCGGCGGCACGTCGTTGCGCGACGTGCTCGAGATGGTCCGGGCCTTTCGCCGCGATGACACCGACACCCCGATCGTGCTGATGGGCTACCTCAACCCGCTCGAGTCGATGGGGATCGAGCCGTTCGCCAGCGCGGCCGCGGAGGCGGGCGTGGACGGCATTCTCGCCGTGGACCTGGGGGCCGACGAGGCCGGCGACGTGGCCCCGCTGTTCACCGCCGCTGGCTTGGACACGGTCTGCCTGGTCGCCCCGACCACCATCGAATCGCGGCTGGCCCGGGTGGCCGAACATGCCAGTGGCTTCCTGTATTACGTGTCGCTCAAGGGCGTGACAGGTGCGGCGTCACTGGATGTGGCCGCGCTGGACGACCGGCTGGCGATGATTCGCCGGCATGCGAACCAGCCCCTGGCCGTGGGCTTTGGTATCAGCACCCCGGAAGCTGCGGCCGCCGTGGCCCGGGTGGCGGACGGGGTGGTTGTGGGCAGCGCCCTGGTTGGCCAGATCGGCGAGATCGGCGCGGATCGCGACCGGCTCTGCACCGAGGTGCCGGCCACCCTCGCGGCCATGCGCCGGGCCATGGATGAAACCACTGCCGCGGCCGGAGCAAGCGCATGAGTTGGCTCGAGAAGATCATGCCCTCGCAGATGAACCGCGACGCCGAGGGCAAGAAGAACGTCCCCGAGGGAGTCTGGACCAAGTGCGACGACTGCGGCGCGGTGCTCTACCGCGCGGAAATGGAGCGCACCATCCAGGTCTGCCCCAAGTGCGGCGCGCATCAGGTGCTCACCGGCCGCCAGCGGCTGGATACGTTTCTCGACCACGAGCCACGTGAAGAGCTTTTCGCTGGCATTGAGCCGCGCGACCCGCTCAAATTCCGTGACAGCCGCAAGTACCGCGAGCGCCTGCAGCAGGCCCAGCGTGATACCGAGGAACGCGAGGCGATCATCGTCATGGACGGGGCGGTCAAGGGGCTGGCCATGGTCGCCGGCGCCATGGACTTCCGTTTCATGGGCGGCTCGATGGGTAGCGTGGTAGGCGAGAAGTTCGCCCGCGCCGCGCTGCACGCCGCGGAACGCAAGCGTCCGCTGGTGTGCTTTTCCGCCAGCGGCGGCGCCCGCATGCAGGAAGGTCTGTTCTCGCTTCTGCAGATGGCCAAGACCAGTTCGGCCCTCGGCCGGCTGAGCGCGGCCGGGCAGCCGTTCGTGTCGGTGCTCACCCATCCGACCATGGGCGGCGTCGCCGCCAGTTTTTCCATGCTGGGCGACATCAACATGGCCGAGCCGGGCGCCCTGATCGGTTTTGCCGGCCCGCGCGTGATCGAGCAGACGGTGCAGCAGACGCTGCCGGAAGGCTTCCAGCGCAGCGAATTCCTGCTGGAGCACGGTGCCATCGACATGATCGTGGACCGCCGCGAACTGCGTGACCGCGTGCACAATCTGCTGGCGATGATGACCCACCAGAAAGCCCGCGCTACCGAGATTCAATGAGCGCGGTCCTGTCGCCGACCCCGGTTACCGTCGACGACTGGCTGCGCTGGCAGGAAACGCTTCACCCGCGGGAAATCGATCTCGATCTGGCCCGCGTGGTGGCAGTCGGGGGCCGCATGGGACTGCAGCCGTTTCCGGCCCCGATCCTGGCGGTGGGGGGCACCAACGGCAAGGGCAGCTGCGCGCTGGCGCTGGAGTGCCTGCTTACTGGGCGTACCGGCGTGTATACCTCGCCGCACCTGGTGCGTTACAACGAGCGCATCCGCATCGACGGCGAGCCGATCGATGACGCCGATCTGGTCGCCGCGTTCCGCGCCGTGTCCGATGCCCGCGGCGACATTTCGCTGACCTATTTCGAATTCGGCACGCTCACGGCCATGCACTGCTTCGCGCAGGCCGGGGTGGATCAGGTGGTACTCGAAGTCGGCATGGGCGGGCGGCTGGATGCGGTGAATGCATTTGACGCGACGGCCTCGGTGATCACCAGCATCGGTCTGGATCACGTCGACTGGCTGGGCGACAACCGCGAGGCCATCGGCCGCGAGAAGGCCGGCATCTTTCGAGCCGGCCGGGATGCCATCTGTGCAGACCGTGATCCGCCCGCCAGCATCGCCGCCGCCGCCTCGACAATCGGCGCGGTGCTGCGCCGGATCGGGATCGATTACGACCTGGCGGCCGGGGAGCAACACTGGCACTGGCATGACTGGACCGGGGCCGAATTCACGCTGCAACCGGTCCCGGGTCTGCTGCCCGATAATCTGGCGGCGGCTCTTGCCACGCTTCGCGCCGCCGGCTATCCATTGGATGCGTCGGTCATCGATGCCCGGCTTGCCGGGTTCGCGGTGCCGGGCCGCCGCCAGCGACTGGCCGGTTCAGTGGACCTGGTGCTGGATGTGGGCCACAACGTCGAGGCCATGGCGGTCCTGCGCGAATGGCTCGGGGCGCACCCGGTGTCCGGCCGGACACTGGCCGTCACCGGCATGCTCGCGAACAAACCGATCGCCGATGCGACCGCCCGTCTGGCCGATGTCGTGACGGCCTGGTTTGCCGGCGGTCTGACGGGTTCGCGGGGCCTGGCCGGCGAGGCGCTGGCCGCGCAACTACCGGGGCCGGCTTCGGCCCATGACGATATCGGGTCGGCATTCGCTGCCGCCCGCGCCCGGGCCGAGCCCGGTGATCGCATCCTAGTCTGCGGGTCGTTCTATACCGTGGGCGAGGTCATGACGCTGTTGGAGGATAGCCCGTGGAAGATGTGACCAAACTGCGCCTGCTGGGCGCGGCCGTGCTGCTGGCCATTGGGGTGCTGATTCCGGCGACGCTGGTCTGGCTGGCCCAGCCCGACGGCCCGGGCGAGGGTGAAGAGGTGCGGGTGTTCGAGATCCGCCCGTCAGGCGAAGCCGTACCGGTGGACGAGGATGAGACGGCTTCGGCGACAGGCACTTCGTCCGGAACGGAACAGACGGACACGCCGCCGGCGCAGGTGTCGCAGCCCGCGCCTGCCCGGGACCAGTCTGGCGAGACAGAGCCACCGGCATCGCAACCGAAGCAGGAAACGCCCGACGCACCCGAGCCCGAGCCGCAACCGGCACCCGAGCCGGAACCCGAGCCAGATCCGGAACCCGAGCCCGAGCCCGAGCCCGAAAGCGAGCCCGCCGAGGCGCCTCCGGCCGCAACCAGCTTGCGTCGCGAGCAGACACCCGCGGGAGACTGGGTTGTCCAGGTCGGCAGCTTCGGCGACGAGGCCAATGCGCGCAGCCTGGCGGCGGAACTGAATCCCGACTTTCCGGCGTTCTATCAGCCGGCCGCGGTGGGTGAGCGTACGTTCTACCGGGTGCGGGTCGGTCCGTTTGGCAGTGAGGCCGAGGCCGAGCACGCCGCGGTCAAGCTGCGCGGGGCGGGACACCAGCCGCAGGTACAGTCGGCCGAATAGGCCGGCTGTGTCTCCGGTCTGGTAACATCCGCGTCATGACGCCCTCGCAGCGGTAGCCGCCGGTGATCTGGATCGACTACGCGATTCTGGCCGTGATCGCCGTTTCGGCCATGGTCGGGTTCTTCCGTGGCTTCTTTCGCGAGGCGATTGGTCTGGCCACGTGGATCGTGGCCTTCTGGCTGGCATTCCGCTTTGCCACGCCGGCCGCCGGCATGCTTGAAGGCTGGATCTCCGTGGGTTCCGCGCGTCTGGCCGTGGCCTTCGGGGTGCTGTTCATCGCCGTGCTCATTATCGGGGCGGTATTCAATCACCTGATGGCCGGGCTGGTCGACCGAACCGGGTTTGCCGGCACCGATCGCGGCCTGGGCGGTCTGTTCGGGGTGCTGCGCGGGGCTGCGTTGCTGGTGTTGCTGGTGCTCATTGCCGGGCTCACGCCGGTGCCCCGGGACGACTGGTGGGATCAGTCGCTGTTCGTCGGGCATCTGGAGCGGGGCGCCGTCTGGCTTCGGGACTGGCTGCCGGAAGAACTGGCCTCGGAAATCCGCTTCGATCCGACGGTGCCTACCGACGAGTCGGTCCCAACCAACGACACGGGAGACAACGCCTAACCATGTGTGGAATTGCCGGAATGGTCGCCCAGGGGCCGGTCAATCAGGACATCTACGATGCACTGACCGTCCTGCAGCACCGCGGGCAGGATGCCGCCGGCATCATTACCACCCAGGACGGCCGTCTGCATCTGCGCAAGGACAATGGGCTGGTGCGGGATGTCTTCCGTACCGAGCACATGGTGCGCCTGCAGGGTAATGCCGGGGTCGGCCATGTGCGCTATCCCACGGCGGGGGTGGAATCCTCGGCCGAGGCCCAGCCGTTCTACGTGAACACCCCCTACGGCATCTGCCTGTCGCACAATGGCAACCTCACCAATGCCGGCGAGCTGAGCGAGGCCCTGTTCCGCGCCGACCGTCGCCATCTGAATACCGATTCCGACAGCGAGATCCTGCTCAACGCGTTCGCCCACGAACTGATGCTTCGCGGCGGGCTGACGCTCAACGAGAACGATGTATTCGAGTCGGTGGCGGCCCTGCACCGTCGCTGCCGCGGCGCCTACGCGGCAGTGGCCATGATCACCGGCTACGGGCTGGTGGCCTTCCGTGACCCGAACGGCATCCGGCCGGTGGTCTACGGCAAGCGTACCGGGCTGACGGGCACCGATTACATGGTGGCCTCGGAAAGCGTGGCGCTGGATGCGCTAGGGTTCGAACTGATCGGCGATATCCAGCCGGGCGAGGCGGTGGTGATTACCCTCGACGGCCAGCTCCACGTGCGCCAGTGCGCCGAAAAGCCGGTGGTGTCGCCCTGCATCTTCGAATATGTCTACCTGGCCCGGCCGGATTCGGTGATCGACAACGTGTACGTGTACAAGTCGCGGTTGCGCATGGGCACCTATCTGGCCGACAAGATAAGGCGGGAATGGGCGGACCACGATATCGATGTGGTGATCCCGATCCCCTCGACCTCCCGTACCGCCGCGGTGGAACTGGCGGCCCAGCTGGACGTGAAGTACCGCGAGGGCTTCATCAAGAATCGCTACATCGGGCGTACCTTCATCATGCCGGGGCAGCAGCAGCGCAAGAAATCCGTGCGCCAGAAGCTCAACCCCATCGACCTGGAGTTCGCCGGCAAGAACGTGCTGCTGGTGGACGACTCCATCGTACGCGGCACCACCTCGCAGCAGATCATCCAGATGGCCCGCGAAGCGGGCGCCAACAAGGTTTACTTCGCCTCCGCCGCGCCCCCGGTGCGCTATCCCAACGTCTACGGCATCGATATGCCCTCGGCCAGTGAACTGGTGGCGCATGGCTACGACGAGGACGAAATCTGCCGCATCATCGGCGCCGACCGTCTGATCTACCAGGACATGGACGACCTGCGCCGGGCGGTGCAGAAGGGCAATCCGCATATCCAGCGGTTCGAGGATTCGGTATTCACCGGCGATTACGTCACCGCCGATATCAACGATGACTACCTGTCGCAACTGGAGCTGTTCCGCTCCGATTCGGCCAAGGAGCAGCGCCGCAGCGCCCCGGGCGCGGTGATCGAACTGCATAACGCGCGCTGAACCCGATCCGCATCAACTTGACCCGGCTGCCGGGGCAGGGCTAGTCTTTACTAGCGAAGTGCGCCGATTTGTGACCAGCTTGCGGGCGCGTAATAAATACTGCTAAATCGGGCATGACCCGCTTCGCACGCGGGTTTTTTTGTGCCCGCAGACAATGTCTTATCGTGTTGTAACGGGTGATCGAAATGAATGAGAACGACCAACCCACCTGGGGCACCGCCACCCGCGGCGTGCGGGCCGGCCATAGTCGCACGCCCGAAGGTGAGCACAGCGAACCCATCTTCGCCACGTCCAGTTTCGTGTTCGATTCGGCCGACCAGGCTGCCGCACGGTTCGCCGGCGACGAGCCGGGCAACATCTACTCGCGCTTCACCAATCCCACCGTCCGCGCCTTCGGTGAACGGCTGGCGGCGATGGAAGGTGGCGAGTGCTGCGTGGCCACGTCGTCAGGCATGTCCGCGATCCTGTCCACCTGCCTCGGACTGCTGGAGCAAGGCGATCACATCGTGGCCGCCAACACCCTGTTCGGCTCCACCATCAGCCTGTTCAACAACTACCTGGGCAAGCTGGGCATCCGCACCAGTTACGTGGCTACCACGGATGTCGACGCCTGGCGCGAGGCGGTCACGCCCGACACGCGGATGCTGTTCGTGGAGACCCCGTCGAATCCGCTCACCGAGGTGGTGGATATCGCCGCGCTGGCCCAGATCGCCCGTGAGCACGACTGCTGGCTGGTGGTAGACAACTGCTTCTGCACCCCGGCGCTGCAGAAACCGTTCGATTTCGGCGCCGATATCGTCATTCATTCCGCCACCAAGTTCCTGGACGGCCAGGGCCGGGCGCTGGGCGGCGCGGTGATCGGGGACGCCGAGACCGTGGGCGAGAAGGTGTTCGGCTTCCTGCGCACGGCCGGGCCGGCGATGAGCCCGTTCAATGCCTGGATTTTCCACAAGGCGCTGGAAACCCTGGAAGTGCGCATGCGTGCCCACAGCGAGAACGCCCAGACGCTGGCGACCTGGCTGGAGGCGCAACCGGGCGTCACACGGGTGCATTACCCCGGGCTGGCGTCGCATCCCCAGCACGAGCTGGCGAGCCGTCAGCAGACCGGCTTCGGGGGCATTCTGGCATTCGAGGTGGCCGGCGGCCGTGCCGGGGCCTGGCGGGTGATCAACGGCACCCGCATGCTGTCGATCACGGCCAATCTGGGCGATACCCGGACCACCATCGTGCACCCGGCCAGTACTACCCATTCGCGGATTTCCGCCGAGGAACGCGCTCGCGCCGGCATCGGCGATGGGCTGGTGCGGATTTCGGCCGGTCTGGAAAACGTCGAGGACATCATCGCCGATCTCGAACCGGGGCTGGCCGCTCTTGACGCGTGACGACATCCATTCGGCCCTGATGGCCGTCGACCCGGCGGACAAGTGTCGCCGGGTCGATGAACTGGCGGCCGAGGATGCCGGCATGCTGGCCGACGAAACCGGCGAATCGCCGGCCATTCCGGTCCCCGGGCAGCCGTCCCGCCCGCTGCTGGTGCACCCGGCGAAACTGCCGCGGCGGGGTCTGGGCACGGTCGAGGGCCGGGCCGCGCTGGTCCACGCCATCGCCCACATCGAGTTCAATGCCATCAACCTGGGACTGGACGCCGCCTGGCGTTTCACCGGCATGCCGCCGGATTTCTACCGCGACTGGCTGCGGGTCGCCGCCGACGAGACGCGGCACTTCCGCCTGCTGAACGAACGGTTGGGCGAGCTTGGCTTCGCCTACGGCGATTTCGACGCCCACAACGGATTGTGGGAAGCCGCGGTAAAAACAGCTCACGACGTACTGGTGCGCATGGCGCTGGTCCCGCGCGTGCTGGAGGCCCGCGGGCTGGATGTCACACCCGGGATGATCAAGCGCCTCACCGGCGCCGGCGACCGGGAAACGGTGGCCATCCTGGAAATCATCCTGGAAGAGGAGGTGCCGCACGTGGCTATCGGCACCCGCTGGTTCCGGCACTACTGCGAGCAGCGTGGCGAGGATCCGGATGCGCTGTTTCCGCACCTGCTCGAGACCTACATGAACGGCGGGCCGCCCGGCCCGTATAACTTTCCGGATCGTCGCCGTGCGGGTTTTGCGGAGCCGGAGCTGGATTATCTGCGTGCCCGCGACGGCGGGTAAGACCTGGTGAAGAGCACGGCGGCGTTATTCCCAGGGCTTGCCGTTATCCCCGGCCAGGTCTCTGGCGCCATGGATGACCGTTAGTATCCGAACCACTTCACCTGGCTCTAACCGGTAAATTATCCGGTAGTCTCGAAACAACAGTTCGCGGACTTCGCCGGTAGCGTCTGTGGCTTCCGGAACCTCTCGGCCCAGTCGCGGAAAATCGGCAAGCTGCGCCCCGGCATCGAAGATACGGCTGATGAACTGGTAGGCATAGACGGTGGAATCCCGACCGATATGGTCGCTCAGCCGGGTCAGGTCATCCAGCGCTGGTTCCGTCCATTCAAGGCGCATTCTTCAGTAGACGGCGTTTGGCTTCCTCATGCGAGACCACGCGCCCATCCCGGACTGCCTGCAGCCCCGCCTCGATCTTCTGCTTCACGTACAGCTCGTACATGATGTCATCCCAGGTGGCCTGATCCGGCAGATGCTCGATGATCTGGCGGGCGGCTTCTTTCGCGGTGGTGGCCATGGCGATGGGCTCCTGGCGAGCGGTCCACCGCGTGATAGCTCGGCAGATCGCTGTCGATTACGTCTGTTTCCGCAGTCTAGGTGATGTGCGGTGCCCGTGACAGGGGCGCCGGTCGGTGCGCTGGCGTTCAGTCCAGGGCGTGGCGTTGCCAGCCGGTCCGATCCAGTACCAGCACCTCCCCCCGATTCTTCCGCCAGTCGGCCAGCACCAGCCGATGAGCGTTTTCGCCATCGACCGTAAGCTCATGATCGGCGGGGCGGTGGGTGTGGCCGTGGATCAGCAGCCGGGTTTCCCGTTCGGCCATGAAGGCCCGCACCGTGTGCCGGTTGACGTCCATGATTTCCGGATCGCTGCGGCGGCCGCGCAGACGGCTGCGCCAGCGGGCATAGCGAGCAATCCACTGTCGCTGCCACAGAGGCAGCGCCAGCATCCGGTTCAGCCAGGCCGGGTCGGTGTAGCGGGCGCGGAAACGCTGGTGGGCGAGGTCGTCGGTGCACAGGCGGTCCCCGTGCGACAGCACCACTTGGCGACCGTCGAAATCCAGGGTGGCCGGATCCTCGAGCAGGGTGAGTCCGGCAGCCTCCGCGAAGGCGTCGCCCACCGCAAAGTCCCGATTGCCGCGCATGAAATAGACCGGCACGCCGTGATCGGCCAGCCGCCGGATGCCGGCCACGGTGTCGGAATGGGTGCGCAGTCCGCCGTCATCACCGACCCAGTATTCGAACAGGTCGCCGAGGATGTAGAGCGCCTCGGCCTCACGCGCCGGGCCGGCAAGGTAGCGCTGCATGACGCCGTTAAGGCCCGGTCGCCGCGGCTCCAGGTGCAGATCGGCAATGAAATGCAGCGCCACGCTGCCGGGGTCCGCGTCAGGGCTCGATAACGGCCGCCGATTCGATCAGCGCGGTTTCCTGCGGGGCGTCCTGTCGGAACGGGCCGGCGGCGCCGGTGGGCAGGGCGGCGATCTTGTCCACCACGTCCATGCCCGCGACCACACGCCCGAACACGGCGTAGCCGGCGTTGCCGGGGCCTTGATCGAGCGGCTTGTTGTCGTTGAGATTGACGAAGAACTGGGAGGTGGCCGAGTTCGGATCGCTGGTGCGCGCCATCGACAGGGTCCCGCGTTCGTTGTCCAGCCCGTTGTCGGCCTCGTTGCGGATCGGATCGCGAGTGGCCTTGCGATCGAACTCGGCGGTGAAGCCGCCGCCCTGGATCACGAAGCCCGGGATCACCCGATGAAAGATGGTGCCGTCGTAGAACCCGTCGCGTACATACGTCAGGAAATTGTCGACCGTTTTCGGGGCCTGGTCGGCGAACAGCTCGATGCGGATCTCGCCGAGGCTGGTATCCATTCGGACCATCGGGTTGGTCTCCTGGGCATGGGTGGACAGGGACGCGACGACGGCCAGCAGGCCGGCACCGAGCCGGGACAGGGTGCGCATCAGGCGACCTCCGCGGTGGATTGTTCGGGGACCTCGGCCAGCGCCGCCAGCAGCGTATCGATGCCGGCGCCGGGACGATGGGCCTGTTCGCTCAGCAGCCGCCGCCAGCGCCGCCCGCCCGGGCAGCCGTGAAACAGCCCCAGCAGATGGCGGGTGACATGCTTGAGTTCGGCGTCATCATGCATGGCGCGCTCGATGTAGGGCAACAACGCCCGGATCGCGTCGTGGCGGGTGACCGGTTCGTCACGTTCGCCGAACAGCTGCCGATCGACCCCGGCCAGCAGCCACGGGCGCTGATAGGCGGCCCGGCCGATCATGACGCCATCCACCTGCTTGAGCGCTATGGCTGCCTGGTCGAGTGTGTTGATGCCGCCATTGAGCACCACCCGCAGGGCCGGAAAATCCCGTTTGAGGCGGTAGACCCGCTCGTAATCCAGCGGCGGCACCTCGCGATTGGCCTTGGGCGACAGGCCGGACAGCCAGGCCTTGCGGGCGTGCACGATCAGCACCTCGCAGCCGGCGTCCGCCACCTGACCGGCAAACGCGTGCAGAAATGCGTAATCGTCCCGGTGATCGATGCCGATGCGGGTTTTCACCGTCACCGGCAACGGCGCCGCCGCCCGCATCGCTGACACGCAATCGGCCACGCGCGCCGGCTCGGCCATCAGGCAGGCGCCGAATGCCCCGTGCTGGACCCGGTCCGAGGGGCAGCCCACGTTGATGTTGATTTCGGCATAGCCGTAATCCGCGGCCACCCGGGCGGCCAGTGCCATGTCCGCCGGGTCGCAGCCGCCGACCTGCAGCGCCACCGGCTGCTCGGCGGCATCGAATGCCAGCAGCCGGTCACGATCCCCGTGCCGGATCGCCCCGGTGGTCACCATTTCGGTATACAGCCGCGCGTGCCGCGTCAGCTGCCGGTGAAACACCCGGCAATGGCGATCCGTCCACGCCATCATCGGCGCGACACAGAGGCGATGTTCGCGATTGTCGACGGGTGGGTGCGTCATGGTTGAGTTGGTCAACGAGCCCCGCGCTCGGCCGGGACGCGGCTACGGCAGCAGCCTCGGCTGAATGAAATCGGCCCGGGTGTCGGCGCCGGTGGCGCTGAACGAAAGCTCCTGCCGGTCAGCGACAGGCGCCCCCGGCGGCGTCGCGTCTAGGCTTCGCTTTCCTCGACTACCGGCGGCGCTTCCGGCGTGACCGACTTGAGCTGCGGTCCCGGCGTTTCCACCGTGGTTTCCAGCACGAAGAAGGTGCCGGCGGCCATCACGGCCACGCCCAGCACCATCAGAATGGCGTCGATACGCATTGTTGTTTGTCCTGCGTCTGGTTTGCCGCCGATGTTAAACCGGCGGGGCGCCCCTGTCATCCGGATGAATCGCGGGCGTCGGGCATAATGCGCGCATGTATCGACTGGCCCGCAGCGCGCTGTTCGCGCTGGACCCCGAAAAAGCCCATGCCCTGACGCTGACGAGTCTGGCGCGGACTGCCTCGCTCAACGCGCAGTTGTTCGGCCGGCGGGTGCCGGCGTCGCCGCGCCGGGTGATGGGGCTGGATTTTCCCAACCCGGTGGGGCTGGCGGCCGGCCTGGACAAAGATGGCCGCTGTGTCGACGGCCTGGGGGCGCTGGGTTTCGGTTTTCTGGAAATCGGCACGGTGACGCCGCACCCGCAGCCTGGCAACCCCCGGCCGCGAGTATTCCGGCTGCCCGAGGCCGGGGCACTGATCAACCGGCTGGGCTTCAACAACGACGGCGTCGAGGCGCTGCTCGAACGGCTGGCCGGGCGCCGTTATCGCGGCATTCTGGGCATCAATATCGGCAAGAACGCGACCACGCCGCTGGAACGGGCTGCCGATGATTACCTGTGGGCGCTGGAACGGGTTTACCCGCAGGCCGATTACGTGACGGTCAACATATCCTCGCCGAACACCGTGGGCCTGCGTGATCTGCAGGCGGGCGAAGCGCTCGAGGCGCTGCTGGCCGACCTGAAAGCCGCGCAACAGCGGCTGGCGGATCAGGACGGCCGCTACGTGCCGCTGGCGGTCAAGGTGGCGCCGGACCTGGACGCGGCCGCGCTGCAGACGATGGCCGACAGTTTCCGCCGCGCCGGGGTGGATGCGGTGATTGCCACCAACACCACCCTCAGTCGACCGGGTGTCGCTGGGCATCCCCTGGCGGCGGAGCAGGGCGGGCTGAGTGGCGCGTCGATGGCCGCGATGGCCAACGAGGTGATCGCGGCGCTGGCCGGCGCGCTGGCTGGGGAAATCCCGATTATCGGCGTGGGGGGTATTGATAGCGGCGAGGCGGCGCGCGCCAAGCTCGCGGCAGGCGCGAGCCTGGTGCAGATGTACACCGGCCTGATCTACCGCGGCCCGGGTCTGGTGGCGGAATGCGCCCGGGCGCTGCGGGAACCGGTCAGCCCAGCGAACGCAACAACGCGCTGAACTGCTGGCCGATGAAATCCAGGCTGTCGACCAGGCGATGGCCGTCGTCGAGCAGATGCAGGGGGCATCCACGGGATTCGGCGAACCGGATGGCATTGGCTGGCGGCACGATGTCGTCCTGCCAGCCATGCACCACCACCGTCGCCGATGGGCAATCATCGGGCTCGCCCGGATAGCCGGGCAGATACAGCGCCGGCGCCAGCAGAAACAGCCCGTGGGGTTGCAGCCGCTGGCAGGCCATGGCGCTGACGTAGCCGCCCATGCTCGAGCCGCACAACACCAGCCGCTCGGCGTCGCGTGGCCGGGCCAGCAGCTGTTCCAGCCGGTCGGCGGGATCGTCCAGGCCACTGTAATCCGGGCTTTCCACCGCCCAGCCCTCGGCCACCGCCAGATCCGCGAGATACCGGATCTTGGTGCCCCAGGGGCCGCTTTCCTTGCCGTGCGCGAAGACCACCTGTCTGCCGGACATGAGAGGGTTTGCCCTGTCGAAAACGTCGGTGCCCATGCTACGCCGGTGGTCAGCACCGGGGCGAGTAGGGGATACTCGTGCCATGACTCGTGGCGCAACAGGAACCTGACCGCCGTGGCCGGCAGCGGCGAACGTCGTGGCCGTCGGCGCAAGCCGCTGCGCGTGGAGGTCAGTCTGGTGGTCCGAACCGGTCCGGAACCCGAGGACCGGTTGACCATACTCGACGATGCGCCGGTGCCGATGGTGGGCAGCGTGTTCGAGTACCGCAATCGCATCGTGCGCTTCTTCGCGGCCACCCTGGTGCAGGTGGCGATGCGCAGTCCGGCTTTCTATCGCGAGATCGCCCCCGGTCTGCTGACGTATCTGGACGCGCTGCGAGGACGCGGCGGGTCGCGTTGAGAGCGGTTCAGTTCGTCAACTGGGTGATACTGCTGGGCAGCGCCAGCGTGGCCATCGTGTCCGGTGTGGTGGCGCTGATGCTGGCGGTGCATGCCGACCTGGGAGCCCGGATCGGCGCTGAAATCGGCCCGGTCCTGCAACGTACAGGGCTGGTGGCCCTGCCGGCCGTGATCGCGCCGCTGGCCATCGATGGCATCCGTCGCCGCCGACCCTGGCGCTGGCCGCTCGAGGTGATACTGCTGGTCGTCAGTGTCGTGGTCACGCTGCTGGCGGCGCCGGCATGACCGATCCATCGGCCCGCATGCGCTCCCAGCCCCGCTGGTTCTGGCCGGCGCTGCTTCCGGTGGTGGCCGGGCTGTTCTGGCTGGCCGTGGGCTGGCGCGCGGGTCTGATTGCCGGGCTGGTGATGAGCCCGTCCGGCGCCCTGATGCTTGCCCCC
Source organism: Spectribacter acetivorans (assembly GCF_031846305.1). Taxonomy (NCBI): domain Bacteria; kingdom Pseudomonadati; phylum Pseudomonadota; class Gammaproteobacteria; order Salinisphaerales; family Salinisphaeraceae; genus Spectribacter; species Spectribacter acetivorans. Next base: position 124,054 of record NZ_JAVRHY010000001.1, read on the forward strand.
GGGCTGGCGCTGCTGCTGTTCCCCGGCGACCGCCAGATTTCCCATTACCTGGCATTCGGGGCGCTGACCGGCATGCTGTTATCCGCCGGGTTATGGCCGTTTCTGGGCGTTTTCCCCGTGCTGGGACTGGCACTGCTGGCGTTGCTGTGCTTCTTCGTGGCCGGCTATACGGCAGTGTTCCAGGCCGCCGCCGGTGCCGATGTGCCGGTGCCCCGGCTGGACTGGCGTCTGGCCGGCAAGGCCGCCTGGGACGAGGCGATCCTGGCCTATTTCGTGGGGACCGCCCGGGTGCCCACCGGCCAACAGGTGGCGGGGGACGCGCTGGAACTGGCGCGTCTGCGGGACCTGGGTGAACAGCGTGGCTGGCTGGCCGAACCGGACCGGCTGCATCCGGCGCCGCCTGCGCCGGCGAAGCCGGCCCTGGGCCATCGTTACGCGGCCGGGCAGGGCTTCCTGCTGCTGCGTTTCGACAGCGGCTACCGCCCCGATCCGGCCCTGCCGGGGGCCGAACGCTGGCAGGCGCAGGCGGCCAATCAGCGCATGGCGGTGCGGGTGTTCCGGCATCCGGGTCCGCCGCGACCCTGGCTGCTGTGCATCCACGGCTACCGCATGGGGCGCCCGGCAATCGATTTCAGCCTGTTCCAGGTCGAGCGGTTGCACCGGGACCTGGGTTACAACCTCCTGATGCCCATTCTGCCCCTGCACGGCGAACGCAAGGTTCACGCGCGCAGCGGAAGCGGCTTTCTGGACGGGCACATGGCGGACATATTTCACGCGGAATCTCAGGCACTCTGGGATCTGCGGCGGACGCTGGCCTGGCTGCGCCGAAACGAACCGGAGGCGGATGTCGGCGTCCTCGGCTACAGCCTGGGCGGGTACAACGCGGCCCTGTTGTCGGCGCTGGATCGGGACCTGCGATGCGTGATTGCCGGCATCCCGCTGGCCGACATGGCCGATGTGGTGTGGCGCCACCTGCCGATCCTGCATCTGCGCTATATCGAGGCCGCCGGCGTGACCCCGGCGCTGGCACGGGCCGCACTTGCCCCGGTATCGCCACTGATGCTGCCCTGCCGGGTGGGGGCGGATCGCCGCTTCGTGTTCGCCGCCACCGGCGATCAACTGGTGCCCCCGGGTCAGGCCACGCGGCTGGCCGATCACTGGGGCGGGGCGCCGATTCACTGGTATCACGGCTCGCATCTGAGTGCCCGGCGCGAAGCCTCGGTCCAGACATTCATTGAACAGTGCCTGGACCAGAGCGGGCTCGCGCCGCCGACGCCCGACGCTGGCGGTTGTTTGCGGCCGGCGCAGACGTGAGAATAGCGCGGCGGTGCAACTGGCCCGCGGCATGGCGAATGGAGACAGCGTGACGAAAGCGGTGATTACCGGAACGGGGCTGTACACCCCGCCGGATGCGATTTCCAACGATGAGCTGGTGGCGTCGTTCAACCAGTACGTGTCGGAGTACAACGACGCCCATGCCGCGGAGATCGCCGCCGGCGACCGGGAACCCCTGGTGCCCTCGAGCAGCGAGTTCATCGTCAAGGCCTCGGGAATCGAAAGCCGCTATTCGGTGGACAAGGCCGGGGTGCTGGACCCGTCCTGCATGCGCCCGCGCATCCGCACCCGCAGCAATGACGAGCCCTCGCTGATGTGCGAGATGTCGATCAGCGCGGCACGGGAATGCCTCGACCGCGCCGGTCGCGAGCCCGGCGAGGTGGATGCCGTACTTGTGGCCTGTTCCAACCTGCCGCGGGCATACCCGGCACTGGCGGTGGAAGTGCAGGAATATCTGGGGGCGGGGCGGTTCGGCTTCGACATGAACGTGGCCTGTGCCTCGGCGGCCTTTGGCATTCAGACCGCGGTGAACATGATCGAGGGCGGCAGCGCCGACTCAGTGCTGATGGTCAATCCCGAAATCTGTACCGCCCACCTGAATTTCCGCGACCGCGACAGCCATTTCATCTTCGGCGATGTGTGCACCGCGGTGCTGGTCGAATCCGAGGAACGGGCCGCGGGCCGCGGTTTCAACGTGCTGGGCACGCGCCTGATCACCAAGTTTTCCAACAATATCCGTAACAATTTCGGATTCCTTAACCCTTCCGAGAATCAGCCGCGGCCCGATTACGACCGGCTGTTCGTGCAGAACGGGCGCCGCGTGTTCAAGGACGTGGGCCCGATGGTGGCGGAGCTGATTGCCGGCCACGTCGGTGACCTGGGACTCGATACGGAAAGCCTGCGGCGACTGTGGCTGCATCAGGCCAACATCAACATGAACACGCTGATCGCCAAGCGGGTGCTGGGTCACGAGCCCAGCGCCGAGGAAATGCCCTCGGTGCTGCACGAATTCGGCAACACCAGTTCGGCCAGCCCGGTGATCGTGTTCCATCGCCATCACGAGGACCTGGCCAGCGGCGATCTCGCCGTGATGTGCGGTTTCGGTGCCGGCTATTCCGCCGGCAGCGTCGTGCTGAGGCGGGCATGACGGGTCCCGCGCCGCAACCCAAGTTCCGCCGCGATTATCAGCCGCCCACCTATCGCATCGACCATGTCGATCTGCACGTCGACATCGGCGAGGGCGTCACCCGGATCGGGTCCCGTCTGAGCATCGCGCGCGACCCGGCCGCGTCCGCCGATGCGCCGCTGCGCCTGGATGGCCGGGCAATGCAGCTACAGGCGATCAGGATCGATGGTGAACCGGTGCCGGAGTCCGGCTATTCGGTGGATGCCGAGGGCCTGACGCTATCCGCGCCGCCGGCGCGCTTCGAACTGGCGATCGAGGTCGATATCGATCCGGACGCCAATACCGCGCTCGAGGGCTTCTACCGCTCCGGCCGGATCCTGTGCACCCAGTGTGAAGCGGAAGGCTTCTCCCGCATCACCTATTTTCCGGACCGGCCGGATGTGATGGCGACGTACCGGACGCGGATCGAGGCCGATGCAGCCCGCTATCCGGTGCTGCTGTCAAACGGCGATCGCGTGGACCACGGCGATCTGCCGGACGGCCGCCATTTCGCGGTGTACGAGGATCCGTTCGCCAAGCCCTGCTACCTGTTCGCGATGGTGGCCGGCGACCTGGCCGAGGTGGCCGATACCTACCGCACCGGCAGCGGGCGCGAGGTGGCGCTTCGCTTCTATACCGATCACGGCAGCGAGAACGAGCTCGACCACGCCGTGCACTCGCTCAAGCAGGCGATGGCCTGGGACGAAAAGGCCTACGGGCTGGAATACGACCTGGACACCTACATGGTCGTGGCGGTGGGCAGCTTCAACATGGGGGCTATGGAGAACAAGGGGCTGAACATCTTCAACACGTCCTGCGTGCTGGCCAGCCCGGATACCGCCACCGACGGCGACTACGTTCGCGTGCGCGACGTGGTGGCCCACGAATATTTCCACAACTGGACCGGCAATCGCGTGACCTGCCGCGACTGGTTCCAGCTGTCGCTCAAGGAAAGCCTGACGGTGTTTCGCGAGCAGCAGTTCGCGGCCGATCACGGCTCACCCGGGGTGACCCGGATCGAGCAGGTGCGGATGCTGCGCGACATCCAGTTCCCCGAGGATGCCGGCCCCAACGCCCATCCGGTGCGGCCCGAGTCGTACATCGAGATGAACAACTTCTACACCATCACGATCTACGAGAAGGGCGCCGAGATCATCCGCATGCTGCACGTCATCCTCGGGCACGAGGGCTTCACCCGCGGCGTACAGCACTACCTGAGCGAACACGATGGCGGGGCCGTGACCATCGAGGATTTCGTGACCGCGCTGGAAACGGCCAAGGGGGCCGACCTCGCTCGGTTTCGGCTGTGGTACAGCCAGGCCGGCACGCCGGTGGTGACGGTGCACGATGAATACGCGGACGGCCGTTACCGCCTGACCCTGTCCCAGCACACCCCGGATACACCCGGGCAGACGGACAAGGCGCCGCTGCATATCCCCTTCGGCCTCGGGCTGCTCGAGACTGATGGCCGGGCCGTCGATCTCGGCGAGCGATCGCTGCTCACCCTGGATCAGCCCGAACAGAGCTGGACCTTCGAGGGTCTGTCCGCCCGCCCGGTGCCCTCGCTGCTGCGCGGCTTCTCGGCCCCGGTGCGGGTGGAATACGACCACCGAACCGAGGATCTGGCCCACCTGCTGGCCCATGACAGCGATCCGGTCGCCCGCTGGGGGGCGGGGCAGGAGCTCGCCCTGGCGGCTATGCGCGCGGCGGTAGCCGCGCATCAGGCGGGCGAGGCACTGCCGGCTCCGGCGGCGCTGATCGAGGCGGTCGAGCATCTACTGTCCGATCCGCCGGCCGACCACGAACTGCTGACGGAAATGCTCACGCTGCCCACCGAGCGGCGGCTGGCCGACCAGTATTCACAGTTCGACGTGGACGCGGTCGTCGCCGCCCATGGTCACGTCAAGCGGCAGCTGGCCGTTTCCCTGGCAACCCGTTTCGAGGCCCTGCTGACCGAATCACCGCTCGATGGCTATCGCTTCGAGCCGGCCGAAGTCGGCCGGCGGCGGCTCAACGCCGTGGCGCTGGATTACCTGGCGGCCGGGGACGCGTCCGGTATCGATGCCCGTTGCCTCGCGCTCTATCACGACGCCGATAACATGACCGACCGCATGGCCGCCCTGCAGGCCCTGCGCGACCGGCCGGGCTCCGCCCGGGACGAGGCGATGGCCGCGTTTGCCGAACGGGGGCGGGATCACGCCCTGGTGCTGGATAAGTGGTTCGCCCTGCAGGCTACCAGCCGGCTGCCGGATGCGGTGACGCGCGTGGCCGAACTCGACGCCGATTCCCGCTTCGATGCCACCAACCCCAACCGGGTGCGGGCCCTGATCGGCAGTTTCGCACGCGGCAATCTCCCGGGTTTCCATCAGGTGGATGGCGCCGGCTACGCCTGGCTGGCGGGCCACGTTCGTCAGCTTAACGAGCTCAATCCGCAGATTGCGGCGCGTCTGGTCGGTCCGCTGGCCGAATGGGGCCGGGTGGCCGGCCCGCGGGGCGCGGCAATGCGCGAGCAGCTTTCCATGCTGTCCCGGGCGTCCCTGTCGCCCGATGTTTACGAAATGGTGACGCGGGCGCTTGACCAGCCGGACTAGGCCGGATACGCCGGTGATAGCGTTGCCGGCGTTGTCACAGCGGTGTCATGTAAGCTTAATAGGCTTGCGATCAGGTCAAGAAAGCGCATGACGAAGCTAACCATGCAGCACAAGCATATTCTGGTCGTCGAAGACGAAGCGCCCATCCGGGACATGATCCGTTTCGGACTGGAACGGGCGGAGTTCCACGTCCACGAGGCCGAGGACGCGCAGTCCGCCCGGCTGGCGATCGCGGACCAGCGGCCCGATCTGATCCTCATGGACTGGATGCTGCCCGGCGTGTCCGGCGCGGAGTTCGTGCGCGAACTGCGCCGCGAGTCACTGAGTAGCGCCATTCCGGTGATCATGGTCACCGCCAGGGTCGAGGAGGATGACCGGGTTCGCGGCCTCAACATCGGTTGCGACGATTATGTCGTCAAACCGTTTTCCTCCTCCGAACTGGTGGCCCGGGTGCGGGCGGTGCTGCGCCGCACGCTGCCCGGCGGCGAGGCCGAAACCCTGGAAGTGGACGGGCTGCGGCTCGATGGGGCCAGTCAGCGGGTCTCCGCCGGCGACGATCCGGTGCGTCTGGGTCCCACCGAATACCGGCTCCTGCGCTTTTTCATGAGCAATCCGGAACGGGTATATTCCCGGGAACAGATGCTGGACCGCGTGTGGGGGCAGAATGTGTTCGTCGAAGAGCGCACCGTGGACGTGCACATTCGCCGGCTGCGCAAGGCGCTGGCACCGTTCGGCTTTGATCGCTTCATCCAGACCGTGCGCGGTAGTGGCTACCGCTTTTCCAGCCGGGCGGGATGACCCGTATCTGACGTGAATATGCGGTCGGCCGCGGTGGTATCCGCCTGGCGCCGGGAGGTGCTGGTGCTGGCGGTCTGGCTGGCGGCCTGGACGCTGATCGGGGCCGCCTTCGGTTACGCCCTGTGGGCGGCCTTCAGCGGATTGGCGGTGTATCTGCTGATGCACCTGGCCTATACCAATCGGCTGCATCGCTGGCTGGTCAACGACGATCGTGAGCCGCCCGAAGGGCTGGGGGTCTGGCAGGACATCTTCGTCGAGTTCAACCGGCTCAAGCAGCGCAACCGCAAGCGCAAGAAGCGGCTCAAGAGCATCGTCAACGAATTCCAGGCCTCCACCGCGGCGCTGCCGGACGGGGCCGTGGTGCTGGACGGGCAGGGGCGCATCGTCTGGTTCAACCAGGCGGCGGCGGCGCTGGTCGGACTGCGCGCCCCCCAGGACCTGGGTCAGCGCATCGCGAATCTGGTGCGCCACCCGCGGTTTTCCACGCTGATCAACGCCCCCGACGCGCAACCCGGCGAAGTCGAGGTGCCGTCGCCGATCAGCGAGCACGGCATCCTGATGCTGCGCATCATCCCGTATGGCAACGGTCAGCGGCTGCTGATTGCCCGCGACGTGAGCGAGCAAAAGCGCATGGAGGCCACGCGCCGCGACTTCGTGGCCAACGCCTCGCACGAGCTGCGCACCCCGCTAACCGTGTTGCGCGGTTACCTGGAAATGATGGAAGAGGAAACCGGCAAGGCCGGGGCGCTGGAACAGTGGCAGGCGCCGGTGCGGGAAATGGGTCAGCAGGCCCTTCGCATGAGCCGCATCATCGAGAGCCTGCTGCGGCTGGCCCGGGTGGAGGCGGAGGGCTTGCAGCAACGCCAGGAAGTGGTGGACATGGCTGCGCTGATCGAGCGGCTGGTGGCCGATGCCCGCCGTCGCGACACCGCCGGTCTCCGCTTCGAAACCGAACTCCAGGCCGGTCTGTCATTGTTCGGACGGCCGGGCGAGCTGGAGAGCGTGGCCGGCAACCTGATCGCCAATGCGGTGCAGTACACCCCGGCGGGCGGCGAGATTGCCGTGCGCTGGTGGCTGGAAGCGGACACGGTCAATCTGTCGGTCAGCGACACCGGCATCGGTATCGATCAACGGCACCTGCCGCGTCTGACCGAGCGTTTCTATCGGGTGGATGCGGCCCGCTCCACCGCCACCGGCGGCACCGGGCTTGGCCTTGCCATCGTCAAGCATTGCCTGGAGCACCACGAGGCGGAACTGTCGGTGGACAGCGAACCGGGTGTCGGTTCCACCTTCATCTGCCGCTTTCCGCGTCAGCGCGCGCACGTCGCCAACGCCGCCTGAGCGGTTCCCGTATTGCATTCCGGCGGCGGGTCGAAACCGGGCCGCCCGCATTGTCGTGCGTGTCTGTCATAAAACGGTCATATATCTGTCACAAACTCGCGCCTCCATTTCGGGCGGCCCGCGCTATCCGGCGACCGGCGTCCCCCCGACGAGACGAGGTCAGGCGAATGAATACGGGAATCACGTGGCGATCCATCCGGCTGATGGTGGCTGCATCCCTGATGACTGCCGGGGCTGCCATGGCTGCCGGTGGCGATGACGGGGCGCTGGATCTCTACATGGATACCGAGACCAAGCAGATTTTCGCCGAACCGGGACCGGGCCGGGTCGGGCTGGGGCGATTCCGACCGGTGGACGAGCACGCCGCGAACGACGCCGAGGGCGAGGGCGGCGAGGCAACAGTCGCCGCCGAGCCCGGCGATAGCGCCCTGGAACTCACCGACGAAAGCGGCGAGTTCTCGATGGCACCCGGCGGCCGCCTGCACGCCCAGTACAGCTACCAGGATGATGATCTGACCCGCAACGGCCCGCCGGTGGATGCCGCCAGCGGCACGGACATCCGCCGCGCCCGGTTCAACATGTCGGGCAACCTGGGCGAGGATTTCGAGTACCTCACCGAGTTCGATTTCGCCGGCAACGACATCGCCATTACCGACGTGTTTCTGGTCTACACCGGATTCGATCCGCTGGAAATCACGCTGGGCCACCAGAAGCACGCCATCAGCATGGAGCTGCAGGAAAGTTCCAACGACATCATGTTCACCGAGCGCTCGCTGCTCAACGCGCTGACTGACACGCTGTTCGACCGGGCCATCGGCATCAACGCCAAGGGGTCGGGCCGCGACTGGTCGGCCCAGATCGGCCTGTATGGGGACTCCGCTGCCCCGAACGATCGCGACCAGGAATCCGACGAGGGCCACGGACTGGGATCGCGCCTGACGTATGCGCCGATCAACGACGTCGGCCGGGTGCTGCATCTGGGGGCCTATGGCGGCGTGCGCGAGCCCGCCGACAGCGGCCGCATCAACAACGAGTCCCCGGCCTTCAATGCCGATATCACGAATTTCTCCAACGTGGCGCTGACCGATACCGGCCCGATCGACGCCATCGACCGCGCCACTATCGCCGGCCTGGAACTGGCCGCCGTGGCTGGTCCCTGGTCATTGCAGGGCGAGTATGCGGAAGTCGGTGTCTCCCGCGACAACGGCCTGCCCAGCCTCGATTTCTCCGGCTATTACCTGCAGATGGGCTGGGTGCTGACCGGGGAATCGCGCCGCTACAAGGGCAGCGATGGGGAATTCAAGCGCTTGCAGCCGCGGCATGCCTTCAGTCCCGACGACGGCCACTGGGGTGCCTGGGAACTGGCGCTGCGCTTCGACGAGCACGATCTTAGCGACCGTGATGTCATCGGCGGTGAACAGAGTCGCGCGAGTCTGGCGCTGAACTGGTACATGAATGACTATGTACGCCTGATGCTCGACTACAACCGGATTCTCGATGTCGAGGATTCGCCACTGCGGGATATCGAAGGCGGGCAGCCCGACGACCTGAATGTATTCACCTTCCGCACCCAGTTCGCCTTCTGACGCAGGGGCAACTGGTAAACTCGCTCGTCAGATCGCGTATTCAGAGGATTATCGGCGTGGACAAGGTCAGCCTCGACAAACACACCTCGAAGCAGTTCGACGAGGACCTGGAGGACGTGCGCGAGCACGTGCTCAATATGGGTGGTCTGGTCGAACAGCAGGTGACCAATGCCGTGCGCGCCCTGGTGGAAGGCGACGGCGAGCTGGGCGAAGCGGTGGCCCGCGGCGATTTCGAGGTCAACCGCCTGGAAGTCGAGATCGACGAGGAGTGCACCCGCATTCTCGCCCGCCGCCAGCCGCAGGCCGGTGATCTGCGCCTGGTCACCGCCATCATCAAGACCATTACCGACCTCGAACGCATCGGCGACGAGGCGGAGAAGATCGGACGGCTGGCGGCCCAGCTGTCCAGCCAGGTGACACCGCGCGGCGCGTTCCAGCAGATCGAGCTGCTGGGCCGGCACGTGCGCTCCATGGTCAACGATGCCCTGAACGCCTTTGCCCGCATCGACGCGGATGTGGCGTTGTCTGTCTCCAAGGAAGATCAGCAGGTCGATCGCGAGTACGAATCGATCATGCGCGAGTGCATCACTTTCATGATGGAAGACCCGCGCACCATCCGGCAGATGCTCGACGTGCTGTGGGCGGTACGGGCACTGGAACGTATCGGCGATCACGCCACCAACATCGGCGAATACGTGATCTATTTCGTGCACGGGCAGGACGTGCGCCACACCACACTGGAGGCCATGGAACGGGAAGTTCTCGCGGCCAAGGAGCGGCGGCGCCCGCTGTGAGGCGGGCGGTCACCACCATGTCACGGGACTGTCATCATCCATCGTTACCTTGCCGGAAACATCAGCCGGCAGGCGTCTTGGCGCGGATGCACCCGGGATTTCTCTTGTCATCCAACGGTCACGAGCCCGCTGGCCACTGACGGTCAGGCGGCCACGGATTGTCTTGAATCAATCGAATCGAAGTCAGGAGTCAACACGCATGTCGGCGAATCTTCATACCCGTTTCCTGAGCGCCGCGATGGCGGCCTCGCTGGTAGCCCTTGCTGGCTGCGGCGACGGCGGCAGCGGTGGCATGGACACGGTCAAGGTGGACGGGTCCTCCACCGTGTTTCCGGTGATCGAGGCGGTCGCCGAGGAATTCCAGAAGGATAATCGTGGTACCTATCGTGTGACTGTCGGCGTGTCCGGGACCGGCGGCGGTTTCAAGAAATTCTGTCGCGGCGAGACCGACCTGTCGGACGCGTCGCGCCCGATCAGTGAATCCGAGCGCGAGGACTGCGCGGCCAATGGCATCGAGTTCATCGAACTGCCGGTGGCCCTGGATGCGTTGACCGTGGTGGTACATCCGGATAACGACTGGGTAGCCTGCATCAAGCCGTCCGAGCTCAAGACCATGTGGGAGCCGGCTGCCCAGGACGAGGTCACCAACTGGCAGCAGATTCGAGACGACTTCCCCGACCGCAAGCTGACGCTTTACGGCCCGGGCACGGATTCGGGCACGTACGATTACTTCACCGAGGCGGTGATGCACGACAGCGGCGCTTCGCGCGGCGACTTCACCGCCAGCGAGGACGACAACGTCGTGGTGCAGGGCGTGGCCAACGACGTCAACGCCCTGGGCTACTTCGGGCTGGCCTACTACGAGGAAAACCGTGAGCGTCTCAAGGCGCTTACGGTCGAGAACAGCGATGGCGAGTGCATCGGCCCGTCGCTGGAGAACGCCAAGAGCGGCGTCTACAACCCGTTGTCGCGCCCGCTGTTCGTCTATGCCCGGGTATCGTCGCTTGATGAAAGCGAAGCCGTACGCCAGTTCGTCGAGTTCATGCTCGACGCCGAGCGCGCACCCACGCTGGTCAAGGAAGTGGGTTACGTGCCGCTGCCGGCCGAGGCTTACGAGCTGGCCCGCGAGAACGTCACCGAACGCCGCACCGGCACCGCGTTTGCGGACGGGGCGCAGGTGGGCGTGTCGATCGAGGACCTGCTCAAGGCCGAAAAGCGCTAGTCGCTCATTAGCGGACGGGTCCGCAAACGAGGGGATGGAAACCACGTGGCAGTAACCGGAGAACGGATATCGCTGCAGCCCAGCGAGGCATTCCTGCGCCGCCGCCGGCTGGTGGATCGGGGGGTGCGCTGGCTGCTGTTTGCCGCGGCGAGCCTGTCGGTGTTCGTCACCGTGGCAATCGTCTACATCCTGGTGTCCGAATCGGTGGTGTTCTTCGCCAACGTCTCGATCGTGGAGTTCCTGACATCGACGTCCTGGACGCCGCTGTTCACCAACGCGAATTACGGCATCTGGCCGCTGCTGACCGCCACCATGGTAGTGGCGGGCATCGCGCTGCTGGTTGCGATTCCGGCGGGAACCCTGCTGGCGGTCTACCTGAGTGAATATGCCGACAGCCGCGTGCGCGAGATCATCAAGCCGTTCCTGGAGCTGCTTGAGGGCGTGCCCACCGTGGTTTACGGCTACTTCGCGCTGCTGTTCGTCACGCCGCTGTTGCAGACCTTCATTCCCGGCCTGTCCGGCTTCAACATGCTGGCGCCGGGGCTGGTGATGGGCGTCATGATCCTGCCCTACGTGACGTCGGTTTCCGAGGATGCGATGCGGGCGGTTCCGAACCAGCTGCGCGAGGGCGCTTACGGGCTCGGCTTCACCCGCTGGCAGACGGCCCGCAAGGTAGTGATTCCGGGCGCGTTCTCGGGCATTACCGCCGCTTATATCCTGGGCATGTCGCGGGCGGTGGGGGAAACCATGGTGGTGGCCATTGCCGCCGGCCAGAACCCCAAGTTCACGCTCGATCCCACCGAAGGTGCGGCGACCATCACCGCCTACATCGTGCAGGTCAGCCTGGGCGATCTGCCGCACGGCTCGATCGGGTACCAGACCATCTTCGCCGCCGGCCTGACGCTGTTCGTGATCACGCTCAGCTTCAACGTGCTGGGCTTCTATCTGCGCCGGCGCTTCCGCGAGGTCTACTGATTATGGTCGACGCCGTACGTGATATCGACTACGAAGGCCTGATCCGGCGCAACCGTCGCTGGGACCTGATCTGCGCCGGCGCGGGTCTGGTGGTGTTGATGGTGGCGGTGCTCACCCTGCTGGCCCTGATTCTGGATCTGGCGGTGACCGGGGCGCGCGTTATCGACTGGGACTTTCTCACCAGCTATCCCTCCCGCAACGCCGGCGAGGCGGGCATCCTTTCCGCCTGGGTGGGAACCACCGCGGTGATGATCGTCACCGCCTTCCTGTCCATTCCGCTGGGCGTGATGGCTGGCCTGTATCTCGAGGAATATGCCCCGCGCAACTGGTTGACCGACCTGATCGAGATCAACGTCACCAACCTGGCAGGCGTGCCGTCGATCATCTACGGCCTGCTGGCACTGGGTCTGTTCGTTTACGGCCTGAATCTGGGGCAGACCATTCTGGTGGCAGGCATGGTGCTGGCATTGCTGATTCTGCCGGTGATCATCGTGTCCACCCGCGAGGCCATTCGCAGCATTCCGCAGGAAACCCGCGAAGCCTCCTATGGGCTGGGTGCCGACCAGTGGCAGACGGTGCGCCTGTGCGTGCTGCCCGCGGCCCGGCCCGGCATTCTCACCGGCGCCATCGTGGGGCTGTCACGCGCCATCGGCGAGACCGCACCGGTGATCACCATCGGCGCGCTGACCTTTATCGCGTTCCTGCCGCCGTCGCCTGTGCAGAGCGGATTCCCGTTCCTGAGTTTCGAATGGCTGAATACCCCTTTCACCGTCATGCCCATCCAGATGTTCAACTGGGTGTCGCGGCCGCAGGCCGAGTTCCACGTCACCGCCGCCGGCACCGGTGTGGTGCTGCTGGCGATGACGCTGCTGATGAATGCCGTGGCCGTCTACATCCGTTACCGCGTTCGCCGTCAGCGGTGACGCGAACGCGTCGGCGTGTCTGCAATACTTTCGCGATGGAGTCGAGATGAGCGCACCGAGCACACAAGAGGCAACCGCCATGGATAATCCGGACCAGCAGGCGACCGCCGAGGCCGAAGCACCCGCAGCGGGCGACGCGACTTCGTCACAGCGCTGCCGCGCGGAGGTGCGGGATCTGAGCTTCTGGTACGGCGAATTCCAGGCGCTGTCGGGGATTTCCCTGCCGGTGCTGGACCGGCAGATCACTGCGCTGATCGGCGCGTCCGGCTGCGGCAAGTCGACCTTCCTGCGCTGTTTCAACCGGATGCATGACCTGTATCCGGGCAATCATTACCAGGGCGAGATCAATCTCCAGCCGGAGAACGTCAACATCATCAGCACCGGTGTCAGCGCCATGTGGGTGCGGCTGCACGTGGGCATGGTGTTCCAGAAGCCCAATCCGTTTCCGAAGTCGATCTACGACAACGTCGCCAGCGGGCTGCAGATTCGCGGCATCCGCAAGCGCGCGGTGGTGGACGACGCGGTGGAGCGCTCGCTCAAGCAGGCGGCGCTCTGGGACGAGGTCAAGGATCGGCTCACTACCCCGGCGCTTGACCTGTCGGGCGGCCAGCAGCAGCGGCTGTGCATCGCACGTGCGCTGGCAACCGAGCCGGAACTGCTGCTGCTGGACGAGCCCACATCGGCACTGGACCCGATTGCCACCGCCAAGATCGAGGATCTGATCACCGATCTGCGCAGCGAAATCACGGTGCTGATCGTGACCCACAATATGCAGCAGGCGGCCCGCATTTCGGACTACACGGCCTTCATGCATCTGGGTGAACTGGTGGAGTACGACGAAACCGACACCATCTTCACGTCGCCCAGCTCCGAGCGCACCAGCGACTACATTACCGGCCGCTTCGGCTGAGTCGGGGGCTGTCTTGGCCCAGAACCACACTTTCAAGGGCTTCGACGAGGCCCTGGACAGCCTGCGGGCCGATATTCGCGGCATGGGCGAGAAGGCGCTGGTGGCCGTCGATGCCGCGGTGGCGGCCCTTGCCGCGCACGACCGGGCGGGCGCCGAGGCGGTGATCGCCGGGGATCGCGACATCGACCTGATGCAGTTCGGCGTGGACGATGCGCTGCTGCACGCCCTGACCGAACACGCGGCGGTAGCCGGAGACCTGCGGGAAATCCTGGTGGCTGGCCGGATGGCTGCCGACCTCGAACGCATCGGGGACCATGCCGGCAGTATTGCCAAGCGGGTGCTGTTGCTGCGGGGGCCGCTGGAACCCGCATCCCTGTTCCAGATCAGGCGCCTGTACGATCGGGCGCGCGAACTGCTCACCGGCGTGATGGCGGCCTACGTCCGCCGTGACAGCGAGGCGGCGCGGGAACTCTGGGCCAGCGATGCGGCGCTGGATGGTCTGTATCGACAGCTGTTCGAGTCGCTCATGGACGACCGCCACGCCGGCGGCCACGATGCGACCGTGGCCACGCACCTGATGTTCGTGGCCAAGAGCGTGGAACGCATCGGCGATCACGCCACCAACATCGCCGAGGAAATCGTCTTTCTGACCACGGGCGAGCGGGTGACCGACCCGCGTCCCAAGCAGGACCTGGTCGGACACCGGCGCTGAACGACTTCCGCGCGGGGCGGGGTCGCCCATCTGGTAAACTCGCGTTTTCGCCGCCTCGCCCACCCGCGTCAGACGATTCCTCATTGGCCCGATCCCGTCGTAAATCCCCGGCACGAGGGCGTCGCCGCTGGCTGATCCCGGTAGCGGTGCTGCTGTGCGCGGTCATGGCCGTGGCCGCGCTCTATACCGTCTATCTCGATGTGCAGGTCCGGGGCCGCTTCGAAGGCGCCCGCTGGACGTTGCCCGCCAAGGTGTATGCCGACCCGGTCGAGCTGTACATCGGCCAGGAAGCCACACCGGCTTCCGTGGTCTCTGACCTTGCGCGACAGGGTTACCGGCGGGATCAGGATATCGACGCCGCCGGCACCTTCCGCGCGGGTGGATCCAGTGTCGACCTACATACCCGCGCCTTCGACTTCTGGGACGGGCACCAGCCCGACCGCCGATTGCGGCTGGCCTTCCGCGGTGGCCGCATCCAGTCGCTGACCGCGCTGGACGACGGCGACGATCCGGCGCTGATGCGGCTCGATCCGATGCTCATCGGCAGCATCTATCCATCCGGCAAGGGCGAGGACCGCATCCTGGTCAAGCTGGGGGAGGTGCCCCCCATGCTGCCGGCGGGTCTGATCATGGTGGAAGACCGCAACTTCATGGACCACTTCGGCGTGTCGCCCAAGGCGATCCTGCGGGCCGCGGTGGCCAACCTGCGGGCCGGCGGGGTGGTGCAGGGCGGGTCCACCATCACCCAGCAGCTGGTCAAGAATTTTTATCTGACCAACCAGCAGACCCTGGTGCGCAAGGCCAAGGAAGCCATGATGGCGATCCTGCTGGACGCCCACTACGACAAGGAAGCCATTCTCGAGGCCTACCTCAACGAGGTGTATCTCGGGCAGGAGGGTGGCCGCGCGATCCACGGTTTCGGCCTGGCCAGCTACTTCTACTTCGCCAAGCCGGTGGAGGAGTTGCAGGCCCACGAAATCGCGCTGCTGGTGGCGATGGTCAAGGGGCCCAGCTACTACGACCCTCGGCGCCATCCCGACCGGGCCGAATCCCGCCGCAATCTGGTGCTGGACATCTTCGAGGAGTCGGGTTTTCTCGATAGCGAAGCGGCGGTGGCCGCCCGGGGGCGGCCGCTGGGCGTCACGGATGCCGGCAGCCGCGGCACCAGTCAATATCCGGCCTTCATCGACCTGGTGCGCCGCCAGCTGAAGGGCCAGTACAAGGACGAGGACCTCACCGAGGAAGGTCTGCGCATCTTCACCACGCTGGATCCGGACGTCCAGACTGCGGCCCACGAACAGGTGGCGAACGGCCTGGAAGCGCTGGAACGCAGTCAGGGTGTTGACGGTGGCGAACTCCAGGCCGCCGCGGTGGTGACCTCGGTCGAGGGCGGTCGCATTCTGGCGCTGGTGGGTGGGCGTCAGGCCCGTGGTGCCGGCTTCAACCGGGCCCTGGACGCACAGCGCCCGATTGGTTCGCTGGCCAAGCCGGCGGTCTACCTGACCGCCCTCGACCAGCCGCGCCAGTATCATCTGCTTACGCCGCTGGACGACCGGCCCCTGCGGGTGGAACTGGCCAACGGCGATGTCTGGGAACCGGCCAACTACGACAATCAGTCCCACGGCGCCGCGGTGCCGTTGTACGAGGCGCTGACCAAGAGCTATAACGTGGCCACCGCCCGTCTGGCGGTTGATCTGGGCCTGCCGTCAGTGGTGGAAACGCTGAAGGCGCTGGGCTATCCCGGTGACCCGATCCCGGTGCCGGCGCTGGCGCTGGGGGCGGTGGAAATGTCGCCGCTGGAAGTAGCCCAGATCTACAACACGCTGGCAGCGGGCGGCTATTACACGCCGCTGCTGGCGATCCGGGCGGTCACCACGCGCCAGGGAGAACCGCTCAATCGCTACCCCCTGCAGTTGCGCCGTGCGTTCGACGAACAGTCGGTGTACCTGCTCAACTGGATTCTGCAGCGAGTGCCGCGTGAAGGCACCGCCCGCTCGGCCTATCTGACCCTGCCGGATCGGTTGCAGGTGGCCGGAAAGACCGGCACCACCAACGAACTGCGCGACAGCTGGTTCGCCGGCTACGGCGGTGACCGGGTCGGGGTGGTCTGGGTTGGCCGCGACGACAACCAGCCCACCCGTTTCAGCGGTGCCACCGGCGCCCTGCAGCTCTGGTCTCGCATGATGCGCGATATCGAACCGACCAGTTTTCAACCGGCCCGTCCGGAGGGCATTCAGACTCTGCCGGTCCGGCTGTCCGCGCCGGACGACCGCCGTCCGGTCGGCCGCGACTGCGATCAGGCGGTCCAGGTGCCGTTCATGGCCGGTTTCGTGCCGGAAGGCCTGGCGCCCTGCGATGCCCCGGCTGCGCCCGATGCCGAACCGGCCGACGATCGTGATTCCAACTGGTTCCTGGATCTGTTCCGATGAGGCGATTGCTCCTGCCGCTGGCGGTGTCGATGGGGATGCTCTGGCTCGCCGGCTGCGCCCCGCGAGCCGCCTATCCGCCGCCGCCACCCCCGGATTCGCAGGACACGGCGGAGCCGTCGCCGTCGGACGACCAGTCCGCGGAACCGTCGCAGACGTCCGACGCGCCCGCCGAGCCGGCGCCCACGCTGACGGAGGTCAGCGGCCCGGCCGTGGTGGCATTGCTGGATTCCAGTGAACAGCTTGCCCGCGCCGGCAATCCCGATCGCGCCGCCGCCGCCGCCGAGCGGGCGCTTGACGTCGAACCTCGCAATCCCTTCGTGTATCAGCGGCTGGCTGCCCTCTACCTGGATCAGGGCCAGCCCGAGCAGGCGGAAACCTTTGCCCGCAAGTCCAACAGCCTGGCCGGGCGCAATCCACCGCTGCGCGCGTCCAACTGGCGGTTGATCGCCGAGGCCCGACGGGCCCGGGGCGATACCGTCGGCGCTGATGCGGCGCTCAGCCGCGCGGATTACTACGCCGGCCAGTCGCTGTGACCACGGCCGACCTGTTCGCCGCCGACGGACCGTTGGCGGCGCAGCTGTCGGGTTATGCGCCTAGGGCGGTCCAGGTGGCCATGGCCGAGGCGGTGGCCGCAGCCATCCGGACCGACGATCGGCTGGTGGTGGAGGCGGGTACCGGCACCGGCAAGACGCTGGCGTACCTGTTGCCGGCGCTGGCGGCCGGGGGCAAGGTGATTGTCTCCACGGCCACCCGCCATCTGCAGGAGCAGATCTACGCCAACGACATCCCGGTGGTCACGGAAGCGCTCGGCATACGACCGCGGGTGCGCCTGCTCAAGGGCCGGGCCAATTATCTCTGCCGGCATCGGCTGGCGCTGACTGAAGCCGGCGGCGATCTGCGCAGCCCCGCATTGCGGACCCGGCTACGCGGGGTGCGCGACTGGTCGATGCGAACCCGCACCGGCGATCTGAGCGAGATCGGCGATGTCGACGACGGTTCGCCGCTGTGGCCGCGGGTGTCCTCGACGGTGGACAACTGCCTGGGCACCGAATGCCCCGAATTCGAGGACTGCTGGGTGGTGGCGGCGCGCCGCGCGGCCCAGTCGGCCGAGGTGGTCATCGTCAATCATCATCTGCTGTTCGCGGACCTGACGCTGCGTGAGCAGGGATTCGGGGAACTCCTGCCCGGCGCCGATACGGTGATTCTCGACGAGGCCCATCGCCTGCCCGATATCGCCGGGCAGTTCTTCGGCCACAGCCTGTCCAGCCGGCGGGTGCGGGACGTGATCCGGGACGGGCATGCCGAGGCGAAGGCTGTCGGCGGAGACATGCCGGCGCTGACCGCGGCTCTGGAAGAACTGGGCGCGGCCGAGGGTGAGGTCAATGACGGCTTCGCCCAGACCGACACCACGCTAGCCTGGCAGGCGTTTGCGGCACGGCGCGGGGCCGAGGCGGCGGCGGGCAGGCTGGTGGCGGCGCTGAATGGCCTGGCCGACGCGCTGGCGGACGTGGCGGAACGGGCCGATGCGCTGGCGGCGCTGGGTCATCGTGTCGCCGAGCTGGGCGAGCGGGGCGAGGCGCTGCTGCGGGAATCGGAAGCCGAGGTTCGCTGGGTGGAACGGCGGGGCAGCGGCTGGTTCTGGCATGCCACGCCGCTGGATGTGGCCGCGCCGTTCGAGCGGGCCCTGCAGGCACACACCGGGTCCTGGGTGTTCACCTCCGCCACCCTCAGCGTCAATGGGTCGCTGGATTATTTTGCCGGTCGGCTGGGCCTTGATGATGCCACCAAGCACGTGTTCGACAGCCCCTTCGACTACCGCAACAACAGCCTGCTTTATCTGCCCGCCTCGATGCCGTTGCCCAGCGACGGTAGCTTCGATGCCGCATTCGCCGGACAGGTTCTGGGACTGGTCGAGGCCAGTCAGGGCGGGGCATTCGTGCTTTGTACCAGTTTCCGGTCCCTGCATGCGGTGGCCGGCCGCCTGCGTCAGGAAGGTGTGGGACCGCTGCTGGTCCAGGGGGAGCAGGGCCGCGCGGCATTGCTGGCCGACTTCCGTGATCATGGCGACGCCGTGCTGGTGGGCACCGGCAGCTTCTGGGAAGGCGTGGATGTTCGCGGGCCGGCCCTGCGGCTGGTGATCATCGATCGGCTGCCATTCGCCTCGCCCTCGGACCCGGTGCTGGCGGCGCGGGTCGATGCCATGCGTCAACGTGGCGAAGCGCCGTTCCCCGATTACCAGGTACCGCAGGCGGTGATTGCGCTCAAGCAGGGCGTCGGCCGGCTGATCCGGGATCACGCCGACCGGGGGCTGCTGGCGATCTGCGATCCGCGTCTGACCAGCAAGGGCTATGGCCGGATATTCCTGTCCAGCCTGCCGGATCTGCCGATCACCCGGTCGCGCGACGAGGCCGAGGCCTTCCTGCGGGCGGCGGTGCCGGCGTGAGAATTCTGGCGCTGGATGCCGCCACCCAGGCCTGCTCGGCGGCGTTGATCGGGCCGGATCTGGCTCTGTCCCGGTTCGAAGTCGCCCCGCGCCGGCATGCCGACCTGCTATTGCCCATGGCCGAGGAACTGCTGGCCGAGGCCGGCTGGTCGCTCCACGACCTGGACGCCCTGGCGTTCGGCCGCGGGCCCGGCGCCTTTACCGGCTTGCGGATTGCGACCGGCCTGATCCAGGGCCTGGCGCTGGGGGCGGACCTGCCGGTGGTCGGTATTTCCGATCTCGCGGCCCTGGCCGCCGGGGCGCGGCGTACCACGGGCATCGAGCGCTGTCTGGTGGTCAACGACGCCCGCATGCAGGAGGTCTACTGGGCCGCCTACGATGTCAGCGACGCGGACGAACCGCGGTGTTTCGGCGAGGAACAGGTCGCGCCGCCGACCGCGGTAGCCGCCCCGACAGGCGACTGGCATCCGGCCGGCAACGGCTGGGCCGCCTATCCGGACGCGCTGGCGGCGGTGCAGGCCGCGGCGGCGGGTCCGGTAGCCGTAATCCACCCCCACGCGCTGGATATCGCCCGGCTCGCAGCCCCACGGGTAGCCCGCGGCGAGGCCGGATCGGCGGCGGATGCCGTCCCCGTCTATGTGCGTGATCAGGTGGCGCGAAAGCCGGCCTGACGACGATGGCGGCACCCGCTCAGCGCGTTCGGCAGTTGCCGGGGCAGGGCATTGCATGACGCTGTAGGGCGCGATTCATCGCGCCTGCCTGATTGATCCTTTTCGACATCGCGGCGTGGCGGCATGAATGCCGCCCTACGTCGGGTTCTTCTCCGCAAGCCGGTTTAATAACGTCGCTGATGCGGTTCGGTAGGGCGCGATTCATCGCGCCTGATTGATCCGCCTCGATATCGCGGAATGGCGGCATGAATGCCGCCCTGCGTCGGGTTCCTGTCCGCGAGTGGCCGCGGCGGCCGCGTGTCGACGATAAACAGTCAGGGCAGGGCGCCGGCCTCGCGCAACCGTGCCGCCACCGCCTCGGCCAGCTCGGCGTAACCGGCCGCGTTGGCATGGACGCGGTCGGACTTCAGCTCGGCATCCCGCAGAATCCGGTTGAGCTCGCCCGACAGTTGCGGTACCTCGTAACGTTCGGCCAGATCGGCATACAGCGCATGATCGCCGCCCAGCAGCGTCAGTTCCGGGACGGCGATGAGCAGCACCGGAATATCGCGCTTTCGCAGGGTGTCGAGCATGGCGGCGAGATCGGCCCGGGTTGCCGCCGGGTCCCGCTTGCGCAGGAAGTCGTTGCCGCCCAGACAGAGCAGTACGAGATCCGGCCGGTGCTGGTCCAGTGTCCCGGGCAGCCGTTGCCGGCCCTCGGCGGTGGTCTCGCCCGGCACCCCGGCATTGATCACGCGCCGGCCGATCAATGCCTGCAGGCGGGTCGGATAGGCCTTGTCACCAGTGGTGCCGGTGCCATGAGTCAGGCTGTCGCCGAAGGCCAGCACCGTGGCATCGCCAGCCAGCATCGGCAGCGACGGTGAGTCGCTGCAGCCGGCCAGTACCAGCGCCAGCAGCAGCGGTTGCAATAATGCGGTGGGGAAACGATAGTGGCGCAATGATCTACTCACTCGGTGACAAGACGCCGGTACTCCCGGCGGACGGGGATTACTACATTGCCGACAATGCCACGGTGATCGGCGATGTGGTACTTGAAAAGGGCGCCAGCGTCTGGTTTCAGGCGGTGATCCGCGGTGATTGTGATCGCATCGTGATCGGCGAGGAAAGCAACATCCAGGACGGGGCGGTGATTCACACCGATCCGGGCATCCAGGTCCACGTCGGACGCGGTGTCACGGTGGGCCACCAGGCCATGCTGCACGGCTGCGAGATCGGCGAGAACAGCCTGATCGGCATCCAGGCGCTGATCCTCAATGGGGCGAAGGTGGGGTGCAACTGCCTGATCGGCGCCCAGGCGCTGATTCCGGAAAACGCCGACATTCCCGACAACAGTCTGGTCCTGGGCTCGCCCGGCAAGGTCAAGCGGGAACTCGAGGATAGCCATATCGAGATGCTGCGCCACGGGGCCGAGCATTACGTGGAAAACGGTCGGCGTTTTCGCGAGCAGCTGCGGATCTACGACCCGGAAGCCGGCAGGTAGACGTCGAAGCGGGCGCGGCCACCCCGAACCTGGTGGTCGGGCGGTGCCAGCGCCGGACTGCGCGGATGGTGCTTCATCGCCACCCGCAGACCGGTGGCGCGGGCAGCTTCGAGCAGGGCACCGGCATCCGGGTCGTCCCCCACCACCCGACGGAGCATCTGCAGATCACGCTTGGGCAGGGCCGAGCGTTGCTCGCCGCCGAACATCGGGTCCAGATAGATGGCGTCGAATTCCGACGCCATCAGCTCTTTCAGCCGCGCCGGCGCCTCATCGACCGCAATGCCGCACCAGCCGCCGATCCAGGCCGCGCCGGCGGTGGCGGCGCGTTCCACGGCATCCGCCACCAGTGCGGCCACGATCGGTGAGCGTTCGATCGCGCTGACCCGGCAACCCAGCCGCAGCAGATGCGCGCTGTCCCGGCCCAGACCGCAGGTGGCGTCCAGGATGCGCGGGGTGGCGATACCCCGCAGGCCCAGTGCCCTGGCAATCAGGGCACGGCGCCCCTCCCGGGCGCGTCGATCCAGCCCGGCGTCCAGCCAGTCGGCGCGCAGGCCCTGCCAGGGCATGTCCGCCACGCGCAGTTCCAGGCCGGCGGCGGTCAGCGCCAGATAAATGCCGCTGGCCGGCGGCTCGGCCAGGGTTTCGGCCGGCATCCGGCCGGCCAGCCGTTCCGTCAGTACGGCCAGCCGGCTCGGGTCGACGCCGGGCTCGGCCCACAGGCCGATCACGCCGGGCCGGGCGGACGACGGATTACTGGAGTCGATTCGCGTCGAACAGCGAGGTGAGCTTCTGCGCGAGCATGATGTCGCCGTCCACCTGCAGTTTGCCGGTCATGAAGGCGGTCATGCCGTTGAGTTCACCGGTGAGCAGGGCCACCAGGTCGTCGTCATCCATGCGCAGGGTGACGTCGGCGTTGTCGGTCTCGCCTTCCTGTACCTGACAGCTGCCGTTGTCGATGACCATGTGCATGGGCGTGGAAATGGCGTACTGGACGGTGGCGCTCATGTCGCCGGCGGCGCTGGCATCGAACGCCTGCGGCATCATCTCGATCAGGGCCTTGGCATTACTCATCGTTCGTCTCCCCTTGGTTGGCGTGCAATACGTGGATGCGTGAAAGCGCCATATCATCCATGCCCGCAGGGTGGTTGACTACAGGTAACGACGATATTCGGAAAATTGTCTTTTACGATGGGCGCTTGGAACGCCCGGCTTCAGAGCGCATGCCGGGATTACCGGCGGGATTGCGCGGGGGCTCAGCCTTCCATGAAGTCGACGACCGCGTTGTAGCCGCTCTCGGTGAGCAGGACCGCATTGACGCTGCTGGCGTAGAGCCGGCCCGCGGTGCGCAGTCGTTCGATCTCGCGATGATCCTGCTCGGCACTGAGGTAGTAGAAGTCACGCCCCTCGTCGAAGCCGTCCTTGAGCTGCTTGAAGGCCAGAAACGCCGTGCCCTTGGTCGATCCGTTCGCCTCGTCGATTTCCTTGAGGCTCCAGGTTTTTTCGGCTTTGATCATGAACGGATGAGGGCGATGGCCGGGCGAGGCAGAGACCGGCAAGCTATCACCGGCTCCCGGGAGGGTCAATCGCCACCGCCGGCGGCGTGACGCGGTCGTCTTGAGTCTTTATAGTCAACTGATCAGATTGGTTTTTTAGCCAACGGGTGAAGACGAGCCAAGAGGACGCAATGAAAGTCACCGAACTGATCGAGCACTGGCGGGCCGGGGATGGCGAGCCCCGCGCGGCGCGGGAATACCGCTTGCGGCTGCCGGTTTACGATGCCGCCAAGGTTGCCGCGCTGACCGAGCTGTTTCCCGGGCTGACCGAGGAGCGCATTCTCACCGACCTGCTGTCGGCCGCGCTCGACGATCTCAGCGCCTCGTTCGCCTACGTCGAGGGTGACGATGTGGTGGCGCGGGACGAGGAGGGCGACCCCATCTACGCCGATGCCGGCCTCACGCCGCGCTTCCACGAAGCGGCGCGGCGGCATGCGGACGCGCTCAAGCGGGAAACGGAAGGCTCGTCATAACCGTCGCGACCCGTCATCCGCTGATCGAACGCCTCGCTGCCGCCCTTCGCTCGACCCATCTGGCCGCCCCGCGGGCCCTGGTCGACCTCGGGCTGCCGTCGGCGGCGGCGCATATTCTGGATGAATCCGTCATGGCCGGGCTGCGGCCGGCGGCGGTGCTGGTCCCGGTGGTGGAACGGGCCGAAGGCCCGCGCGTGATTTTGACCCAGCGCACCGATGAACTGCGGCATCACCCCGGCCAGATCAGCCTGCCGGGCGGCCGGGCCGAGGCGGGGGACGCCGATGCGGTGGCCACCGCCCTGCGGGAGACGCGAGAGGAAATCGATATCTGCGGGACGCAGGTGGACGTGATCGGTTTTCTGGATGACTACCCCACCACCACGGGCTTTCGGGTAACGCCGGTGGTCGGCTGTCTGCCCGAGGATTGTCGCTATCAGGCCGACGGCCGGGAGGTGGCCGAGATCTTCGAGGTGCCGCTTGCGCGGCTGCTGGATGTGGGCAGCTACGACCGGCGCTGGTTCGATCGCGACGGGCTGCGTCTGCCGTATTACGCGCTGACCCACGAGCACCGTTTCATCTGGGGCGTCACCGCGGGCATTCTGCATCACATGGCTCAGCGGCTGTCCGCGCCGGGCTGACGGCTGACCGACTATGCGCCGGGACAAGTTCATGCTTTCAACGGCTTAGGCAGCGAGGCCCGTCGCCCCGGTGGAATGTTTCGGGCTAGACTGTCGACACCGGCGCGACACACGCATCGCGCAGCCAACCGTGAACCGGGTCAACCCGGCGTGCGAAAGGGGGAGAGGATGCGAATCGGACTGGTCGTGGACTCGGGCTGTGATCTGCCGCGGTCGTTCATCGACGAACACAACATCCTGGTTCTGCCGATCTCGATCCGGATCGGCGATGAGCTGTTCGTGGATGAGCGGGACCCGGACCGAACCACGGAATTCTACCGCCGGCAGGCGCTGGACAAGAGCCAGGATGCCGAGACCGTGCCGTTCTCGATGGAACAGATCCGGGACCTGTTTCTGAACAAGGTGGTCACCAACTACGACTACGCCCTGGTGCAAACCATCGCCCAGAGCCGCAGCCCCATCTTCCAGAACGCCACCGACGCCTCGCATGCCATTCTTCGGGCCTACAAGCCGGTGCGCAAGGCCGCCGGGGTGGAAGGGCCGTTCGCCCTGCGGGTGATCGACAGCCAGTCCCTGTTCGCCGGCCAGGCCGCACTGGCGGTGGAGACCGTGCGGTTGATCGAATCGGGCGTCAAGGTCAACGAACTTCGCCAGCGGGTCGAGGAACTGGCCACCAAGGCGCATGGTTTCGGCACCTTTCCCGATCTCTACTACGTGCGCGAACGGGCCCGCAAGAAGGGCGACAACAGCATCAGCTGGCTGGGGGCCTTCATGGGGTCGGCGCTGGATATCAAGCCGATTCTCTGCGGCCGCCACGATCAGACCTTCCCGGTGGCCAAGGTCCGGCATTTCGATGCGGCGGTGGCGCGCATCTTCGATTACACCGTCAAGCGCATCGAGCGTGGCCTGCTCGCTCCCACCGTGTGCGTGAGTTATGCCGGGGACGCCGAGGCGATCAAGCAGATGCCGGGTTACGACCGTTTCGTGCAGGCCGCCCGCGCCCACGACGTGCAGGTGATGACCTCGATGATGGCCACCACCGGCGGCGTGAATCTCGGCCCGGGCGCCCTGGTGGTGGGGTTTCTCGCCGAGCCCGAGGAATTCGAATAGGGCTACAGGTCGTTGCCCTTGCCGGCGGCTTCCATCAGCGGCTTGATCAGGTCCATCGGCAGCGGGAACACGATGGTGGAATTGTGCTCCCCGGCGATGTCCACCAGGGTCTGCAGATAGCGTAGCTGAATCGCCTGCGGCTGTTCGGAGAGCGTGCGTGCGGCCTCCTGGAGGTTCTGCGCGGCCTGCATCTCGCCTTCCGCGTGAATCACCTTGGCTCGCCGCGAGCGTTCTGCCTCGGCCTGACGGGCGATTGCGCGGATCATGCTTTCGTCCAGGTCCACATGCTTGATCTCGACATTGGCCACCTTGATGCCCCAGGCATCGGAATGCTTGTCCAGAATGGCCTGGATATCCGCGTTCAGCTTGTCGCGCTCGGCCAGCATGTCATCCAGATCGTGCTGACCCAGCACCGAGCGCAGCGTGGTCTGGGCCAGCTGACTGACTGCGTCGTAGTAGTGCTCGACCTCGATGATGGCCTTGTCCGGATCGACCACCCGGAAATACACCACCGCATTGACCTGTACCGACACGTTGTCGCGCGAAATGACGTCCTGGGTGGGCACGTCCATCACCACTACCCGCAGATCCACCTTGATCATCTTCTGGATGAAGGGGATCAGCAGGATCAGGCCCGGCCCCTTGACCCCGGTGAACCGGCCCAGCGTGAACACCACCCCGCGCTCGTACTCGGGCAGGATCTTGATCGCGCTGAACAGGATGAACAGGATCAGCGCGATGAGAATGATGCCGAAATTGAAGAACATGGCGTTGACTCCTGAAGTTAGTTGGGACGTCTCTGGTCGGGGGCGACCGACACCACCAGGCCATCCACCCCGGTGACGGTCACGCGCTGGCCGGCCCGGATCGGCGTGGTGGTGGTGGCCTGCCAGCTTTCCCCGTGCAGCAGGACCCACCCGCGCTGGTCGAAATCCTCGCTGGCCTCGGCGCTGGCCCCGATCAGGCCTTCGCGGCCGGTGACCACGCGTTCCCGGCGGGAACGGGCGAACAGGTAGACGATCATGAACATCAGCAGGGCGGCCGCCGTGGCGGTGGCGCCGATGATGGCCAGGGGAATCTCGTAACCGGGCACACCGGTATCCATCAGCATGATCGAGCCGACCACGAAGCCGACGACACCACCCAGGCCCAGAATGCCGAAGCTCGGGGCGAAGGCCTCGGCTACCATCAGGGCAACACCCAGCGCCAGCAGTGCCAGGCCGGCGAAATTCACCGGCAGGATCTGGAAGGCGAACAGCGCTACCAGCAGGCAGATGCCACCCACCGTGCCCGGCACCAGCGCGCCGGGGTTGTAGCCCTCCAGGATCAGCCCGTAGATGCCGATCATCATCAGGATGTAGGCCACCGTGGGGTTGGTGATGATGCCCAGTAACCGGTCCCGCCAGTCCGGTTCGCGGTTGTCGATGGCGGCGTCGGCCGTGGCCAGGGTGACCGTGCCGGTGCTGGTGGTGACCTCGCGGCCATCGATGTCTGCCAGCAGTGCCTGGCGGCTGTCCGCCACCAGGTCGATCACGTTCTGTTCCAGCGC
This sequence comes from Spectribacter acetivorans, assembly GCF_031846305.1. NCBI lineage: Bacteria > Pseudomonadati > Pseudomonadota > Gammaproteobacteria > Salinisphaerales > Salinisphaeraceae > Spectribacter > Spectribacter acetivorans. The sequence continues at coordinate 150,752 of NZ_JAVRHY010000001.1, forward strand.
GGTGCTGGCGGTCAGGCTCACGCCCTCGCGTACCGCCTGCTCGGCCCAGTCCGCGTTGCGGCCGCGCTGTTCCGCCAGACCGCGGAGGTAGGCCACCGCGTCGTTGACGACCTTGCGGCGCTTGGCGGTATCCGAATCGGCAGCCGGGGCCTCGCCCTCCGCCGATTCGTCTTCCTTGCCGCTCTCGGGCGCCGGTTCGCCGCCCGGCATCGGCCCACCGCCGCCCATCTGCACGGGGGTGGCGGCCCCCAGATTGGTCGCGGGTGCCATGGCGGCGATGTGGCTGGCGTAAAGGATGTAAGTGCCGGCACTGGCCGCCCGCGCACCCCCGGGCGTGACGTAGCCGGTCACCGGCACCGGCGAGGCCAGGATGGCCTGGACAATCTCCCGCATGGCGGTGTCCAGCCCGCCGGGGGTGTCGATGGTCAGGAGCACCATCGGCGCATTGTCCGTTGCCGCCTGCGCCAGGCCGCTGGTGACGTAGTTGCTGGTGGCCGGGCCGATCGGCCCCTCGATGCGCAGCTCGATCACCTGGGCTGCGACCGTCGCCGGGGCCAGCCAGGCCAGGGCCAGCAGACCAGCGGCCAGTCGCGGCAGCACGGCCGCCGCGGCCCGTCTAGCGGCGTTTGCCACCCCGTTTCCTGCCGAGGGCATCGTAGAGCTCGGCGTACTGCTTGCTGACCTTGTGGCTGGGCGCGAAGTACACCAGCGGCACCGAGGCCTCGTGGGACTCCCGTACCTTGATCGAACTGGTGATGGCGGTGTCGAGCAGTGGATGGCCTTCCTCCTTGAGCTCCGCGATCAGGCGGGCCGGCAGCTTGGCCTGGGTCTGGAACTGGTTGACCACGATGCCGTCGACGCTCAGTTCCGGATTGTGATCATCCTTGATCTCGGCAATGGTGTCGAACAGGTTGTAGAGGGCCTGGCGGGCGAAATCGTCGCAGTCGAAGGGGATCAGGCAGTGGCTGGCCGCGATCAGGGCTGACTGCGAGTAGAAATTGAGCGCCGGCGGGGTGTCGAAGTAGATCGCGTCATAACCCTCTAGGGTTTCCAGCGCCTGCCGCAGCTTGTAGATCTTGTGCTTGGCCTCGAGCTTGACCCGCAGTTCTTCCAGGTCCGGATGGGCGGCCATGACCGACAGGTTGTCGAATGGTGTCGGCGTGATGAATGGTTGAAGATCATTGCTTTGCCGCCCCTTCTTCAACGTGTTTTCGAAGAAGTCCGCAGTGCCGGCCTCGGCCTGGGCCTCCCCGGACGAAAGCAGGTACTGGCTGGCGTTGCACTGGGCATCGAGATCGACCACGAGGGTCTTGCGGCCCCGGCTGGCGCTGATCGCGGCGAGGTTGCAGACGATGGTGGTCTTGCCCACGCCGCCTTTCTGATTGAACACCACCCGGCGCATGGCTGACGCTCCTGCGGATTGGTTGATTGACGGCTCGATGTTAGCCATTCCGCCGGGAAGCGTCGAGCGACGATGTCGCCGGCAGGCTCAATCGGGCAGGTCGAGGGCGTCACACAGGGTTGCCAGGGCGACATCGGCCGCGGCACGGCTTCGGGCCGTGACGGCGGTGCTCAGGGGCGTGTCGTCGGGATTGATCTCCACCACCGTGCGGCCGAGGGCCAGCGCCTGCTCGGGCAGGGCGGCCGCCGGATAGACCAGCCCCGACGTACCGGCAACGAGCACCACATCCGCCCGCTCCACGGCCGCCACGGCGGCATCAAGCGCCTCGCCCGGCAGGGTTTCGCCGAACCACACCACATCCGGCCGCACCGGCCCCCCGCACGCGGGGCAGACCGGCGGCTGCGGGTGTTCATCCGGGGCGGCAACCGTCTCCTGGTGACCGCAGCGCCGATGACAGCGCTGGCGCCAGATATTGCCGTGCAGTGCGGCGACCCGCGCGCCGGCCCGTTCATGCAGGCCGTCCACGTTCTGGGTAATGACGCGGCAGTCAGCGAGATGCCGCTGCAGCCGCGCGATGGCTCGGTGAGCGCCGTTGGGCTCGGCCCGCGCGATCAGTGACCGCCGCCATTGATACCACTGCCAGACGCGGCCCGGATCGGCGGCAAAGGCTTCCGGCGTGGCCAGTTCCTCCGGCCGGAACTGCGCCCACAGGCCGGTCTGGGCCTCACGGAAGGTGGGAATGCCGGAGGCCGCCGACACCCCGGCGCCGGTGAGCACCGCCACGGTGTCCGCGGCGGCGATCTCGGCGACCAGGGCCGGCGGCCAGTCGGCCGCGAATGCGGTCACCCGCCGTCGACGATTTCCGCGATCTGCAGCTGGGGCTGGATGTCGGTGTAGTTGGGGATATCCGCCAGGATCGTGTCGCCCTCGGCGTCAAAGGCGGACTGGAAATCCTGGATCGATTCGAAATACAGATGCGCGGCGGCCACGAACGGGGGCGGGCCGCCATCCCCGCCGGCCAGGCCCTTGTCATTCTCGGCTCGGACCATGCCGCGGACGCCGAGTCGGTCCCGCACCAGTGCCATGTGGTGGTTGCGATAGTAATCGTGGTCGAAGCGGGCGCCTTCCGTATGCGGATAGACAGCAGATACGCGAATCATGGGGTCTCCTCCTCGTTGTGTTCGCTCAGCCTAGGCGATGTGGGCGGTCCGGGCCAACCGGCCTCACGCTAACGCAACCGTGAGCGCGGCGGCTTCCACTGCACGCGGTAGAGGTCGTGACGCCGGTCCAGCAGGTTCTGCACCGTGCCGCTGGTGCGGGAATCGCGCAGGATATCCAGACGCAGGTCGGCGATCGCCACCATTTCCACGTTCGGGGTGGTATCGGCGGCCACCCCGTCGCGGGCGAACGGGAAATCGCAGGGCGTGATGATGGCGCTCTGGGCGTAGTGGATATCCATGGCGTGGATGCGGGGCAGATTGCCGACGTTGCCCGCGGTGGCCACGTAAATCTGGTTTTCCACCGCCCGGGCGTGCGAGCAGTAGCGCACCCGCAGATAGCCGCTGCGGTCCTCGGTGGAGAAGGGCACGAATAGCAGGTTGATGCCCTGGTTGGTCAGGTGCCGGGCGAGTTCCGGGAACTCGCTGTCGTAGCAGACCAGCACGCCGATGGGGCCGCAGTCGGTCTCGATGGCGTTGAGCGAGTCGCCGCCGCGGATGTTCCACCAGTAGCGTTCGCCCGGGGTTGGATGAATCTTGGGCTGGCGGTACTCGGAGCCGTCGCGCAGGTAGATGTAGCCCATGTTCTGCAGCTGGTCGCCCACCCAGCTGGGATGGGAGCCGGCGATGATGTTGATGTTATAGCGCACCGCCAGATCCTGCATGATCTCGCGGAACGGCACTTCGTAGTCAGCCAGTTGCTGGATCGCCTCGCGGTGTTCCAGCTCCTCGTTGTTGATGGACAGCAACTGGACCGTGAACAGTTCGGGAAACACCACGAAATCGCAGCGATTGTCGGCCACTTCCCGCACGAAATAGGTGGCGATCTGGCGGAACTCGTCCAGTGAACTGATCTGGCGCTGCAGGTACTGGACGGTGGCCACCCGCACCGTGACCGGCATCTGCAGATGCACGTGGCTGTCCCCCGGCACCGGCTGGCGATTCTCGTGCTCGGGATTGCGCCAGATCAGGTGGGCGGCATAGCCCATCGAGGGCTTGTCATCCGGCATGTAATCCGGAAGCACGCCAAGCACTTCGAAGCCGTTGTTGAGCTGGAACGTGAGTACGGCATCACGCCAGCGCCGGGCCGTGACATGATCCACGTATTCCTGCGCGCTGCCGGCCTTCTTGAAGCGCCGGCGCAGGCCCGGCAGGCGGCCGCCGAACACCACCCCCTTGAGCCCCAGCTTGCGGCACAGGGCAAAGCGTTCCCGGTACAGGCGCTGGGCGATGCGCATGCCGCGGAAGTCCGGGTCCACGCAGACTTCGTAGCCGTACAGGTAGTCGCCGTCACTGTCGTGGGTGGAACCGTAGCCGTTGCCGGTGATCTCGGCCCAGGTGTGCGGGGCCAGCACCTGCTCCTCGGGCAGGCACAGGGTGGCGCAGTAGCCCACCACCTTGCCCTCGTACTCGGCCACCAGCTGCCCTTCCGGGAAGTTGTTGATCTGACCGCGCAGCTCGTCACGGGTATAGGCGGCCATGCCGGGATAGGCCTTGGTGGTCACCGCCCGGATCGCCGACAGGTCGGCGATCGCGGCAGCGCGCACGATCATGCGGGACGACTGGGTCATGCTCGGATCAATCGGGTAGGCGAATGGCAGCGTGGTTTTACGCGCTCACCGCCCGGCGCGCAACAGGCCGCAGCCGGTTTCAGCCGGCTGCCTCGAACGCGGTACGCATGGCCTTGCGCTGGGTCTGGTCGGGCACGGCGCCGCGGCCCGCGGCGGCATTCTCGGCGGCGTGTTCGCGGTCGGAGGTGGCGGGGATCGCCACGGTCACCGCCGGATGGCCGAAGATGTACTTGAGGAACAGCTGGGCCCAGCTCTTGCAGCCCAGGTCCTTGCCCACATCCGGCAGGGGTGTATTGCGCACCCGGGCGAACAGTTTGCCGCGCTCGAACGGCTCGTTGATGACGACCGCCACGCCGTTGTCGGCGCAGGCATCCAGAAGGCGGGTCTCGGCGTTGCGCTCGGCGATGTTGTAGTTGAACTGCACGAAATCCAGCGGTTCCCGGGCCACCAGCTCGGCCAGCGCAGCGTGCTGGGCCACGGTGTAGTGCGTCACGCCCAGATAGCGGATGCGGCCTTCCTCCTTCCAGGCGCGGAGCGTGTCGAGGTGGGTCTCCAGATCGAGCAGGTTGTGCACCTGCATCAGGTCGATGGTGGCGGTCTGCAGGCGTTCCGCGGATTCGCGCATCTGGGTCTTGCCGGCCTCGGCGCCGCTCGTCCAGACCTTGGTGGCGGTGAACAGCGCATCCGGCGCGTCGATGGCGGCCGCCGCCCGGCCCAGCACGGTTTCCGCCCGGCCGTACATGGGGGAGGAATCCACCACCCGGCCGCCGTTGTCCACGAAGGCCCGCAGCACATCCTGGCGCTGGACCATGGCCGCCACGTCATTCGGGTCCACATCGAAGGTGCGGGCCGTTCCCATGCCGCTGATCGGTACCTGCTCGCCGGTGGCTGGGATGGTGCGAAGGATGGTGTCGTCCGGCAGCGGCGGCAGCCCGCCCTCGCGGCTGATGACGCCTGGCGGCCAGGCTGCCAGCGCGGCAGTTCCCAGCGCGCCCTGGAGCAGCCTGCGGCGTTGATGGAAACGGGTCGGGTTGGTCATGGCGGCTCTCCGTGAGCGAAGGATTCCGGGGCGGCATCATGATACCGCCGCGTGTGCGCGCGGCCGAGCCATGCGCTCAACAACAACCAGCCCGTGGCGATCGGCAGCACGGCGAAGGCCATGCCGGTCAACCCCAGGCCCAGGCTGGTCAGTCCGGTATAGGCCCAGCCGCTGAGCGCATCGCCGCCGCGGTAAACCAGGGTGTCGATGGCATTCTTGGCCTTGTACTTGTCGGTGCGCGGCAGCACGGTGAACAGGGCCTCGCGCGCCGGCCGGGCCACGGCATAATTGGCGCTGCGGCGCAGCACCTGGAACACCACGAGTACGGCGATCACCGGCACCAGCCCCAGCACCAGGAAGCCGAGCAGGCTGATGGCGGGCAGGCTGCCGAGAGCCACGCCCAACCCCAGCCGCCGGATCAGGTGATGCGTGACGAACAGCTGCAGCCCGACGGTCACCACGTTGGTGGCCAGATCGACCGCGGCGAATAGCTGGGTGCGCCGGGCATCGTCGTCGAACAGGCGGCTGACCAGCTCGGCCTGCTGGAAGTAGAGCACCGTCGACAGCGCCGTGTAGCAGAGGATGAACAGCGCCACGCCCTGCAGATAACGGGATTCGGTAATCCGGCGCAGCCCCTCCCAGACGCCGCCGCCCAGCCGGCTGCGGTCGGCCTCGATCTGGTCAGCCGCCCAGCGACGCAGGACCACGATGCAGCCAAGGGCCGCGGTCAGCAGGCCGGCGCTCAGTGGCAGCAGCCCGAGCACGCCCAGTTGTCCGGCCAGCAGCGCGGCCAGGCCCGGTCCCGAAATCGCCCCGGCACTACCGCCGGCAGCGATCAGTGCAAACAGGCGCTTGCCCTGGGCAGCGGAGAAGATGTCCGCCATGAAGCTCCAGAACACCGACACCACGAACAGGTTGAATACACTCAGCCAGATGAAGAACGCGCCGCCGGCGATGGCTTCGCCCCGGCCGCTGGCCAGCCAGCCCCAGAACAGCAGCAGATCGAGAATGAAGAAGCCGTATACCAGCGGCAGTAGTAGCCGGCGGGGATAGCGGGCGGCCAGCCAGGCGAACGCCGGTACCGCCAGCAGCATCGCCAGGAAGGTGCCGGTGAACAGCCAGGGAAGATCGCCGGTGCCGTCGCTGATGGCCAGGGCGTCGCGTACCGGCCGCAACAGGTAGTAGGCGGCCAGCACGCAGAAGAAATAGACGAACGACCACGCCGCGGCCGGCGCTTCCCCGGCCCGTATCGGCAGCAGCCGTCCCGCGATCACGGCCGGCGCCGGCTCAGGCCGCGGCGCGGGCCGGGCCGCGCAGGCGCTCACCCACCTGCAGCACGCTCACCAGCAGTGCCGGCAGAAAGGTGACGGTAATCACCATCGTGAACAACAGCCCGAACAGCACGATGGCCCCGACGCCGCGATACAGCTCGGTGCCGGCGCCGGGCAGGAATACCAGCGGGGCCAGCCCGAAAGTCGTGGTGATGGTGGTCATCAGAATGGGACGCAGACGGGTAGCGACCGCTTCGCGCACGGCGTCCACGATCGGCATGCCGCCCGCGCGGTTCAGCCGCGCCTGATCGACAATCAGGATGGGGTTGTTCACCACCGTGCCCATCAGGATCAGAAAGCCCAGCATGGTGATCATGTCGAAGGGCTGGCTCAGTGCCGGCAGCCCGAGCAGCGGCAGCCAGCCTCCGACCAGGTTCATCATGGCCAGCCCGGCAATGCCGCCGGCCACGCCCAGCGGGATCGTAACCAGGATCAGCAGCGGGTAGCCCCAGTGGGTGAAGATGGCGACCAGCAGGAGATAACTCATCAGCAGGGCGATGACATAGTTATCCGATAGCGCCGCCCGGGTGGCATCCAGCTGATCGCTGGCCCCGGAAATGTCGACATTCACCGACGCCGGGATCTCGCCTTCGTCGCGCATGGCCCGAATGATGTCGTCCTCGACGGCGTCGACGCCGGTTTCCAGTGCCACGCCCGGCGGCGGGATGATGTAGAGCGTGACGGTACGCTGGCCGTTCAGGCGCCGGATCACGTCGGTGTCCACAGTCTGTCGGAAGTCCGCCAGGCTGGTGATCGGCTGGCTGCCGGCCAGGGGCGTGTGAATGGTGCGGTCGGCCAGGGCGTCGATATCGGTGCTGCGGCCGCGGTTGTCGTAGAGGTAGATGTCCACCTTGTTGTCGGCCAGGATGTACTCGTCGACAAACGCGCCATCGGCCAGCGCCGCCACCGAGAAGCCCAGTGCCTCGGTGTCCAGGCCCACCTCGGCCAGCCGGGCATGGTCGGGCTCCACCCGCAGCAGGGGCTGGGCCAGTGTCAGGGTCTGCGGATCGGCCCGGACCTGGGGATTGTCGAACACGGTCTGTGCGCGGTCGTAGGCGCTGGTGGCGACCTGGTAGATTTCCGCCAGCGAGGGGCCGCCAATGTCCAGCGTCACGCTGCGGGTGCCACCGTCGTTACTGGTGATGATCGACCCGCGCGTGGAGAACGCCCGCATGCCGGGATAGCTGCGGAATATCTCGTTGTAGGCGTTCATCAGCTCGTCGATGTGATCCGGGTCGACCGGCTCGCTGATAATGCGCATGCCCTCCGCGTTGATGCGCATGTTGAGATAGCGCATCGGCGGAATGTCGGTATCACCGGCCTCGTACCGCGCCGGATCGCCGTTCAGATGCGGCACCAGCGTCTCACGTACTTCCTCGCCGATCGCCGACAGCTCGGACAGGTTGTAGCCGGGCGGGGCGATCATGCTGGAAAACGTCTTGGCCTCCTCGCCTTCGGGCAGATACGAGGCCGGCGGGGTGAGCAACCCGATCACCGCGGCCATCACTGCCACGGTTACGCCGATACAACCGAAGCGCCGGGCCCGGCTGCCCAGCAGCCACGCCACCCCGGACAGCGCCCGTTGCTGCCAGCGGGGATTCCGATCGGCGACGACGCCGCGCAGCGGTAGTCGGACGCTGGCGGTGGGGACCACCACGATGGCCACCAGCATCGATACGAAAATGGCCGAGGCGATGGCGATGGAGATATCGGAGTACAGCTGGCCGGCTTCTTCCTCGATGAACAGCACCGGCGCGAATACCAGGATCGTGGTCATGGTGGAGGCCAGCACCGCCGGCCAGACTTCGCGCACTCCGGCCAGCGCGGCCGCGAACCGGTCGCTGATGCGCTGGCGAGCGCGTTCGATGTTCTCCAGCACCACGATGCTGTTGTCCAGGGTCATGCCGATGGCGAATGCCACGCCGGCCAGCGAGATCACGTTGATGGTGCGTCCGGTCATCAGCAGGCCGAGGAAAGCCGCGATGGTGCAGATAGGAATGCCGATCACCCCTACCAGCGTGGCCGGTACCGACCGCAGGAACAGGAACATCACCATTGTGGCGAGCATCGCGCCGATCACCAGATTGCGCCAGACGCTGGCCACCGAGGCCTGCACATAACGCACGTCGTCGCTGATCAGCTGGATGTCCATGCCCGCCGGTTCCAGCACCTGCTCGTTGATGCCGGGGATGGCCCTGGTCATGGCCTTCTTGATCTCGATGACGTTGGAGCCGGTCTCGCGGCGCACCGACAGCGAGATATTGGGCTTGTCGTTGTAGAACGATTCCTCCCGGATCTCCGCGTGGTCCAGACGGATGTCCGCCACGTCGGCCAGGCGGATCACCGCGTCCCCGCGGCGGTCGAGCACCACCTCGCCCAGCGCTTCCACATCGGCGAAACGGCCGATGGTCCGCAGCAGATAGCGGCGCTTGCCGCTGTCGATGTCGCCGCCGGTGATGTCGCGGCTCCGCTCGCGTACCGCCGCTCGCACGTCGGTGAGCGTCAGATTCCGCGCGGCAAGGCGGGCCGGGTCGACATGAATCTGGATCTGGCGCGCCGCGCCGCCGCCGACCTCGACCCGCTCGACGCCGGGCACCCGCTCCATCAATGGACGAACCCGGTCGTCGATGAAGTCCTGCATCATGTCCATGTCGACCTGCATCGGGTTCCCCGGCAGCGGGGCAATGCGGTAGTACATGAACGAATTCTGCGAAAACGAGGTGGCAAACAGCCGTGGCTCGTCCACGTTCTCGGGGTATGCGGGCACCTGTGACAGGGCGTTGGAAACGCGTAGCAGGGCGTTGTTGGCGTCGACGCCGAACGGAAATTCAAGCTGAATTTCGGCGGCGCCGGTGCGGGCCACCGAGACCATGCGCTGCAGGCTGGGCACGTTGCGCAGGTATTCCTCCTGCTCGATCAGGATTTCCTTTTCCACGTCCTGCGGCGTGGCGCCCGGCCAGGCGGTTTCCACCGTGATCGTGCGTACCGCCAGGTCCGGAATCATCTGCACCGGCACGCGGAAAGCGGCCACGATGCCGAACAGGCAGATGATGAGCACGCCGATGGCCAGCAAAGTCGGGCGGCGAAGCAGTCCCTCAAGCATGGGCTGTCGCTCCGGGCCGCCGGCGACGGTGAAGGCAGCCGGCGATCACGAGTCGGACTCGATCCGCACGCGCTGACCGTCGCGCAGCCCCTCGTTGCCCTGGACCACCACCCGGTCCCCGGCCGACAGACCGCGCCGTACCTCGACCCGGCCGCGATCGCTGCGGCCCAGGGTGATCTGGCGCCGACGGGCCACCGGGCCGTCATCGCCATCGGCCACCACCCAGACATGGGTATCGCCGTTGGGGGAACGCAGCACCGCGTCCCGCGACATCGAGATCACGTCCTCACTGCTTTCGACGCGGAATTCCGCCTCGGCCGACATGCCCGGGGCCAGGCGGCCATCCTCGTTATCCAGTCGCACGCGTACGAGAAAGCTGCGGGCCGTGGCATCCAGGGCATCTACACGCGTGCTGACTTCCGCCGACCGTGGCTCGCCGGCGCCGTCATGGGCCTGCACGCGAACCGGCGTGCCGGGCGCCAGATGCCCGAAGTACTCCTGCGGTGCCTGCACGTCCAGCCGCAGCTGGTCGGTGGCGACCAGTTCGAATACCACGTCGCTGCTGGCGGCGTACTCGCCGATATCGGTCATGCGACTGGCCACCACGCCGTCGAACGGGGCCGGCAGGGTGTGGCGGGCCAGACGCTCGCGCTGGAGCGCGACCTCGGCCTCCAGCCGATCCACCGCCGCCGTGGCGGTGCGCACCTCGGCCGTGGCCGATTCCAGCTCGGTCCGTGGAATAGTGCCGCGCTCGGCCAGCGGCTGGCGTTCGTCGCGTACGCGGCGGGCTTCCGCGAGCCGGCTGCGGGCCTCGGCCAGAGATGCTTCCAGCGTCGCCACTTCCAGCTCGGCCAGGGTATCGTCCATTTCCAGCAGCGTATCGCCGCGGCTGACGCGATCGCCGGCATCCACCGCCACTGCGGTTATCAGGCCGGCCACACGCGGGGCCAGGGCAGCCCGGGCGGGTGACGTCAGACTGCCGGTCAGCGGCAGGAGCTGCACCCAGGGTTTCGAGGCCACCGATTCCACTTCGATGTCGGTGGGCTGGGCGGACACGGCGGCGCCGAATACGACAGCAAGACAGGCCGCCGGCAGGCGGCATCGATACAGCAGACGGATCATGCGCAGCATTATGCCCAAGTTGGGGATGTCAGTCGGGCCGCGAATCCTGCCGCCGCCCCCTCGGCAATGGTCGGACGCCGATACGCGCCAATGGTTCACCGGGATTCAGCGAAACGCGTCGGATTCGCCGGACGGCACCGGTTTGGTGCGAGCTGCACGATTTTTGACACCCACCGTGTAGGAAATTAACGTACGCGCGACATCAGCCGATAACCCGGTTGCGAGTTGGGTTACGGAGCTCTTTCGCTGTTGTCGAATAATTACCGATGCACGACTCCGGCTCCCTCTGCCATCCACTCAGGGTGGTAGCGGTTGCAACCGACCCATTCGTCATAAATCGATTTATACCGAGAATCTGGAGAGTGAAATGAGAAAGCAACTGATTGCAGCCGCCGGCCTTGCGCTGGCGAGCGGCGTTGCCAGTGCGCAGACCGAAGCCGTCACCGCCCCGCTGAGTGCCGGCGCCGGTCTTCTGGCCGATAGCGTGGAACTGGGTGCGAATGCCCTGGTGGGCGTGAACTCGGCTGACAACGGCGGCAACCTGAACAACGTCGCGGGCAGCGGCCTGCTCGGCGGCGCCGACCTGCTGAGTGACGTGCTCACCGGGGCCGCCGGCGAAGCCAACGATGGCGCCACCGAAGGCGGCGATCTGCTGGGAAACAGCGCCATGGCCGGGCTCGACGCGTTGGCCACCGGCATCAACGGCGGCAGTCAGGTACTGGGTGACGGCATCGGCGGCGGCGCGGACGCGCTGGCCCAGGCCATCCGCATGGGCGACCTCGAAGGTGGCAATGTGGGCAACGGCTTCAACCCGGCCAGCCTGGGGCTGGATGGATTGCTGGCCCCGCTGACCGGTCTGACCAGCGCCTCTCCGCTGTAAGTCTTCATGCCGTGCCGCCGGATTGGCGGCACCGTCTTGAAACGAGAGGGCCGCCCATCGGGCGGCCCTTTTTCGTATCGGCAAGACGCCTTTCGGCAGAAGCCTAGAAGGTGTTTACAAAGCGTAGCGAGCGCAGCCAGTTTGGACACGTTGGACACGGCGGCGCGCAGAAAGCGCAGCGTATTAACAATACGTAAGCATTGCGAGCACCGTACGGGTTCAAAATGGTAAGCGCAGTAGTTTTGTAGACACCTTCCTAGAATTCGCCCTTGATATTGAAGTAGACGTCGGACTCGGCGCCGTCGAGGACGTTGTCGGGTATGCCGCTCTCGGACAGGCCCTCGGCGGCATGGACGGTCAGCTGGATGTTGTCCAGCGGGGCGAATTCCAGTTTGATGCCGGCGTCCGTGGCCCGCTGTGTGCCGGCACGGCCGAAGGGCTTGTTGTCGCCCTCGAATTGGGCCATGCCGGTTTCCACGAACACGGAGAAGCGATACGGGCGGCTAAATACTTGCCAGCGCGGCAGTTGCACCTGGAACCGCCCGTAGGCCCCGGTATCGCCCACCAGGATACCCGGCAGATAGGCGCTGAGATTGTCCGGGCCGCCAAGCACCCACTGCTGCTGCTGGGGCACGCGGTCATCCAGCGAGAACTGCCCCTTCACCTGGATCGAGGCCAGCATCTGGTAGGGCAGGCGATAACTGGTCTTGAGGCTGGCGTCGAACAGGTTGAACTCGTTCGTGCGCTCGGCATCGGTCAGGGTGTTTTCGATCTCGCCGCCGAAGCCACGCTTGTAGCCGGCACCGACGTTAAGGCTGCCGCGCTGGTCGAACAGGGTCCAGGAATCGGAGTAGGTGGTGCCCAGCCGGGCGGAGCCGTAGCGCTCGTCCTGGATTCGCTGGCCGGCGAGCGACACCGAGTCCATGCTGCCGCCACCGCCGCCGGTCAGGCCGCCGAGCAGATCCCCGAGCAACCCGTCCAGCAGGCCGCCGAGGATCGGATCACCGCCGCCACCGCCGCTTGCCACCAGTTGTCCCTCGTCAATGGTGAGGGTGGAATCCACATAGGCCAGTTCCTGCTCCAGCAGCCAGCGGGCGTCCTCGTCCGCGTACAGGAACTGGTTGCCGGTGAGTTTGACCTCGACGATTTCGGCGCTTTCGCGATCATCCTGGAACACCAGCTGATTGCTGCCGTCCGCCGTTGCCGGCTGGTCAAACAGGCCGCTGACTTCGTATTCGGTGTACGAGCCGGACAGGCCGTAGAGGCCCCAGGAGTTCACGGTGGAGTAGCTCAGGTCGCCACGGCCGTACTTCTCCCCGCCGCGCGAACTTCCTAAGTCGGTGAAGCCGTGGGCGTATCCCAGGCCGATCTGATCGCCGTTGTCGAGCGAGTACTTGGCGCTGGCCAGGCCGAAGTAGCGTCCCAGGAAACGATTGCCCGGGTTGCCGAACGCGGCGGTCAGATCGAAGGGGTCGTGATCAGGATCCTCTCGCCCGTCAATTACCAGCGTGAAGGCGGCGGGGTCCGCCGGATCCACGGAATACGAGGACGTCATGGTATAGCCGGCCCGCTCGGACTTGAGTTCGGCCAGCACCCGCATGGGTTCCATGTCCTGCTTGGTGAGCCCTCGCTCACCCTCGAACGACTCGAAGAACGGGGCGATCGCCGGCGGTGCGTCCACCTCGGCCAGATAGCCCTCATTGACATGCACGTAGATGGTGTCGCTCTGGCCCTCCCGAGCGTACTGCACGTTCACCAGAATATGACCATCGGCCGGGTACAGCGCGTTGAGCAGCAGCACCACCTGTGACGGCGTGCGGCCGGCCGAGGTCACCTGCCGGATGCGTTCCTCCGACAGATAGGTGTTGCCGGTCACCAGCAGCGTGTACTGGCCGACCTCCAGTTCGATCACCTTGTCCGCCGCGGCACTCCGCTGTTCGAGCACGGCGACTTCAGCCTGCTGGGGTGGCAGCGGCGGGGGCAGGTCAAGCGGCATACGTACTTCCTTGTCATTGTCCCTGTTGGGCGCGGCGCAAGCCCAATGCGCCGCTAATTAAGTGAATGCTGACGGCTCCGGGGGCGCAAGGCAAGACTGAGTGGCATTCAGTCACGCTTCTTGATCGCGTCGAACGCTTCCAGTGCCGCTCGGCGTGATTCCTTCAGATCCACCAGCGGCGCCGGATAATCGGTACCCAGGGCCACACCGGCATCCCGACAGACGGCTGCCGAGGCTGCCCAGGGTGCGTGGATATGTTTGGCCGGCAGCCGGGCCAGTTCCGGCACCCACTGGCGGATGTAGTCGCCCTGGGGGTCGAACCGCTCGCCCTGGCGGGTGGGATTGAAAATGCGGAAGAAGGGGGCCGCGTCCGCCCCGCAGCCGGCGGTCCACTGCCAGCCCAGCGTATTGCTGGCCAGGTCGGCGTCCACCAGCGTGTCCCAGAACCATTCGGCGCCGGCCTGCCAGGGCTGGCGCAGGTTCTTGGTCAGGAACGACGCCACCACCATGCGCACCCGGTTGTGCATCCAGCCGGTTTCCCACAGCTCGCGCATGCCGGCATCCACCATCGGAATACCGGTCTGCCCCTGTTGCCAGGCTTTCAGGGCCTGCTTGTCGTCGTCCCAGGGGAAGGTCTCGAAGCGCCGATCGAGCGGTTGGGTGGGCGTGCCCGGAAAGTGAAACAGCAGATGGTGGGCGAATTCCCGCCAGCCGATTTCGCTCAGGAACGTGTCCGCGCCCACCCGGGCGCCGCTGTCCAGCCATTCGTGCACGCCCTGCCAGACCTGCCGCGGTCCGATCTCGCCGAAATGCAGGTGCGGCGACAGGCGGGAGGTGCCCGGCCGGGCGGGCCAGTCGCGGTCCTGCTTGTAGCTGTCCAGGCAGGCATCGAGGAAATCCTGCAACGCGGTCTGGGCGCCCGCTTCACCCGGGGTCCAGGCGGCCCGGATGCCGGCATCCCAGCGGATTGTCGGACGCAGCGCCAGATCCTCGATGGTCAGGGACGCCGGCACTTGCCCGGGCCCGACAAGCCGATCCGGCACCGCCACCGGCGGCTGCATTCGCTGTGCCGACAGGGCGCGCCAGAATGGTGTGTAGACCCGATAGGGGTCACCCGCCTTGGTGGCTACCTCCCAGGGTTCGGCCAGCAGGGCGGCGTTGTGGCTGCTCACCGCCAGGCCGTCGTCCCGCAGCGCCTGCTTGATCTGCCGATCGCGTTCGATCACCGCCGGTTCGTAGAGCCGGCTCCAGGTCACCGCGCTGGCGCCGGTTTCGCCAATCAGGTTGCGCAGGGCGTCGAGACTCGGGCCCCGCCGGATGACCAGCGGCAGGCCGGCCTCGGCCAGTTCGGCCTGCAGCGCGCGCAGGCTGTCTTCCAGCCACACGCGCTGCGCGCCGCCGGGTGCCCAGGGGGCTTCTTCCTCGGGCGCGTGGATATAGACCGGCAGCACCGGCCCGCGGGCGGCCGCCTCGGCCAGGGCGGGATTGTCGGCCAGACGCAGGTCGCGGCGCAGCCAGACCAGGGTGAGATCGTTCATGGTTTGCATGGTGTGGCGATGGTGAGCTCAGACGCGTTCGCCGGCGGCGATGCGCGTTTTCAGATCGGCGGCCTGACGCCGGATGCCGGCCATGGTTTCCGGGTTCTCGCGTTTGCGGTCGAGGTTCCGGATCTGGAAAACCATGCGCCGGTTGCCGCGGAATTGCTGGTCATGGCGGTCGAGAAAGTCCCAGTACAGGGTGGTGATCGGACAGGCATTGTCGCCATCGGCGCGGCGATGGTCGAACCGGCACTCGCGGCAGTAGTTGCTCATGCGGTTCACGTAGTTGCCCGAGGCGCAGTAGGGCTTGGTGCCGACGATGCCGCCGTCGCCGAACTGACTCATACCCAGGGTATTGGGCAGGCTCACCCAGTCAATGGCATCCAGGTACATGGCCATGTGCCAGTCGTGGAAGGCCCTCGGGTGAACGCCGGCCAGCTGGGCGAACAGGCCCAGGATCATCAGGCGCTGGATGTGGTGCGCGTACCCGTTGTCATGCACGTTGCTCATGGCGTCGCCGATGCAGGCCATGTCGGTCTCGCCGTCCCAGTAGCTGGTCGGCACCGGCAGCTTCGCGTCCAGCGCGTTCAGCTCGATGTAGTCCGGCATCTGCTGCCAGTAGATACCGCGCACGAACTCCCGCCAGCCGAGAATCTGCCGCACGAAGCCCTCCACGCTGTTGAGCGGCGCCTCGCCGGCCTCCCAGGCCGCCACGGCGGCGTCGATCACCTCGCGCGGATCGATCAGATGCAGGTTCAGCGCCGCCGACAGGCGCGAATGATGGACCAGATCGGCACCGGTCCAGAGTGCATCCTGCCACGGCCCGAAGCCGGCCAGGCGATGGCGGATGAAATCCTTCAGGGACTGGTGGGCCTGGTCGGCGGTCACTGGTTGGTCGAAGCCCTCGAGCCGGCCGGGGTGGTCGCCAAAGCGGGCGTCGACCAGGTCGATGACCTCCCGCGTCAGCGCATCCGGCGTGAATGGCAGCGGCGTGGGTAGCCTGCCGGGTCCTTGTCGGCCGAAGCTTTCGCGGTTGTCCGCGTCGTAGTTCCAGGCCCCGCCCGCGGGGGCGCTGTCATCCATGAGAATGCCGTGGGTGCGGCGCATGTGGCGGTAGAAATCCTCCAGCACCAGCCGCTTGCGATCGGCCGCCCAGTCCCTGAATTCCTCGATGCCGCAGTAGAAGTGCCGGTCGGCGCGAATTTCCAGCGGCAGGCCGAGCGCGTCGGCCGTGTTCTGCAGCATCTGCCACACCCGCCAGTCGCCGGGTTCGAGAACGATCAGGCGTTCGGGCGCGAGTCGCCGCACGTCGGCTGCCAGGATGCTGGCGAAATCCGGCCCGCTGTCGTGGCGGCCGTCCGGCTGCAGGGCGTGGTATGCCACTTCCATGTCGGCCGCTCGCAGCTCGTCCCGGAAGTGGCGCATGGCGCTGAAGAACAGCACCAGCCGCTGCTTGTGGCACCAGACATGGGTGGCCTCGGTGACGTTCTCGGCCATCCACACGCCGTCGCGATCGGACTCGAAACCGTCGAAGGCAGCACTGTGACGATCCAGCTGATCACCCAGCACGAGAACGAGATGGCGCGGACTGGCGATGAGACTCTCCCGGAACGGTTGCGATGCCGCCGGCCATCGCCGACGATAACGCCATGGCGGGGCATGATAACGACTTGGCGGCAATCACGGCGGTGGCCGGACGGCTGGCACGGGCCGAGCGGCTGCTGGTGATTACGGGCGCCGGCATGTCGGCGGATTCGGGTCTGCCGACGTATCGCGGCGTCGGCGGCCTCTACAACGACGGCGGCACCGACGACGGCATCCCGATCGAGATGGCGCTGTCCGGCGGTATGTATGCGCAGCGCCCGGCCCTGACCTGGAAATACATCAGCCAGATCGAGCAGGCCTGCCGCGGCGCCCGGCCCAATGCCGGTCATCAGGTGCTTGCCCGGCTGGAGAAAGGCGGCCGGCAGGTGACCATCGTCACCCAGAATGTGGACGGGTTCCACGGCCAGGCCGGCAGCGGCGACGTGATCGAAATGCACGGCAACCTGCATCAACTGCGGTGCCCGGCCTGCAATCACCGCGAGCAGGTGCCCGACTTCGCTGACCTTGCCATACCGCCGGTCTGTCCGGCCTGCGATGGCATGCTGCGTCCGCGGGTGGTGCTGTTCGACGAAATGCTGCCGGATATCGCCGTGGCCCGCTACGAACAGGCCCTGGCGCAAGGCCCCGATATGGTTATGAGCATCGGCACCACCGCGGTGTTTCCCTACATCGCCGAGCCGATCCGGCAGGCGGTGCGCGAGGGCATTCCCACCGTCGATATCAATCCGGTGGCCAGCCCGCTGTCGCGCGCCGTCGATCACCATCTGGCAATGCCCGCCGCCGCGGCACTTACCGCCATCGAGCTGGCGCTGGCGACGTCCGGCCTCGGCGAGACCGCCACTTGAACGATACCGACCCGTCCGCCGGACGCACCAGCGCCGAGCGGGTCGGCGGGCGTTTCGCCAACCCGCCGAACCAGCACCAGCCCGGCTGCGGCCCGGGCGGGCTGGCGCGATTCCTGTGGGGCCGCGTGACCGATCGCCGGGTGCCGGCGCCACCGCCGGGGCATTGCCTCGATCCAGCGGCGGTCGCGGCGGGCCGGCAGGCCTGTGCCGGCCGCGATCACCTGACCTGGCTGGGCCATGCGGCTTTTTTACTGGAACTGGGCGGTCGGACGCTGATGACCGATCCCTTCCTGTCGGACGTGGCAGCCCCGCGTCCGCTGACGGCGCCGCGCCGTTTCGTGCCGCCGGCGCTGACCGTGCCGGAACTGCCTGCCATCGATCTGCTGCTGATTTCCCACGCGCACTACGATCATCTCGACGCGCCCACCATCCGCGCGTTGCGGCAGCGATCGGATCCCGAGGTCGTGGTCCCGCTCGGGCTGGACCACTTCTTCCGGCGCCGAGGCTACTCGCAAGTACGGGCGCTGGACTGGTGGCAGACCGTGACCTGCCAGGGCCTGCGGATCACCGCGGTGCCGGCGGTACATTTCTCGCGGCGCGGGCCGTTTGATCGCAACACCGCCCTGTGGTGCGGCTATGTAGTGGAAACTCCGGCCGGCCGGCGGCTGTATTTCGTCGGCGATACCGCCTATGCGCCGGTTTTCCGGGAAATCGGTGCCGCGTTCGGCCCGATCGACACCGTATTGGTACCGATTGGCGCCTATGAACCGCGAGGCGTGATGCGCCAGGTGCATGTGAACCCGGAAGAGGCAGCAGCCCTGTGCCGCGACGTGGGTGCCCGGTCGGCGGTTGCCATGCACTGGGGCACCATCGTGCTTACCGACGAGCCCCCGTTCGAGCCGCCGACACGCTGGCGGGCGGCGATGGCCGACCAGGGCTTCGCCGACTACGCCGCGCGGGTGCCGGCGATCGGGGAGACGTTGTTGCTTTGAGTCGGCGTTAGGCATTACCCACTGGCAAGGGATGCCTGAGCTGAATCCGTCGTCTCCTTTACCGCTGGCGGGAGAGGGCTTTCTGACACGACGCGTCAGCGGCAAGCGCCGCCGCGCCCCTCATGCTGACCTTCTCCCCGCGGGGGAGAAGGGAATCAAAACGAAAACTGGCGGTTGACCCAGTCCTGCGCATAGTCGACCAGCGCCGGGAAGAAGACATCAAACTGCTGTGCCAGCAGCCCCGTGTGCGCTGCAAGTACCGGCATCGCTTCGGGCAGGGGGCTGGGCCGGCGCAGGCGGGCGTCAACTCGGGACAGCGCCCGCGCCACGCCTGCCGGCTCGGTGTATCCGGTCAGTACCTGGGGCAGATTTACCAGACGGTCGCCGGCAAACGGGGCCCAGTCCGGCCACTCCGCGCGGGTGGCGGCGATTATCCGCTCGGCAAATGCGGGCAACGGTTCGTCATGCCACTCGGCCCAGCGATTGGCCAGCAAATGGTCGAAATGAACATCGACCAGAATGCCGCCGTAGCGCCGGAAGCGGGGCGGAAAGGCGGCAAGCAAGGCCAGCACCGCCGGGTGGCGGTCGGTGAAACTGTCCACCCGACGATGCAGCACGATACCGCTCTGCACGCTCCGCCGGCTGTCGGGCGCCAGCCGGCCGCGCACGTGATCACCCAGGATCGCGCCGGCCGGGGATGTGGCGGTGCGATCGGCGAGATAGAGATGCGCCAGGTAGTTCAAGGCGGCGCGGACCGGCCGACGTCAGTCCGGTAGATCATCCACGCCGTCGACCACCACGCCGAACAGATCGGCCACCGCGGCGAGGCTGGCCTCGTGCAGGGCACGGGCGTCGATCACCGAGCCGCCGCGGGGCAGGTCGCGGGTGGCGGTGGCCGAGGCCACCACGGTGGGCGCGTAACCCTGGTTGAACGCACCGCGCGCGGTGGAGTTGACGCACATGTGGGTCATGAAGCCGGCCAGCACCAGGTTGCTGGCGCCGATGTTCTGTAGCTGGCCGTGCAGGCTGGTGTTCACGAAGGCGTTCGGGTGGGTCTTGGTAATGACGGCTTCGCCGTCGCGCGGGGCCACCTTGTCGGCGATGGCGCCGATGTCGGTGGTCAGGTCGTAGGGCGAGCCGGGCCCGGCGTCATGCTGGATGTGAAAGATCGGAATGCCGGCGTCGCGCGCACGCACGAGTAGCCGCTGCGCCTGGTCCAGCGCCGCTTCCACGCCCGAGAGCTGCATCACGCCCTCGCGGTAGGTGTTCTGGCAGTCGATCATGACCAGGGCGGCGTCGCGCAGGGAGACCGGATCGTCGGACAGGCCGGAGACCTGGCGCAGGGTGGGGTTGCTCATGATGGGTTGATTCCTAGATTGCAGGGCGGGGCCGGCCCCGGTCCGCGGACCGGTTTCAGCGCTCGCCGGATGAGTCGATGTCTTCGTAATTGTCGTCGCGAAAGCGTGGCGTACACACCGCCAGGAATACCAGATCGGCGTTGCCGATGTTGGTTATACGCTGTCGCTGACCCGGCGGGATGACCACGGTATCGCCGGGGCCGACCGACGCGGGCGGCTGATCGCCGACTTCCACACGTCCGGCGCCTTCCAGCAGCAGATAGCGTTCGGTCGTGCCGTGCAGGCGGTGCCAGCGTGTTACCGCGCCGGCAGCCACCCGGGCCCGGACCACGGATACCGCGTCATCGGCCGGATGGTTCCACCATTCCGTGATCGCGCAGCCCTCGCGGAAATCGTATTCCGCGCCGGCGGCATGCTTTTCGATGCGGGCGGTGGGTTCGGGCTGACTCATGCGGGTGTCCTTGATTGTCCAGTCCGGCAGGCTAGTGGTATCGACGGCAGGCGACAAGCTCATGACGGCCTCGACGACAACTGTCATGACTGGCGCGAAGCGCCGCGGCTACCCGGTAGCATCAGTTCCGCAGCGTAGTCATCCCGGTCGTATTGCCAGACTCTAGATCCGGTTCCAGCGCAGGCCGGGATATATGCCGAAACCCCGGTCGAGGGTAATCCACTCGCATCCGTGCTCGATTGCCAGCGCTGCATGATAGGCGTCGGGGATCTGATTACCGTGTACCTGGGTCTGTTCGCATAGTCCCTGGAAAATGCGCCAATGCCCGCCGCCCGGCCGCAAGGTGCTGACACCATCCCGGGCAAGCAGGGCATCGATAAATGACATCGCATGCGACGATGGCGAAGGTGGATCGAAAATCTTCGGATGCGTGACCACTCGCAGAAGGCCGCTCAGTACCAGCTCGGACACGCCGATCCGACGGCCGGCGGCAAGCACTTCATCCAGCCAGTGGCGGCATTGTCGGTGATGCGTTGTGTCCTCCCGGTAGATGCTGACCAGAATGTTGACGTCAGGACTGAGCATCCATGGCGTCCAGCAGGGCAGCGTTGTCCGTCAGATCGATGCCATGTCGCGCGCCATTACCAGCGAAGCTCGGCAGCGGTGGTGGTGTTGCGCGAGATCGCGACGTCCTGGTGTCATCCAGTGCGTCGCGCAGGGCCTGCTCAAGCAATTGGCGCATAGTCAGGTTGTGCTGTGCCGCGTACGCCTTGGCGGCGCGGAATAGCTCATCATTGATATCGACGGTCGTTCTCATGCATAAAAGCATAACATCCGATATGTCGATATGTCTGCCGATTTCACATTGCGGTTCGATCTATCCCCGGACAGGTGAGGGCGGACGGTTCGTGCCGGTGTGCGGGCGCACGCCAGGGGGTATCTGTTCTCCCGCGCTTGCCACCGATGACCGCGATGACATGGCGCGCAAAAAAATGCCCGGGCGAACCCGGGCAGAAGGGATGCCTGGTTTGGCTGCTGCTCAGTCGAGCGGCAGCGTCAGGAGCGAGCCGGCCTTCATGTCCGGCACCAGCAGCTTGCGGCCATCCGCGCTCAGGGCGATGTCCGCCGCGGCCTTGAAACCGTCGCGCAGGAGCATCGGGGTGGCGCGCAGGTCGTGCAGCATGAACACGCGACCGTTGTTCCAGTCACTCACGTAAAGATTGCCGTGACTGTCGCGGACCAGGCCGTCCGCACCGCCGAAGCCGTTGTTCAGCGTGGTGAGTTCGCCGGTGTCCAGCTGCAGCCGGAACAGACGGCCGTTACCGAAGTCCGCGACCAGCAGATGGTTCGGGCCGTCCATCAGCAGGCCGTTGGGCCGGCTCATGGCATCGCTTTCCGTCGCATCAAATACCAGTTCGACTTCGCCCTCGGGCGACACGCGATAAATCCCCGCGTTGTCGCCGGCCTCGCTGCCGCTGTCGGAGACGTAGACCCGGCCCTTGCCGTCGACTTCCACGTCGTTGAGAAACGTGGCGGTGCCGGGGAAATCACCGGTATCCGCGACCACGCTGGTATCGCCGTCCAGCCCGACGCGGCGCAGCCGGGTGTTGTCGGCCACGTAAAGGGAGTCGCGCCACAGATCGATACCCTTGGGGTCATCCATGCCCTCGGCCAGCGTGCGGCGGTTACCGTCCGGGTCGATCACGGTCACGCGGCCATCGCCGTCCTTGCCGAATTCGCCGATCTCGGTGATGAATTGCCGCCCGTCGGCGTGCGCAACCACGGACTCCGGCATGGCGAAATCGGCGGTCGTTTCCGATTCGCCCGCGTTCGTGTCTGCGTCATCGCCTTTGTAGCTGATGCGATAGATCACGTCGGCGTAATCATCGGATACCAGCAGGGAACCGTCAGGCATCTGCAGCGTGTCGACCGGGCGGCCCCAGGCCTCACCGTCCTGCAGCCAGCCGTCGACGAAGACCTTTTTGCCGGTGGCATTGCCGTCTTCATCGAACGTCACCCGCATCAGGCGATAGCCGATCGGCTCGGAGCGGTTCCAGGAGCCGTGCTGGGCAACGATCGCATCGTGCTGATACTCAGCCGGGAACATGTCACCGGTATAGAAACGAAAGCCGAGATTCGCGGTATGCGCGCGGAACTCCGTGACCGGGAAGGTCACTTCCTGCGGCGGTTCCTTGTCTTCCCAGTCGCTCTGGCGGTCGTCGCCGCCGGCGTAGTAGGGAAATCCGAAGTGCATGCCTGCTTCCGGCGCCGCGTTGAGCTCGCCGGCGGGCCGCTCGTCACCCATCATGTCGACGCCGTTGTCGGTGAAGTAGGGCGTACCGGTGTCCGGCTGGAAGTCGATGCCCACCGAGTTACGCACGCCGCGTGCGTAGACCTCCATGTCGGAACCGTCCGGGTCCATGCGGATCACCGTGGCTTCGATGCCTTCGGGATCGCAGATATTGCAGGGCGCGCCCACCGTGACGTAGAGCTTGCCGTCCGGCCCGAAGGCGATGTAGCGCCAGCCGTGATGCGCCTTGTCCGGCAGATCGGTGAAGATTTCCTCGCGCATCTGGGCGAACGGCATGTCGATATCGAAGCCGGCGCCGCCCACGCGGGTGATGCGATGCTGTTCGGCCACGTACAGATTGCCCTGGTGCATGGCCACGCCATTGCCCACCTTGAGGTCATCCATCAGGGTGACTACGCGGTCGGCCTTGCGGTCCTTGTTCTTGTCGACCACGCCGAACAGTTTCTTGCCGCGCGTGCCCACGAACACCGTGCCGGTGGACTGGCCGAATGCCAGCGAGCGGGCGCCCGGCACTTCCGCGTACACCTCGATATCGAAGCCGGGCGGGAGGTCGAGCTGGTCCAGACGCTCGTCCATCGAGGCTGCACCGGCGGCGTTGGGGGTCAGGAAGGTACCGGCCAGGGTCAGGGCGATGGCCAGGGGCGCTTGTTTGATCGTGTCGTACATATCGGCTCCCGTGGGAATGCAGGCGCGCCCCGCTTCGATTCGGCGTCCGGGGCGCTGGTGTGCGATGCACAATGCCTGAGACAATGATGCAATTCCAATATCAATACCGGATTAGGCGATGTCCTATGCGTATCTTGGTCAGGTATCGCTGGGTGCACTGCGCGCGGTGCTGGCGGTGGCGGATGCCGGAAGTTTCCGGCGGGCCGCGGAAACCCTGCATGTGGCCCAGCCTTCGGTGTCGCGCAAGATCGCCCAGCTGGAAGACCGCCTCGCTTGCCGGCTGTTCGAGCGCAACTCGGCGAGCGTGACCCTCACCAGCGCGGGACAGCTACTGGTGGCGCGTCTGCCGGCGCTGCTGGCAGAACTGGATCAGACGCTCGGCGACGCGGGCAAGGCCGCGCTGGGCCTGGCGGGGGCGATCCGTGTGGGATTTTCCGAGGCGGCGATGTCGAGCTTCCTGCCGCCGCTGCTGCGTCAGGTCAAGCGCGAATGCGCCGGCTGCGAGATCGAACTGATCGAGGCCACGTCCAACGAGATCGCGGCCGGCGTGGCCGAGAACCGGATGGACGTGGGGTTCAGTCTCAGCGCGCCAGACGACCCGCTGCTGGACCGGGTGGCATTGCCCAGTGAGGCGGTCGGCGTGGTACTGCCGGACGACCATCCGCTGGCGACGGCCGCGAGTCTGTCGTTGTCCGACCTCCGCGACGAGCGTTTCATCCTGTTCCCGCGCCACGTGAATGCCCGGCTGTACGACCGCATGATCGAGTGCTGCATGGTCAGCGGTTTCAGCCCGCGCATCGACCACCAGGTCACGCCCCGCAGCCGGGCCATCGCGATGGTGGCGGCCGGGGAGGGCATTGCCACGATCTCGGCCCGGCTTCAGCACCAGTGCGTGCCGGGGACGGTATATCGGCCGCTGGCGCCGCCGGCGCCCAGCATCGAGTTCACCATGCTGCTGCGCGCCGGCACCGACACCCACTGGTCGCGGGTGATGCGGGACTGCGCCGGCCGGCTGGGGCCGTCGCCGGCCGGCGCGGCCGAAGCCGGTTAGCTGTCCGCCTCGTCGAAATCGCGATCCGTCGGCGCGTTGGTGCGCGCCCGCTGGTCCGGACGGCTGTTGTCCGCATCGGGCGCCCCGTCGGGGCCACCGTGATCCTCGATCACGTTGCCGCCATCCCCGTTGCCGACCAGGCGCAGATTAGCCGGGGGTGCGTGACCTTGCCGATCCTCGCCGAAGTACATGGTGAGGTGGGGGAACGGAATCTCGATGCCGGCGGCGTCGAAGTGGATCTTCACCAGGCGGTTGTAGGCGCGGCCCACCGCCCACTGCGAGCCCGGGTTGGTCTTGATCATCACCCGGATGTTGACCGAGCTGTCGGCCAGCGCGATCACCCCGGCCACGTTGATGTCGTCGATCACGTTCGGACCGTGCGTGGGATCGGCCTTGAGATCCTCGAACGCCGCCCGCAGCGCCACGATCGCATCGTCGATGTTCTCGCGGTAGGCAATGCCGTATTCGCCCACGTGGTAGGCGAAGTCGCGCATGTAGTTGGACACCACGCCCACCGAGGAGAACGGCACGATGTGATACGTGCCCGACAGGTCGCGGATGGCCACCGACCGGATGCTGAGCCGTTCGGCGGTGCCGGTGACACCGCCGGCGGTAACCACGTCGCCCTTGTTCATCGCGTTCTCGATCTGGATGAACACGCCGGTGATCACGTCCTGGACCATGGTCTGGGCGCCGAAACCGATGGCCAGACCCAGGACCCCGGCGCCGGCAATCAACGGCCCGATGTTCACCCCGATCTGCGACAGCACGATCATCGCGGTGAACGTAACGATGGCCACCGCCAGCGCGTTGCGGAACAGCGTCAGCAGGGTGGTCTTGCGCGCGGTAGCTTCGCCGCTGGCCAGCTTGGCCTCGATCACGCTCGCGCATACGGTCCAGAAGGCCAGTGCCAGCAGCAGGATGATGATCACGTGCACCACCATGGCGATTGCTGACGCACCGGCGTCCGAAGCCAGCCACTGGGCCAGGTTGAATACCCGCCAGGCGTCCAGCAGCAGCAGCGTGACCGTGATCAACACCAGCAGCCGAGCCACCCGCAGCACGTTCGGCACATAGGCGTTGAGCCGGTCTTCAAGCAGCGGCAGGCGGTCGCGTATGCGCCCGGCAAGATGCAGCCGGCGGCCGATCAGGCGTGACATCGCCGACAGCACCACCATGCCCACGGCCGCCGCTATCAGCGTCTGTAGCGTGGCCTTGAGCATGAACGGCAGTGCCTCTTCGGGTCGCAGCTGGCTGACCACGAACAGGATGGTGAAATAGGCCAGCGCGATGACGTGCCAGGATTTCGATGCAATGCGCAGCAGAATCCCGGCTACCGCGCCATCGCTGGCCAAGGCTTGGTTTTCCAGGCGCTCACGGATCAGGTCGCGATTCTTGAGGATCACGGTGATGGCGTAGAGATAGGCGGTCCCCATCACGATCAGACTGACCACGGACCCCGCCGCGCGGGATAGCTCCACGTTGACGATGGGTACGACCAGCATCAGCGCATAGCCGATGTAGCCGCTGAACCAGCGCAGCCGCACGCTCCACCAGTCGGCCACGTGGCTGCTGATAGGCAGTGGGCGTAATCCCTCGTAGCGCGAGGAGAACAGCGCCCGGATCAGCGCCTTGAAGATCTCGATCAGCGCGAAGGCGTTGATGAACAGCGATTCCCGCGTTCCGATGGCGCCCGCGTCGCCGAAGGCGAACAGGGCGGCGGCGTAACCGCCGGCACAGGCAGCCAGGATCACCAGAATATCCACGCCCAGCGACAGCACCATGATGGAGCCGCGCTGGATCAGGGCGGACAATCCGGTTTCGGTGGTCTGTGCCCAGCGTCCGGCGCGGGCGTAGAAGGGATGCGCCAGCAGCCGCAGCACCAGGAACAGTGCCACCGTGATCGCGATGATCACCGCCAGTGAAAACGCGCTCTGGCCGAGGGCCCGCCAGTCAATCGCGGCGCGCGAGGACTGGTTGTCACGGAATGCTGCCATCGCGGCTGACACCTGGGTGCCGAGGTCTTCCGCCAGCGCCTGGGTGGTGCGGGCCACTCGCCGGGGCAGGGATACTTTCTCTGCCGGAATCGCCGCCGGCGTATCTGCTGCCGCCTCGTCCGCCGGAGCACTCCCTTCGTCCGCCGTGGCCGGTTCGTCCGCCATGCCGCGTAGCTGGGCGATGAGCTTCTCGCGGGCGGCGTCATCCTCGAGCAGGTCCGCCAGCGTGGCGTAGGAAACCTCCGCCTCTCCAGACGGTGCGGTATCGGCCTGCGCCAGCGCGGGCTGGCCCAGCAGCGGCGCCATGCCGGCCAGTATCAGCAGGACAAAACCAAGGGAACGAATGCGGATCGTATCGGCCACGATAGGTGCTCCGGTTGAATTCGGCTGCCCGCGCGCGAAGTCGCTCACCGCGCCCAGCAAGGTCGGGTAACCTAAAGAAATCGTCGGGAGAATTCAAAAATTTACGCGCGATGCGCGGCGGGGTTTCACCACCGCCGGTGTGTCGCAGTCCTGCCATCGAGTCACCGCATGAGCCGCCCCCTGACTAACACCGTCGACATTCCGGTTGCTGATACCACCGTTGGTCCGCTGCTACTGCTGCGCGCGGCCGACCGGGACTTCATCAGTCTGGCTGCGGTGGTGATCACGCCGGTCGACGCGAGACCGGCCCGGCTGCGCGCGCCCTTGCGGTCGGTGAAGCCGCTGGCGCTGGCCCGGCTTGCCGGGGTCGCAATCTGGCGTTTCGACTTCCGTCTGTCGGCCCGGCCGGATGCCGGTTACTACTATGGCGATCACTGGTATCCGGTGCGCGCCGATCTGACCGGCGATCTGGACCTGGCGTTCGTGGCCTGCAATGGCCGCGAGCAGGGTGATACCCGCCGGGACCTGTCCGAGCGCAATGCGCTGTGGCGGCACCTCGCGGCGGTAAATCGGGTGTCCCCGCTGCACCTGCTGCTCCACGGTGGCGATCAGCTCTATGCGGATGAGCTGCTGTCGCTGGACCCGGTTCTGCGGGCGTGGGCCGATCTCGATGCGCCGCTGCCGGCCGACGACGAAATTCCCGCCGATCTTGACCGGCAGATGCTGGCCTACATGGTCCGTCGGTACTGTGATCTCTATCGGCAGCCCGGCATCGCGGCGCTGATCACCCGCGTGCCCTCGCTGATGATGTGGGATGACCACGACATCTGCGACGGCTGGGGATCGCTGCCCGTCGAACGTCTGGACCACCCGGTGGGGCGGCTGGTGTTCTCGGTGGCGCGCCGGGCCTTCTGTCTGTTTCAGTTGGGCGTCGATCCGGATCAGCCCCTGCCGGGACCGATGTGGGACGCCGGGGGTGACCATGTCGGCTGGGGGGTGGCGCTACCCGGCGTGGATATCGTGGCACCGGATCTGCGCTCCCAGCGTCGACCGGATCGCGTACTGGCGCCGTCCGGCTGGCAAGCGCTGACACGGTCGCTGACCGCGACAACGGCGGAACGGGTTCTGGTGATTTCCAGCGTACCGGGGCTGGGGCCGCGCCTGTCCGGGGTGGAAACGCTGCTCGGTCTCTGGCCCGGATCGCAGAAGTACGAGGATGATCTGCGTGATCAGTGGCAGAGCCGGGCGCATCGTGAGGAATGGCGATGGTTTCTCGAAGCGCTGCTGGCCGTGCATGAGCGTGACGATCAGCGGGTCACGCTGCTCTCTGGCGAAATCCACCTGGCCACCCGCGGCGAGCTGGCCGCCAGTACGGTGCCACTGCATCAACTGGTAGCCTCGGGCATTGCCCATCCGCCGCCGCCCACCGGCTATGCTCGCGCCCTGGGCGCGCTGGCCAGACTCGGTTCGTCGCCGCTGCCCGGGCACCCCATCCGGATGCGGCCGTTACCGGGCCAGCGGCGAATCTACTGCAACCAGCGGAATTATCTGCTGCTGCGGCGTCGCGAACGGGCCTGGTCGGCCTGCTGGCAGCTCGAATACGACGGCCCGAGCCCGTTGCTCGGGCTGGACTGATAGTCAGGCCGGCGGATTGCCCGGCAGCCGCGTGATGTCGTCGGCCAGCCGGGCGCTGGGCAGGGCCGAGTCGCACCACAGCGCCTGGGTGGGTTCGACCCAGGCCGGATTATCCAGCGTACCGGCCTTGACGAATGCCATGCCGGGCAGCACCGCCACGTCCGAATACAGCGGCGAGCCGCAGTCCCCGCAGAAATAGCGGTCCACCGGCTGGCCGCTGGTGCCGGTATCGCGATAGCAGCGGGGCTGGCCGGCATCGAAGTGTAGCGCGGACAGCGGCACGGCGATCATCACCGAATAGGCCGAGCCGCTCTGCTGCTGACAGTTGCGGCAGTGGCAGACCGCGGACATCGCCGGCGCCTCGGTAACGGTGTAGCGGATGCTGCCGCAAAGGCAGCCGCCCGCGGCCGGCATGGGGGCCGTGCTCATGCCTTTTCATCCCCGGTCACGATCTTTTCCGCCCATTCGTCCAGGGTGATCTCGCCTTCCTGTTCGACCGCTGCACGCTCATGCGGGCGCAGCACGTCCTGCATGCCGTCGATGCGCTTCCAGCCGGCGACCGGGGTTTCCCGGTCCGCGGCGGGCACATAACGGGACTGCTTGATCTGCTTGTAGCGGTGGATATAACGAGGGCAGTTCTGCCACAGCTCGTGCAGTCCGACGCGTACCACCAGCTCGGCCTCCTGCCATTCACTCAGCAACGGGTCGGTGGCGCACACCGACCCGCGGCCCTGCAGGCGGATGCGGTGCGGGGTCTCGAAATCGATGAACAGCATGCCGATCTCGGCGCAACTGTCGATGTTGCCCATCGAGTAGTACATGCCGTTGCCGTCGTAGCTGGGGAAAGCCAGGGTCTGGTCGTCCAGCACCTTCACGAAGCCGGTCGGTCCGCCCTTGTAGGAGACCGTCGGGCGTCCCTTGGGGTCGATGGTGGTCAGGAAGAACATGTCGCGGGATTCGATGAAGGCCTTCGCCTCCGGGGTGATCTCGGTGGCCATGGCCACGTCCTCCACCCGATCCGCGATTCCGCGGGTGCCGAAATGGTCCTGAAAGGCCCGATGTGGTTCTTCGTATAGTCGGCTCATGGCTCCTCCACCATCGCTGCAACAGAGCGCAGCATTGGCCCAACATCGGGCGGCGGTCAAGCCCGTTGTTGCGGACCGCTCACGAGGTCAGTCCGCGTGCCGGTGAAAATCCATGCGGGCGATCAGCGGCAGCACCAGCAGGCCGTAGGCCAGCATCGGCCAGATCGGCAGTTGCGGCCGCTGGAACAGCTCCGCCAGCAGGCCGCCGGCCAGGGGCACCGCGAAGGCCATGCCGTAACCCACCGCGAACATGCCGGCCGAGAAGGTGCCGGTATCGCCGGGCGCCACCACATGCGGCGCGGCTGCCACCATCAGGATCAGCTGGATGGCGGTGGCGCTGCCCAGCAGCACCGCGGCCACCAGCGCGGCGTTGCCGTCCAGCCACAGGAATGCCAGTCCCCCGGTGACCGCCATCACGCCGGTGATAAGAACCGGCTCGCGGCGGGCCACCAGACGCGGGGCCATCGGCACCATTACCAGCGATGCCGCCCCCTGACTGAGGTTAAACCAGAACAGGGTGGTGGCCAGCCGGTCGGCCTCGCCGCGCGCACCTAGCAGATCCGCCATATAGGCATTGGTGCCGAAGAACAGCGTGGAGGCTGCGCCCAGAATCAGCCCGAACGACCACATGCGCCGGTCGCCGCCAAGAATCGAACCCGGGGTTCCCGGTTCCGCATCCGGGGCCCGGTCGGACGGGCGGGTCAGCAAGACGGCAATGAGCAGGGCGGGCAGGGACCACACCAGAAGGGTCAGACGCCAGTCGTTGCCGGTCAGCGGCATGATCAGCGGCAGGGTCAGACCCGCGCCCAGAAACTCGCCCAGCAGCATGCCGTTCATGTAAACCGCCACCGCCAGTGCGGTGAATCCCGGGCACCAGCGGGCCACGATCGCCGGCAGCGCCGGCTGCATTACGGCAATGCCGAAGCCCATGACCGCGGTGGCGGCAAACAGCAGCGCGGCGGGTGGTGCCAGGCCGCGAGCGGCCGAGGCCAGGGCCATCAGCGCCACCGCCATCACCAGGGCCCGGCGGGCGCCCAGGCGGCCGATCAGCCAGGCGCCGGGCAGGGCGCCTAGGCCCAGCATCAGGACCGGCAGGGTGGTCAGCGCACCCACGCCGGCAGCAGCCAGGCCCAGCTCCCCGCCGATCTGCGGCGCCAGGGCCGGGGCCACCAGCACCGGCACGCGCAGGTACACGCCGGTGAACCAGAGCAGCGCCAGCAGCGCGAGACGGGACGGCGTCAACGGGACCCGAAACGATCGGTGGCGGCCAGCAGCTCGTCGCGATTGCCGGCCTCGAAGGCGGAATGGCCGGCATCCGGCACGATGCGCAGGTCGGCCTCCGGCCAGGCCTGGTGCAGGTCCCAGGCATTGCGCAGCGGGCACACCACGTCGTAGCGCCCGTGCACGATCACCGCCGGAATATGGCGGATGCGATCCACCCCGCGCAGCAGTTCGTCGTCGCGCTCGAAGAAGCCGCGATGAATGAAGTAGTGGCACTCGATGCGGGCGAAGGCCAGGGCGAAGCTGTCGTTGGAAAATGCCGCCTGCGCGTTGGGGTTGGCGTGCAGGAAACTGGTGGCTGCCTCCCACACCGACCAGGCCCGGGCTGCCGCGCGCCGCACGTTGCCATCGGGATCGGTCAGGCGTCGGTAGTACGCGGCCACCATGTCGTCGCGTTCCTCGGGTGGAATCGCCGCCACGTAGGTTTCCCAGGCATCCGGAAACAGGTTGCTGGCCCCGGACTGATAGAACCAGGCGATTTCCTGCTGCCGCAGCATGAAGATGCCGCGCAGCACCAGTTCGGTGACCCGGTCCGGGAATGCCTGGGCGTAGGTCAGCGCCAGTGTCGAGCCCCAGGAGCCGCCGAACACCTGCCAGCGATCGATGCCCAGGTGCGTGCGAAGTCGCTCGATATCATCGACCAGGTCCCAGGTGGTATTGGCCTCGAGGCTGGCGTGGGGCCGAGAACGGCCGCAGCCGCGCTGGTCGAACAGCACGATGCGATAGATGGACGGATCGAAGAACCGCCGGCTGCGGGCATTGCAGCCGCCGCCGGGACCGCCGTGCAGGAACACCACCGGCTTGCCCGCCGGGTTGCCGCACTGCTCGTAATACAGCGTGTGCAGGTCGGAGACGGCGAGTTCGCCCTGATCGTAGGGATCAATGTCGGGGTAAAGCGAAGGAGCTGGACACATGGGGTATTGGGAGCGAATGTAGCGTGCAATTGTGGCATGGGCGTATCACCTGACGATCCGATCTGGCTAAGCTCCTCGCTCAGGGATGCCGCAGACGTTGCCGTAGTCTTGCGCGCGGACACGGCTGAGCCTGTAGTGCCGTGAGTGCTGGCTTTGCTTGTCGGCTCGGTCCGATTGCTACCAGTATCCCCTCAAATCGTCGGCCGGCATTGCGACGGAATGAAGCCGGAAAATGGCGCAATCGATATCCGGGGTTTTCGGGAGGGTCCGCCGATCCCAGCAACGGATCGGCAGGCAGATTTGTGCCGGGCCCGCTTTTCCTTTTTCGCAACCGGGTAAACGCGTGGATTATTCGTTGCGCGCCGATGGGGCGACGCCTCCTTGCGTTACCGCGGTCTTTTTTGATACGAATCGGGAAAATAAGCGCAAACAGATTTGAAGTCTTCGCCCTTGGTGCTGGTGTTGCGTCTCGGCGCACCGTTGCAGTTCCGGTGGGTAACAGCGCAGAGGCTAGGTGTGGCTGTGAGATACCCGTACCACGTCGACTGCTTGCTCCTCGCCGTAACCCATACCTTTAAAGGGCGAGATGTAATCGAGGGGCAGTTCGAATCCCCTTTGGGTGTCAGACCTCGCTCGAGGGGGAACCATCATGGCTACGCGATTTACCAGGATCTGTTCGCGCACGGTAGCCGCTTCGGCCGCGCCAGCCCGTTCCTCGGCGGTGAAAGTGGCTAGAAAGACTTGCCTGATCACCATTGTATTTGGCGCGGCGCTGATCCTGGCAAGCTGCGGTGGAGACGGCGCCGGGCAAAGAGCACCTGCATCCGGCCTGTCCGGGACCGGGCAGAAGGGCCCGTTTCAGCCCGGTGGTACCGCCGTCGCGTTTCAACTGGGTGCTAATGGCGCCCGTACAGGAGGGCAAACTAGCAAGGCGGTGAACGACACCGGTGCCTACAGCCTGCCCGATCTGGACTGGAGCGGACCCACTGAACTCCAGATCAGCGGCTCTTTCTTCGACGAAACCACAGGTAACTTCTCCAGCGGTAATCGCACCCTGCGCGCGCTGACCGACGCACCCGAAGCCGCTAACGTCAACATTTTCACCCACCTTACGGCAGCCCGCATTCAAGCCCTGCTGGGCGATGGCATACCCTTCGGCGACGCGCGCACGCAAGCCCGGGGCGAACTCTCCACCATAATGGGCACCAACGCCGCACCGACCGTGCTGGATCTGTTGCAGGACAGCGACAACACCGACGACAGTGCCAACCTACTGCTTTTCTCGGGCGCGGCGCTTACTGCCGGCGGCGGGCAGAACGCCTTGGACGCCATGGCGGATGATTTTGCTGACGATGGCCTGATCAACGACGGAGGCAGGGATGCCTTCAACGCCATTGGCCAGGCCGCGGTCGGCAATGCCGACTTGCTGGCCGACGCCCGGACGAACCTGATGAATCAGTTCGGTGTGACGCCACCGGATGATGCTGATGGCCAAGCCCCGGCGTGGCTGCCTGAAGACACCGACGGCGACGGTGTCGCGGATATCGACGACAACTGCCCCGCGACCAGCAATCCCGATCAAACGGATACGGATGGTGATGGATCGGGTGACCCATGCGACGACCTGACCGATCGTGATGACGACGGCGTTGGAGACGCCAGCGACAACTGCCCGACGACCGCGAATCCCGAACAGGTTGATAGCGACGGGGACGGCATCGGGGATACCTGCGACAACTTCAATGATACCGACGGTGACGGCGTTGCCAATGCGTCGGATAACTGCCCGGCGGCAGCCAATCCCGACCAGGAAGATATCGACGATGATGGCATCGGTGATGCCTGCGATGAATTTAACGACAGCGACGACGATGGTGTCGCCAACGGCAACGATAATTGCTTCGCAACAAACAATCCTGACCAAGACGATGCCGACGGTGACGGGATTGGCGATGCCTGCGACAGCCTAAACGACAGTGACGGCGACGGCATCGCCGATGCGATTGATAACTGCCCCGGCATGGCTAATGGGAATCAGCCTGATGCGGATGGCGACGGCATTGGCGATGCCTGCGATGGCATCAACGATCGCGATGGCGATGGCGTGGCCGAGGGGCAGGACAATTGCCCGTCGATTGCCAATATGAGCCAGACCGATACCGACGGTGACGGCCTGGGCGACGCCTGTGACGAGCTGACCGACAGCGACGGTGACAACATCGCCGATGGTGAGGATAACTGCCCGGCGAATGCCAATCCGGCCCAGACCGATACCGATGGCGACGGCCTGGGCGATGCCTGCGACGACCTCAACGACAACGACGGCGACGGCGAGGCCAACGACGCTGACAATTGCCCGGACACCGCCAATCCCGATCAAGCCGATGTCGACGGGGACGGTGTTGGTGACGCCTGCGACGATCTGAATGATAACGACGGCGATTCCGTCGCCAACGCCGGCGACAACTGCCCCGACGCCGCCAATCCCAATCAGGCCGACGTCGATGGCGACGGCATCGGGAATGTCTGCGACGAGCTCAACGACAACGACGGCGACGGCGTCGCCAACGGCACTGACAACTGCCCCGACGCCGCCAATCCCGATCAGGCTGATGGCGATGGCGATGACATCGGCGATGTCTGTGACAATCTGACCGACAGCGACGGCGACAGTATCGCCGATAGCGACGACAACTGTCCGGCCAGGGCCAATCCGGACCAGATCGATACTGACGGCGACGGCATTGGTGACGCCTGCGACAACCTGACTGACAGTGACGGCGACAATATCGCCGACGGTGATGACAACTGTGCCGATACCCCCAATCCCGGTCAGGAGGACGTCGACGGCGATGGTGTTGGCGATGCCTGCGACGGCTTGAACGACAATGATGGCGATATCGTTGCCAACGATGTCGACAACTGCCCCGATACCCCCAACCCCGATCAGATCGACACGGACGGCGACGGTATCGGCGACGCCTGCGACGACCTGAACGACAACGACGACGACGGTCTGGCCAACGACACTGACAATTGCCCGGATATGGCCAACCCCGACCAGGCCGACGTTGACGGCGACGGTATCGGCGACGCCTGCGACGACCTGAACGACAACGACAACGACGGTGACGGTATTGCGAACGGCAGCGACAACTGCCCCGACACCCCCAATCCCGATCAGGCCGACGTCGACGGCGATGGTATCGGCGATGCCTGCGACGACCTGAACGACAACGACGGTGACGGTATTGCGAACGGCAACGATAACTGCCCCGACACCCCCAATCCCGATCAGAACGACGCGGATAGTGACGGTTTGGGTGACGCATGCGACGACATGACCGACGGTGACGGAGACGGCGTCGCCGACGACAACGACAATTGCCCGGCCACTCCCAATCCCGACCAGGAGGATACCGACGGCGACGGCTTCGGTGACCTCTGCGACATCGCGGCTGCCCCCGGCAGCATCACCGGCGCCGTCTTCGGGGGCGGGCAGCCAGCGGTCGGGGCGATGGTCACGCTGTATGCCGCCGGGGAAAGTCCGGGCGATGCCACCGTTGAACTGGCCGGCGCCATGACCGACGGCGATGGGCGTTTCACTATCGACCTGATGTCGTTGGTAACGAGCGGCGATCTGGCCGAGGGTCAGCTCGTCTACCTGACCGCGAGCGGCGGGGGCGCCGCCGGTGGCGGCGGTGTGAACAGCGCGAGCCAGCTAATGACCGTGGTGGGGCCCTACTGCGATCCGGCGGACTCCGGGTGCGATTTTCCCGATTCCGTCACCATCAACGAGCTGACCACCGCGGCCGCGACCTCGGTGCTGCAGGATTTCATCACCTTCGTGGATTGCCCGGATATCGTGGGCAACGCCACCCCCGGCACCTGCGCAGCCATTCCCGGTGCCATTGGCCTGAATGCCCGCGCCGGGACCCTTGGCGCCCTGGTGAACATCGGTAGCGGCCGGGCGTCGGATTTTCTGGACGCTAACGCTGCGGACAGCCCGGCTATCGCCGCCACCCGGCGACGGCTCAACAGCATGGGCAACATCCTGGCCGGTTGCGTCACCACCGACGGCCCGGAGGCGGCCGGCTGCGGCGATCTCTTCGACGTCACCATCAGCGCCGACAACACCCTGGCCGCGGCCTTCCAGATCGCGGCCTACCCGGCGGTGAACGTCGCCGGGGACAGTCTGTTCGCCCTCCAGCCCGCAACACCGGTCTACACTCCGGCGCTGAGCGCCGCGCCCGACAACTGGACCGTGGGCGGGCAGCGCTTTGCCTATGCGACCAACGCCGGCGACGACTCTGTGTCCGCGTACCGCCGCAGCGACACCAGCGGTGCGTTGGTCGAGCAAGCCGGTTCGCCGTTTGACTCCGGCACCGGGGCGAGATCAGTCACCGTCCACCCGAGCGGGGCCTTCGCTTACGTTACCAATACAGGCGACGGTAATGTCTCGGCCTACCGTGTTGACCCGGCCGCCGGCGAACTGACCCAGGTGGCCGACTCGCCGTTTGCCGCCGGTGAAGATCCGATATCGGTCACCGTCGATTCGAGCGGGGCCTTCGCCTATGTCGCCAACGAAGGCGACGACACCGTCTCGGCCTACCGCATCGATCCTGCCACCGGCTCGCTCACCGAGCTGGACGACTCGCCGTTTGCCGCTGGCACTGAGCCGCAGTCGGTAACCGTCCATCCGAGCGGTGGCTTCGCCTATGTCGCTAACGCCGGCAGCGACAATGTCACGGCCTACAGCATCCATCCAGCCAGCGGCGCGCTCGCAGAGTTGGCCGGCTCGCCGTTTGCCGCCGGCGATCAGCCGGTGTCGGTCAGCGTCGACCCGCGCGGTGCCTTCGCTTATGTCGCCAATGCCGACAGCGACAATGTCACGGCCTACAGCGTCGACCAAGCTAGCGGTGCGCTCACTGAGTTGTCCGGCTCGCCGTTTGCCGCCGGCGATCAGCCGGTGTCGGTCAGCGTCGACCCGCGCGGTGCCTTCGCCTACGTCACCAGTGAAAGTGGCGATAATATCTCGGCCTTCCACGTTGACCAGGCCACCGGCGAACTGACCCAGGTGGCCGATTCGGCGTTTGCCGCCGGTGAAGATCCGATATCGGTCACCGTCGATTCGAGCGGGGCCTTCGCCTATGTCGCCAACGAAGGCGACGACACCGTCTCGGCCTACCGCATCGATCCTGCCACCGGCGCGCTGACCGAGATCGACGCCGCCTCCCCGTACTTCGCCGGGCCGAGATCGTTCCCCTCCGACATCGCGGCGGCGCCGTCGGGGCGCTTCGCCTATACCGCCAACCCGGGCAACGACAGCGACGTCACCGCCTTTGCCATCGATCCGCTGACCGGCGCGCTGGCCCAGACGCCGGATTCGCCGATAAGCAGCCGTGCATTGGATAACGACGAAGCCAATGCGGTCGCCGTCGACCCCACTGAATCCTTCGTCTACGCGACCCAGAACAGTGCCACCGGCGACGGCGACGTGCTCGGCTTCACCATCGACGGCGCCACCGGCGATCTGACGGAAATCGACGACGGGCCGCTAGACAATCTTCCGGAGTCTCCGTTTCCTTCTGGTGACGAGATCAGCGATATCATTGTTGAACCGTCCGGCATGTTTGCTTTCGTCACTGAACGCATCACGTTGGCCACCGGCAGCCCGGGGAACATCCTGTCGTACAGCATCGACGGGCGAGGCGCGCTGCAAGGCGACGGCGGCTCCTTGTTTGGACAGGACGCTACCGGGGAACGGCCGGAAGACGTCGCCATCACTCCGAACGGTGAATTTGCCTACGTCGTTAACCGCTTCGGCGGCAGCGTTTCCGGCTACCGCGTCGACCCGGATGGCGGCACCGCTGGCGTGCTCATGGAACTGCCCGGGTCTCCGTTCTCCACGGGAACTGCCCCCACCGCGATACAGATCAGCCCGGATGGCGGCTTTGCTTACGTCACCCTGGGCGGAGACGATCTGCAGACTTTCGTGATCGACGCCACGACCGGCGCGCTCACCGAAGTGATGGGCTCGCAGGTATCCACAGGCGATTTTCCGTCGGATATTGCCATCGGACCCGACGGCGCCTTCGCCTACGTGCTGAACCTGAGCGACGACAGCATCGAGGTGTACGCGCTCAACGCCAGCGCTGGGGCCCCCGGCGACATGCCCGAGCAGACGCTGGCAGTGGAAGAGGGCGCGAGCGCGATCCTGATCGATCCGACCGGGCGTTTTCTCTACGCCACGAACGGGAGCTTCGGCACGTCGGGTAGAAACAACGTTTCGGGCTATAGGATTAATCCAGCCACGGGAGAACTCAGTGAGATCGACCTCGCTTCACCCTTCGCCGCGGGTAATGCGCCATCTTCCGTGACGACCGGGCCCTGACGGGTGTATCGCCTCGAAGAATGCTCCGGCCGCTTAGCGGCCTGCTTCCGATGCCTACGGCTTTACCCTCAATTCTCAGAGGGTGTTGGCCTCGAGGCTGGCGTGGGGCCGGGAGCGGCCGCAGCCGCGCTGGTCGAACAGCACGATGCGATAAATCGAGGGATCGAAGAACCGCCGGCTGCGGGCATTGCAACCGCCGCCGGGCCCGCCATGCAGAAATACCACCGGCTTGCCCGCCGGGTTGCCGCACTGCTCGTAGTACAACGTGTGCATATCGGAGACGGCGAGTTCGCCCTGATCGTAGGGCTCGATGTCGGGATAGAGCGAGCGGGGTGCGGGCATGAGGGTCGGCCTGGCGGGCGGATGCGCGGGATTGTGCCACGCGTCCCCGTCTGCCGGTCCTGTTGCTTCGTAGCGAATGCGGCCGGTTGACGTCACCAAGAAGCGAATCCGCCCGGGATAGCCGTGGCGCTGTCGCGCCTCGCTATGAAATAGGTAACGCTGTCATCGCGAGCGGCCGCAAGGCCGCGCGGCGATCTCCCGGCCGGATCATTGCACCATGGGGTAAGCAACCGGGTGAGACAGACAAGCCCTTTCGCGCCCCGCGATGATGGACGACGGCTCAGCGAGCGCCCAGCACCCGGGTCATGAACAGCCGGATGAAGGCGTCAAGCGGCTCGCGCGAGCGGGCGATCTTGGCTCGCAGGATGGCCCCTTCCCAACCGATGAGAAGAAACTCGGCCAGCTCGCGGGCATCATCCTCGGGATCGATCTCGCCGCCCGCGATCGCTTCGTCGAGGCAATCGGCCAGGCGTTCGCTCCAGTTGGCGAAGGCGCGCTCCAGTCGTTCGCGGAACGCCGGCTGCTGGGCCGCCAGTTCCTGCCCGAGATTGCCCATCAGACAGCCGCGACAGTAGTCATGGGCTTCGATCTCGTCGGCGCCGGCTTCCAGGTACTGCCGTAGCCGCTGGAGCGGCGGCGTTGTCGAATCCCCCAAAACCCGATCCAGGTACGCGGCATGGGTCTCGGCTACGGCGTCGATCACGGCCAGGCCGAATGTGTCCTTGCTGTCGAAGTAGTAGTAGAACGACCCCTTGGGGACCCCGGCGGCGCACAACACGGCGTTGATGCCGGTGTTGTTGTAGCCTTGGGTGCCAATGATCTCCGCACCCGTGCGAAGCAACAGGGCGCGTGTTTCGCTGCGGCTCATGTCGACAATATTAGACCAGTCGTCTAGTATTCGTCAAAATGAAGGCGATGATGCCCTGACGGGGTCGCCAGACGGCCGCGAAAACCGACGAGGAGCTGTGCCATGACGCCAAATCAACCCGAAGCCGTACCGCCCCGGCCCGAGGCGTCCGACGCCCGACCGGCCTGGGACCTGGAGCGGATTACCGCCGACCTGCGATCCACCCGCATGGACTGGCGCAGCGAAACCGGCCGCCTGCAGGAACTGGGCCGCCGCGATCTGCCCTCGCGCCGGGATCTGGCCGAGATCCTCGATCTGCTGCGCGGGGCGCTGTTCCCCATGCGGCTGGGGCCGCCGGCGCTGAGCGAGCGCAGCGAGGATTTCTACGTCGGCCACACCCTGGACACCGCCCTCAACCTGCTGCTGGAACAGGTGCGTCTGGAACTGCGCTACATGGCCCGGCACTGCGGCCAGCCCTGCGACGAGGGCGAGCCGGAAGCCGTGGCGCGCCGGATTGTGGGCGACTTCGCCACGGATCTACCGCGCATCCGGCGCCTGCTGGATACCGACGTGCTGGCCGCGTTCCGGGGTGACCCCGCGGCCAAGACGGTGGATGAGGTTCTGCTCTGCTATCCGGGCGTGGAGGCCATGATCCACCACCGGCTGGCCCATACTCTCTATGAGCTGGAAGTGCCGTTGCTGGCGCGACTGGTGGCCGAGCTGGCGCAT
The DNA here is from genome assembly GCF_031846305.1 of Spectribacter acetivorans. NCBI lineage: Bacteria > Pseudomonadati > Pseudomonadota > Gammaproteobacteria > Salinisphaerales > Salinisphaeraceae > Spectribacter > Spectribacter acetivorans. Next base: position 190,817 of record NZ_JAVRHY010000001.1, read on the forward strand.
TCCTCCACCGGCATCGACATCCACCCCGGTGCGCAGATCGGCCCGGGATTCTTCATCGACCACGGTACCGGCGTGGTGATCGGGGAAACCGCGGTGATCGGCGAGAACGTGCGGCTCTACCAGGCGGTGACGCTGGGCGCCAAGCGCTTCCCGGCCGACGACAGCGGCAATCTGCAGAAGGGCCTGCCGCGGCACCCGATTGTCGAGAACGACGTGGTGGTCTACGCCGGGGCGACCATTCTCGGCCGCATCACCATCGGTCGTGGCTCGACCATCGGCGGCAATGTCTGGCTGACCCGCAGCGTACCGGCGGACAGTCAGATATCGCAGGCCTCGCTGACCGACAACTGCCCGGACAACGGCGGCGGCAAGTAGTCAGGCTACGAGTTCGGCCAGCGAATCCAGGGCGTAGTCCGGGTTGCTGTCGGTGATCGGGTCGCCGTGGTTGTAGCCGTAGGTTACCGCTACCACCGGAAAACCCGCGGCGCGGCCGGCCTGCACGTCGTGGCGTGAGTCGCCCACCATCAGGCAGTGCTCGGGTGACACGCCGGCCTGCTCGGCGCAGTACAGCAGCGGTGCGGGATCGGGTTTCTTCTGCGGCAGGCTGTCCCCGCCCAGCGTCCAGCGGAAGTAGCCCTCGATTCCCAGTCCGCCGAGGATGGCCGGCAGAAAGGCCGCCGGCTTGTTGGTGACCAGCGCCAGGGGCATGCCGTGCTCGGCCAGGGCGGCCAGGCAATCCCGCACCCCGTCGAACAGGCGCGATTCCACGCAGGGCGCCGCCGCATACAGCGCCTGAAACCGGTCATGCACCGCCTCGGTACGCGCGGGATCCAGCCCGGCGTCGATCAGGGCTCGTTCCACCAGCTTGCGGGTGCCGTTGCCCACCCAGTCGCGCACCTTGGTCACACCCGCCGGGGGCGCCCCCAGTTCGGCGAGCACGGCGTCGGTCGCGGCCGCGAGATCCGGTGCCGAATCCACCAGCGTGCCGTCCAGGTCGAATACCACGAGCTCGATGCCCGCAAGCGCGGCGTGCATGGGCGTCTCCTATCAGGTGATGGCGCCGCCGAGGGCGAGCACCAGTAGGGTCAGGGCGGTGGCGGCCAGGACGAAGAATGTCGCTACCATGCCGACCATGCGGAATGTCAGGTTCTCCGGCGTGCGGGACACGCCCCAGGCGTGGCTGAGCCGGCCGGCCAGCAGCAGGGCACCCAGCAGATGCAGCCAGATCGCTGCGGCACCGAGCCCGGCCGCGGCATACAGCAGGATCAGCGCCAGCGGCACGTACTCGGCAAAATTGGCGTGCACCCGCATGGCCCGCAACAGGCGCGCGTCACCGGCGTCGCCCAGGGCCGTCTGGGTCGCCCGCCGCACGCGGATGACATTGATGCTCAGCGCAATGAACAGTAGCGCCAGCAGCGCGGCGTAGACGGAAACAATGGCCATGGGCGGGCAGCCTCGGATCAAGGAAGGTCGCGCATTGTCCGATGACCGGCAACGGATGACTACCCCGCGACCACGAATACCCCGAGTCCAACCAGCAGCAGCGCGGCCAGACGGTTGAGCGTGACCCGTGCGTGGGGGGCGCTCAGCCAGCGACGGGCGCGCTCGGCGGCCAGTACGTACACCGATTTCACCGCCAGGATCACCCCGGTGGCGAGCGCCAGCACCAGCAGACCGTCGGCGACACCAGCCTGATCCACCGACAGCACCGCCGGCATCAGCCCGAAATAGAACACCAGCGCGGTAGGGTCGGTCAGGGTCAGCAGAAAACCGGTGCCAAAGCCGGCCAGCCGAGCGCCCCCGTCGCGGCCGGCGGATGTCGATGGTGAAGCAAGCCAGGCCCGGATGCCCATGACCACAAGCACCGCGCCGCAACCGTAGCGGATCAGCGTGAATAGTCCGGCGTGGGCGTCGGCCACCATCGCCAGCCCGCCCAGCGCTACCGCGATCAGCACGGCATCGGCCGCGACGATACCCAGGACCATAACCATCCCGTGGCGCCAGCCAAGGCTGATCGAGCGGGCCAGAATCGCTGCGTCGGCCGGGCCGGGTACGACGGAAAGCAGCGCCATCGTCAGCACCAGCGTGGCCGCGCCGGCCGCGTCCAGGGTCATGCGGTTTTCCCCTTGTGCCGGCACCGGCGGCCGGCTCTGCTCATCGTCATGAGTCGGAAGTTTACTGCGTGCAGTTTGACTTCGGCGCGAGGCCTCCTAGACTAGGGGAAGATCAAGACTTAACCGTGGCAGGTGTTTCCGCCGCGCCCCGAGCGGCGCGGATAAACGGAAAAGCAAACGGGAAGTTGGTGCGAAACCAACGCTGCCCCCGCAACGGTAATCGACCCCGCGGTCGAGAGCCCGGAGACCGGCCTGCCATCGGCTATCAACGTCATTGCGGTGGGCGATGGCGTGGGGCATACCTTTCTTGCCGTCCCTCTGATAGCTGTTTGCAACAGGAACGCCCGCGCCGGGCCATGGCGCAGCGCGGGTGGTGTTATCCGGGGACAAGATGATTCGAACGCACACCGCGCCGGGCAGGGCGCTGGCGGCCGGCTGCATGCTGGCAGGGCTGTGGGCCGCGAGCGGCGCACTCCTGGCCGCTGATTCCGACACCGCCGAACTGGCGCCGATCGAGGTCGGCGCCGGCCCGCTCAACGCCGCCGACACCACGGAAGCGGCGCAGCGCACGGGCGCGGTGCGAACCATCGAGCGCGAGCGCTTCGCCAACCGCATTACCGATCTGGCCGGCGTGCTCGACGGCGAGACGGGCGTGCAGATTCGTCGGACCGGGGGGCTGGGCAGTCCCGCGGCCATCTCCATCCGGGGGTCGTCCAGCAAGCAGGTCCAGGTCTATCTGGACGGCATGCGGCTCAACGATCCGGTCACCGGCGGCGTGGATCTCGGTCTGTTCTCGCTGGCCGACATCGCCCGCATCCGCACCTATCCCGGCAGCCCGCCGGCGCGCTTCGCGGAAGCCGGCGTCGGCGGGGTCGTCTCGCTGACGTCGCTGGCCACCGGTCGTGATCCGGTGACCCGCGCCACCCTCGGCGCCGGTTCATTCGGCGCACGCCGGGCCGGGCTGTTCCACAGCGGCGGGGACGGGGATCTCGGCTACTGGCTCTCCTATGACCACCAGGCCGCAGACAATGACTTTACGTATCCCAATCAGGCCGCCTGGTTCAACCCGAACGACGGCGACACCACCACCCGCCGCAACGCCGATTTCGATCAGCATCAGCTGAGCGGCAAGCTGGGCTACCGGCTGGATGACGAACGCCGGTTGGATGCGCTGCTGCAATGGCGCGACACCGAGCGCGGCGTGCCCACCATCCAGAATTTCCGCGACAACCGGGCGCGTCTGGATACCCGCGATCAGCGTGTGCAGGTGCACTACGAGGATATCGGCGCCTTCGACGGCCGCCTGCACCAGAGCCACCGTCTGGTCTGGTCGGATATCGAGGAGCGCTATCAGAACCGGACCGGCCGGGTGGGGGTCGGGCGACAGGACGTGCAGACGGATACCCGCCGGATCGGCGGCAACAGCAGTCTGGGCTGGCTGCATGGCGGACACGTATTCGGCCTGACGGTGGATGCCTCGCATACCGGGCAGCGTCAGGACGACGCCCTGGATGCCGAAGGCGTCCTGCGGCGCGAGCGAGTCAAGCTGGTCACCGCGCTCAGTCATGAATGGCGCAGCGCCGGCGGTTTCCTTACGACCGAAGCCGCGCTGCGCCGCTTCGACGTGTTCGACGATATCGACACGGCCGGCGGCGGACGCCGCGACGACAGCGACGACAGCGACGAGGATCATCTCGGCTGGCAGCTCGGCGGGCGCCTGGCCGCAACCTCATGGCTGGGTCTCTACGCCAACGTCGCCCGGCAGATCCGGATTCCGACACTGCTGGAACGCTTCGGCCAGCGCGGCCTGTTCGTCGGCAACGCGGGCCTGGAGGCGGAAGAAGGCCTGAACGCCGAGATCGGCGCCTGCGCCGCCTACGGCCGGGGTCATGTCGAACTCACCGGTTTCCGGCGCGACCTCGACCCGGCGATTGTGGCGGTCTACAACGCCCGGGGCGTCGGCCGGTTCGTCAACATCGCCGCCGAGGTGGTCGGCGTCGAGTTCGAGGCCAGCTATCGTCCGCTGGACTGGTGGACGCTGACCGTCAGCGCCAGCACCCAGGATTCCGAGAACGACTCGCCCGGCATCGCCGACCGCGACGGCAAGCAGCTGCCGGGCGTTTACCACGACAGCGCGCGGCTCACCAGCGCCTGGACGCTGGGCGATTTTCGCCTGGCGCTGGATTACCGCTACGACGACGGCCTGTTCTACGACGCCGCCAATCTGCTGCCGGCCGACGCCCGCCGCACGCTCGGCGGCACGCTGGCCTGGGAACGGGAATGGTCGGGCGGACGCCGGACCGGACTGACCCTGGAAGTCAGCAACGCCACCGACGAGCTCTACCAGGACTTCAGTCGGTTCCCGAGTCCAGGGCGCAGCTATTTCGTGACGCTGCAACAGCAATTCTGATCCACAAGAAGGGAGATTCCACCATGCACAACACCAATCTATTCAAAGATCCCACAAGGGTCGCGGGTGCCCGGCTCATCGCCGTGGCGGCGGCTTCCCTGGCACTCACCGCCTGCGGGGGCAGCGGCGGCGGATCGGCGGGTGGCGGTGGCGCACCAATCACGGCCGACACCGCGGTGATCGCCACGTCGGGAACCGACTTCGGCAGCAATAAGATCGAGTTGGTGGATCTCGGCGAGGAGGGCGATATGACCATCATGCCGCTGGACAACACCGCGACCGATGCCGGCATCGCCGTGGATACCAAAGGCAGCGACTTCTACCGCATCGAGCAGTTCCAGGCCGATCGCATCAACAAGTTCAGCCTGGATGAGCCGAACACGAAAATCTGGGGCGAGGGCGGCTATTCGGCGCTGGCTCAGGGTGAACAGGGCTCCGCCAACCCCTATCAACTGGTATTCGCCAGCGACACCAAGGCCTATCTGCTGCGCTACGGCAAGCAGGATGCCTGGATTGTCGACCCCTCGGCAGCCACCGAAGATGAGTTCTGGACCGACGAAGTGCTGGACCTGTCCGCCTACACACCGGACGGCGCCCCGGCGCCGCGCATGTCCGCCGGCGTGATCGTGGACGGACGCCTGTTCATCACCCTGCAGCGCCTGGACGCGGCCTTCGATCCGGCCAACACCAGCTGCGTGGCGGTCTTCGATGTCGCCAACAATCAGCCGATTGCCACGGACGAGCCGCCGGATGATGCCTGCGGCGACGGCATCGCGCTGAACGGCCGCAACCCGGCTGATATCCAGTTCCAGCCGGGCATCGGCCTGCTGGTGCAGAACACCGGCGATACCTTTCCGGTCAACACGGAATTTTCCGGCGTGGATGTCATCAACCCCGACACTTACGAAGTCTCCACGCTGGTCACCGCCACCGAAGAGACCGGCATCGTTGACGACGTGGCCGTGGTGGATGACGACAACGGCTACTTCATCGGCTACCAGGGCACCAACGACAGCTTCATCACGATTGCCGACCTCCGCCGCTTCGACCCGGCCACCGGTGAGATCGACCCCGATCCTGTCGCCGGCCTGACGTCGCTGGATCTGCGGGACCTGGCCGTGGGTCCGGCAGGGCTGTTGTGGATTGCCAATGCTGATCTTGGCAATCCCCGTATCGACCTGCTGGAGCCGGGCATGGATCTGATCAGCAACTCCATTGCCACCGAACTGTTGCCCAGCGGGATCGATTTCGCGACCGCGGCACCCTGAGCGGAATCAGCCGACGGCGTCAGACCGGGTGGGCATGATTTATCGTGCCTGTCCGGTCTCGCCGGCGTCATCGCGCACGGCGTCCAGCCGGCGGCAGAGAATCCCGGCGCCCTCCAGAATTCGTACGCTGGAACGCTGCAGCAGATCCGCCGGCACGTGCACCAGGTTGTTGTCGCGCACTGCCTGAAGCGATGGCCAGCGCCGCCAGTCGTCCAGCCAGGGCGGACGCGCCGAGCCAGCACCACCGGCCACGATCACTTGCGGATCGCGTTCCAGCACGGCCTCCAGGCTGATTTGCGGTGCCAGGCTGCGGGTATCGGCAAACAGGTTGCGCGCCCCGCAGAGTTCGAGCACCTCGGCGATCACGTGATTGCTGCCGATGGTCTGCAGCGGGTCGTTCCAGACCTGGTAGAACACGGTCACCGGTGCGCGGTTGGCGTAGCGCTGGCGCAGCGCTGAAAGACCGTCGCGGAACGCTGCGGCGGCGTCACGGGCGGCGGCTGGCGTGCCGGCAAGCCGACCGAGGTCGATCACGGTTTGCGCAATATCATCCAGCGTTCGCGGCTGGTTCACGTAGACCGGAATGCCCAGCGACTGCATCCGGGCCAGGCTGGCGTCCGAGGCACCCGGTGCGGAGGCCCAGGCCAGCACCAGATCCGGTTCCAGTGCGGCGATGGCCTCCAGGCTGATGCCGCCGTAGCCGCCCACCTCGGGCAGCTCGCGCACCTCGGGCGGGTAGTCGCTGTGCGCCATGGTGCCCACCAGCCGGTCGCCGCCACCGGCGGTATAGAGGTTTTCCGCCAGATGCGGCGCTAGCGCGATGATGCGCTCGGCCGGCTGGGTCAGGCGTATCTCGCGGTCCATCGAATCCGTCACCACGACGGCCGATTCGGCCGTGGCGACGCCGGAGACGAACGCCAGGGTCAGGGCCAGCCCGCGCCGGCTAACCATGCAGCACCACCGGGGTGCCGGTGTCGGGATGGGCGATCACCCGGGCGTCGGCATCGAACAGCCGGCGCAGAATGGGTTCGGTCACGACCTCGGCCGGCCGGCCCTCGGCGATATGGCGGCCGTCACGCAGCGCGATCAGGCGGTCGGCACAACGGGCCGCCAGGCTGATGTCGTGCTGGATCATGACCACCGCCACGCCCTGATCGGCGAAGCGCCGGACCTGTCGCGTCACCAGCTGCTGATGCCCGATATCCAGCGCCGCCACCGGTTCGTCGAGCAGCAACAGCCGTGCGGGCGCATCCTCGGCGCGCCAGATCTGGGTCAGCACCCGCGCCAGCTGCACCCGCTGCTTCTCGCCGCCGGACAGATGGGTATAGGGCCGTTGCCGCAGATGCGCGATATCGGTGGCCGCGCAGGCCTCGTCGACAATGGCCTCGTCAATCCGCCGACCGGTGGCGTGGGGGCCGCGGCCCAGTCGCACCACTTCACGCACCGTGAACGGAAAACCCAGGGTCGAGAATTGCGGCAGCAGCGCCACCGCGCAGGCGCGCTCGCGAGCCGGCCAGTCGGCCAGCGGCAGGTTGCCGAAGCGGACTTCGCCGTGCTGCAGGACCAGATCCCCGATAACCGCGTGGATCAGGCTGGTCTTGCCGGCCCCGTTCGGCCCGATCACGCCCAGTACTTCGCCCGGCGCAACCTCGAGCGATATGTCGTCGAGCAGCGAGCGGCCGTTGATGGCGAGGCCCAGATTACGAATGGACAGCGTCATCAGGTCATGCCGTATTCGTGGCGGCGGCGCAGTAGCGAAATGAAGAACGGCGCGCCGAGCAGCGCCGTGAGCAGGCCGACCGGCAGTTCGGTGGGTGCCACCAGCGTGCGGGCGAGGATGTCCGCCCACAACAGCAGCACGGCCCCGGCGAGCGCCGAGGCCGGCAGCAGCCAGCGGTGATCCGGGCCGATCAGCATGCGCACGATGTGCGGCACCACCAGACCCACGAATGTGATGGCCCCAGCCACCGCCACCGATACCCCGACGCCGGCCGCCGTCAGCAGGATCAGCCGGCGCTTCACCGCATTCACCGGAATGCCCAGGTGCCGGGCTTCCGATTCGCCCAGCAGCAGGGCATTCAGGGCGCCGGCCTGGCGGGGCAGCATGGTCAGTACCGCCGCGGCAATCACCCCGACGATGCCCACCCGCGGCCAGTTGGCCCCCTCGAGGCCGCCCATCCGCCACAGGCTGATCCGCCGCAGCATCTCGTTGCTGGCATGGAACTCGAGCAGGCCGCCGGCACTGCCGGCCAGCGCCGCGATGGCAATGCCGGCCAGCAGCATGGTGGCCACCGAGGTACCACCGGGCCCGGTGGCCAGCCGGTAGACCAGCGCCACCGCGCCGGCACCGCCGGCAAAGGCGCCCAGCGAGATCAACGACAGCCCGCCCAGGCCGGCCAATGTCCCGCCGAACACGATCATCAGGCTGGCGCCGACCGACGCGCCGGCGGTCACGCCGATCAGCGAGGGGTCGGCCAGCGGATTGCGGAACAGGCCCTGCATGGCCGCCCCGCAGATGGCCAGTAGCGCCCCGACCAGGCCGGTAAGCAGCGCCCGCGGCAGGCGGATTGCCTCCACGATCAGGGCCGTGCGGCCGTCATCACCGATGCCGATAAGCGAGCCCAGAACCTCGGTGGCCGGCAGGGACACCGCGCCCACCATGATGGCCACGATCAGGCTGACGGGCGTCAGCACCGCCAGCGCCAGGGTCAGGCGAAGACCCGTCATGGCAGCCGGTCCAGGTCGATGGCCGCTTCGATCGCGTCAGCCAGACGGTTCAGCTCGGCTTCGCGGATGTCGTGCTGGCTGTCCGCCGCCGCGTCGGGCAGACCGGCCCAGGCCAGCAGGGCGTTGCAGCCGTCGGCGGTATCGAACAGGCCGTGCAGATAAGTGCCGGCAATCTGGTTGTCGGCCGAGACGGCGCCGTCGGGCCCGTCCCGTAACTGCAGAAACGGATTGGCCAGCGCGTCGCCCTCGGTGTGGCCGCAATGGATGCGATAACCACACACCGCGCCGCCGGCGGCGAGTGCGCCGGTGACGTTCTGCAGATGCTTGGTCTCGCCCAGCTCGGTAGCCAGCGCCAGCAGTCCCAGACCGGCGGTACTGCCGGCCTGGCCCTCGACCCCGTGCGGATCGGCCACCTGCCGTCCCAGCATCTGATACCCGCCGCAGATGCCCAGCAGCTTGCCCCCGTAGCGCAGATGGCGCCGGATATGAGTCTCCCAGCCCTGGTCACGCAGCCAGGTCAGATCGGCCCGCACGTTCTTGCTGCCGGGCAGGATGATCAGATCGGCCGGCCCGGGTTCGCGCCCGGGTCCGACCCATTGCAGGTTCACGCCCGGGTGCAGCCGCAGGGCATCGAAATCCGTGTGATTGCTGATGCGCGGCAGCACCGGCACCTGCACGTTCAGCGCCGTCTCCGAGGCCAGGCGCTGTTCGCTGCGGATTGCGTCCTCGGCTTCGAGATGCAGCCCCTGAAGATAGGGCAGCACGCCGAACACCGGCTTGCCGGTGCGGGCCTCCAGCCAGTCCAGGCCGGACTGGAGCAGGGCGATGTCGCCGCGGAAGCGATTGATCACGAATCCGATGATGCGATCGCGCTCGGAGGGCGAGACCAGTTTCAGCGTGCCCACGATCTGGGCGAACACGCCGCCCTTGTCGATATCGGCCACCAGCAGCACCGGGCAGTCGGCGGCTTCGGCGAAACCCATGTTGGCGATGTCGTTGTCGCGCAGGTTGATCTCGGCGGGGCTACCGGCGCCTTCCACCAGCACCCGGTCGAAACGCTGGCAAAGACGACGGTGCGACTCGAGGACCGCCTTCATCGCCGTGGCCTTGTAAGCCTGGTAGCCCACCGCGGACATGTCGCCGACCGGCCGCCCGTGGATGATGACCTGGGCGTCGGTGTCGCTGGCCGGCTTGATCAGCACCGGGCTCATGTCGGTGGTGGGTGCGACGCCGCAGGCCTGGGCCTGCACCGCTTGGGCCCGGGCGATCTCGCCGCCGTCGGCCGCCACGGCGCTGTTCAGCGCCATGTTCTGCGGTTTGAACGGGGCCACCGCGACCCCGCGCCGGTACCAGGCCCGGCCCAGGCCGGCCACCAGCGTGGATTTGCCGGCATCGCTGGCGGTGCCCTGGACCATGAGGGTGGTGGCGGTCATCGGGAATCGCGGCGGGTCAGTAGTCCACGCCGCGGCGGGCCTTGATGCCGCTGGCGAAGGCGTGCCGGACATCCTTCACTTCGGACACGGTATCCGCCAGTTCCCGCAGTTCGCGGCCGCCACCACGCCCGGTCACGACCACCGACTGTTCCGGCGGCCGGTTGGCGATGGCCTCGAGAACCTGCGTGGTGTCGAGATAGTTGTAACCCAGCATGTAGGTCAGTTCATCCAGCACCACCAGATCATAGGCCGGATCGGCCAGCATCGGCTCGGCCAGGGCCCAGGTCGCCTGCGCCGCGGCGATATCACCGCTGCGGTCCTGGGTGTCCCAGGTGAAACCGGTCCCCATCTGGTGGAAATCCACATGGGGGCAATGCTGTTGCAGATAAAGCTCTTCGCCGGAAAGCTGCACGCCCTTGATGAACTGGATCACCCCCACCCGGTGCCCGTAGCCGAGCGCCCGCATCACCATGCCGAAGGCGGAACTGGACTTGCCCTTGCCGTTGCCGGTAAGCAGCACCAGTACGCCGCGTTCGGTGTCCGCGGCCTCGATGCCGGCATCGACGCGGGTTTTCTGCTTTTCCATCGCCGCGTTGTGCCGGCGGGTTCTGTCGTCCGTGTCCATCGGGTCCACCCTGTTCGTCGTATTGCCGGTGCGCCGGCGGCGCACCGTTCGGGCGGGGAGGGTCGGGGACAGGTTGGCCGGACGGGCAGGGGCGCCCGGATACCGCCAGCCGGACCGCCGCCCACCGCAGCGCCAGAATCGATCACCACAGGCCGGTCTCCGGGCTTGCGAGCGGCTATTTGCCGGGGCCTGCGCCTTCCCGGACCATCCGGCCCAGTGGCGGTTGCAGACACCCATGACTCGCCTACCGTTGCGGGGGCAGCGCCGGACTGGCCGCGATTTCATCATCGCGATGCACCGGCTTCCCGTTTCACGCCGCCGCCATTGGCGGCAGCGAACCTGCAGGGCGCGAACAGTAGGCGCGCGACGTCATCGGGTCAACTTGCGAAGCTCCCCTCGGCGCGCCGGGACCGCCCGCCATGATCGGTCTGACGGCGGTTTTAGGGTGTGCTGGCCGCTCGTTGGATTTTTCGCCTATCCGCATAAGCGGATATACTCTGTTGCATACGTTTCGACAGCAGAACAGTCATGAGCGACGTCAAGGCGGCACTGGCCGAACGCATTCTGGTGATCGATGGGGCTATGGGCACCATGATCCAGAACCACGATCCGGACGAGAACGACTACCGCGGCGAGCGATTTGCCGACTGGGACAGTGATCTCAAGGGCAACAATGATCTGCTCACCCTGTCCAAGCCGGACCTGATCCGGGATATCCATGCGCAGTATGCCGAGCAGGGCGCGGATATCATCACCACGAATACGTTTTCAGCCACGACCATCGCCCAGGCGGATTACTCGATGGAATCGCTGGCGGCGGAAATGAACCAGGCGTCGGCGGCGCTGGCGCGGGAAGTGGCCGACGAGTACAGCACCGCGGACCGCCCGCGCTGGGTGGCAGGCGTGATCGGGCCCACCAACCGCACCGCCTCCATCTCGCCGGACGTGAACGACCCCGGCAAGCGCAACACCAGTTTCCTGGAGCTGGCCCAGGCCTATGGTGAAGCCACCGAGGCACTGCTGGACAGCGGCGTGGACATCATCCTGATGGAAACGATCTTCGACACGCTCAACGCCAAGGCCGCGGTGTATGCCTTCCGCAAGCTGATGCGCGAGCGCGGCGAGGATGTGCCGCTGATGATCTCCGGCACCATCACCGACGCCTCCGGGCGCACACTGTCCGGCCAGACCACCGAAGCCTTCTACAACTCGGTGGCCCACGGGCGGCCGATGACCATGGGCCTGAACTGCGCCCTGGGGCCGGATGCGCTGCGCGAATACGTGGCCGAGCTGTCGCGCATCGCTACTTGCTACATCCATGCCTACCCGAACGCCGGTCTGCCCAACGAATTCGGCGAGTACGACCTGGCCCCGGACGAAATGGCCAAGCACATCGGCGAATGGGCCGAATCCGGCCTGCTCAACATCGCCGGCGGCTGCTGCGGCTCGACGCCCGAACATATCGGTGCCATCGCCGAAGCCGTGGCCGGCGCCAGCCCGCGCCAGATACCGGACATCAAACCGGCCATGCGGCTGTCGGGGCTGGAGCCGTTCACGATCTCGGCTGCCTGAAGCTAGAAGAGGTAACCGCAGATTTCGCAGATTGGCGCAGATTGTTTTGGGTGAGCATCGGGACCCGCAGACATACGCAATCCTCGGTGCTGCCATGGAAGTGCACCGAGTCCTGGGGCCGGGCTTCCTGGAGGCTGTTTACCAGGAAGCCATGGCCCTGGAATTCGAGGCCCGCGATATTCCCTGTCAGCAAGAGTGCCGGCTCGACATTCGTTACAAGGGGCAACCGCTGGCGTGCTCGTACCGAGCCGACTTCATCTGCTACAACGAGGTCATTGTCGAGATCAAGGCTATTGAACGCATAACCCGGAATGAACAGGCGCAGGTAATCAACTACCTGCAAGCCACTGGTGCTGAGCGCGCGTTGCTGATCAACTTCGGGGAGTCCAGTCTTCAACACAGACGACTCGTCCTGTCGAGATCCCGGCCGCCTGACTAGCGCACCTGAAATCTGCGTCAATCTGCGCAATCTGCGGTTAAACGTCTTTCCTGGAAATTCCCGAAATCTTCGGATAAGTAAAGTTTATGGAACGTAACAATATCTTCGTCAACGTCGGTGAGCGGACCAATGTCACCGGCAGTGCCAAGTTCCGCCGCCTGATCAAGGAAGATCGCTACGACGAGGCGCTGGAAGTCGCCCGTCTGCAGGTCGAGAACGGCGCCCAGATCATCGACGTCAACATGGACGAGGGGATGCTGGACTCGGCCGAGGCCATGCGGCATTTCCTCAACCTGATCGCCGGCGAACCGGATATTGCCCGGGTGCCGGTGATGGTGGACTCCTCCAAGTGGGAGGTGATCGAGATCGGGCTGCAATGCATCCAGGGCAAGGGGATCGTCAACTCGATCTCGCTCAAGGAAGGCGAGGAGGCGTTCCTGGAGAAAGCCCAGCTGTGCCTCGACTACGGCGCCGCGGTGGTGATCATGGCCTTCGACGAGGACGGTCAGGCCGACGACGAGGACCGCCGCGTGGAAATCGCCGAGCGGGCCTACAAGCTGCTGCGCGAGAAGCTGGACTTCCCGCCGCACGACATCATCTTCGACCTCAACATCTTCGCCATCGCCACCGGCATCGAGGAACACAACAACTACGCGGTGGACTTCATCAATGCCACCAAGCGGGTGCGTGAATCCTGCCCGGGCGTGCACGTCTCCGGCGGGCTGTCGAACGTGTCGTTCTCGTTCCGGGGCAACGAGGGCGTGCGTCGGGCAATGCACTCGGTGTTTCTCTATCACGCTATCCCGGCCGGTCTGGACATGGCGATCGTCAACGCCGGTCAGCTCGACGTCTACGACCAGATTCCGGAGAAACTGCGCGAGGCGGTCGAGGACGTCGTGCTCAACCGGAATCCGGACGCCACGGAAGCTCTGCTCGACATGGCCGAGGAGTTCAAGGGCGACGGCAAGGAAAAGGCCAGCCAGGAAGACCTGGCCTGGCGCGAGTTCGAGGTCAACAAGCGCCTGGAACACGCGCTGGTCAAGGGCATCGACAGCTACGTGGTTGACGACACCGAGGAAGCTCGCCAGGCCGCCACCCGGCCGCTCGACGTGATCGAGGGACCGTTGATGGACGGCATGAACGTGGTGGGCGACCTGTTCGGCGACGGCAAGATGTTCCTGCCCCAGGTAGTGAAATCCGCCCGGGTGATGAAGAAGGCCGTGGCTCACCTGCTGCCCTACATCGAGGAAGAAAAGGCCGAGGCCGACAAGGGCAGCAACAACGGCAAGATCATCATGGCCACGGTCAAGGGCGACGTCCACGACATCGGCAAGAACATCGTCGGCGTGGTGCTCCAGTGCAACAACTTCGAAGTGGTTGACCTGGGCGTGATGGTGCCGCTGCAGAAGATTCTGGATACGGCGGAAGAGGAAAAGGCCGACATCATCGGTTTGTCCGGCCTGATCACCCCGAGCCTGGATGAGATGGTCAACGTGGCCAAGGAAATGCAGCGGCGCGGCATGACCCAGCCGCTGATGATCGGCGGGGCCACCACGTCACGGGCCCACACCGCGGTCAAGATCGACCCCACCTACGATCAGCCCGTGGTGTGGGTGAAGGACGCCAGCCGGTCGGTGCCGGTGGCCTCCAAGCTCGCCCTGCCGGATTCGCGCAAGACGATGCAGGAAGAGCTCAAGAAGGAATACGACGAAGTGCGCGAGCGCCACGCCAGCAAACGTCAGCAGAAATTCCTGTCGCTGGCCGATGCCCGCGCCAACAAGGTAAAGCTGGACTGGGACAACTACGACCCGCCGCACCCGGTGCTGCCCGAGGCCACCGACTACGCCCGGCGCCAGCCGGTGGCGGAAGCGGGTGAAGCGGTGGCGGCCGCGGGCGCGAACAGCGCCGCCCAGTCCGGCATGTACGTATTCGAGGATTTCCCGATCGAGATCCTGATCGAGACCATCGACTGGACGCCGTTCTTCATGTCCTGGGAGATGAAGGGCCGCTATCCCAACATCCTCAACGATCCGAACAAGGGCCCCGAGGCCCGCAAGCTGTTCGATGACGCCCAGGCCATGCTCAAGCAGATCGTCGACGAGAAATGGCTGACCGCCAATGGCGTGGCCGGCATCTTCCCGGCCGCCACGGTGAATGACGACGACATCGCGGTGCTGTCCGACGATCGGTCGCAGACCCTGCGCACGATCCACAACCTGCGCCAGCAGGCCGAGCACCGCGAGGGCGTACCCAACCGCTGCCTGGCCGATTTCATCGCGCCGCAGGACAGCGGCAAGCCGGACTGGGTCGGCGGGTTTGCCGTAACCGCCGGGCTGGGCTCCAACGCCAAGGTGGAGGAATTCAAGGCCGCCAACGACGACTACAGCGCGATCATGGTGGAAGCGCTGGCCGACCGCCTGGCCGAATCCTTCGCGGAGTGGCTGCACAAGCACGTGCGCACCGAAATCTGGGGCCACAGCGCCAACGAGGCCCTGCCCAACGAGGACCTGATCGCCGAAAAGTATGACGGTATCCGCCCGGCGCCCGGCTATCCGGCCTGCCCGGAACATACCCAGAAGGACGACATCTGGGAGCTGCTGGACGTGGAAAACACCACCGGCATCGAACTGACCGAATCCCGTGCCATGTGGCCCGGGGCGGCGGTATCGGGCTTCTACTTCAGTCACCCGGAATCCCGCTACTTCGTGGTCGGCCGCATCGCCAAGGATCAGGTGCAGGACTACGCCAAGCGCAAGGGCTGGGACGTGGAAACCGCGGAACGCTGGATCGGCCCGAACCTGGGTTACGAGCCCACGGAATAGGCGGGTGCGTCAGGCCGCCTCGATCTGGGACGAAATTCGTTCGGCGGTGCGCAGGAACGCGGCGATGTCGCTGCCGAGCATGGGGCGGCCGAGCAGATAACCCTGCAGGGTGTCGCAGCCCAGCGACTTCAGCAGACTCATCTGTTCGGCGGTTTCCACACCCTCCGCCACCACTTCCAGCTCCAGGTTGTGGGCCATGCCGATAATGGCGTTGACGATGGCACAGTCGTTACGGTCCAGCAGGATGTCGCGCACGAACTGCTTGTCGATCTTGAGCACATCCACCGGGAAGCGGTTGAGATACGACAGGCTGGCATAGCCGGTACCGAAATCGTCAATCGCGATGCGTATACCGCGCCGCCGCAGGCGGGCGAGCGCCTCGGCGGCAATGGTCGGGCTCTCGATCAGCACGTTTTCGGTGATCTCCAGCGTGAGCATCGACGACGGCAGGCCGTACTGGTCCAGGCAGCCGGCGATGCGCTCCACGAAGCGCTCGGCCACCAGCTCGCGCGGCGAAATATTCACGCCCACCGGGAGATCCAAGCCGACCTCTGTCCGCAAACGGGCGAATTCGCGACAGGCGAGGTTGACGACGGCGTCACCCAGGGCCGTCATCAAGCCGGCATCCTCGGCCAGATCGATGAAATCCGCGGGCGACAGTTCGCCGCGAACGGGATGTTGCCAGCGCACCAGGGCCTCGAAACCGATCAATGACGCCGTGCTCAACCGGAACTGTGGCTGGAAGCGCAGGAAAAGCTGATCACCGGCGGAGAGCGCCTCCCGCAGGTCCGTCTCCAGACGCAGCGTATCCGGGTCATCGTCGGCCTGGGCCTGGCTGAACCAGACGTGGCTGTCGGCCTTGTCGCGCTTGGCGTTGTACATGGCGGCGTCGGCGTGACGCAGCAGCGTTTCCGGATCGCGGCCGTGTTCCGGGTACATGGCGATGCCAAGACTCGCCCGCGGGTATAGCCGCTCGCCGTCGATGATCATCGGCTGGCTGATCAGCGACAGCAGCTCGTCGGCCAGTTTTCCCACCCGGGTGGCGTCCTGTGCGTCCGGGACCAGCACCACGAATTCGTCCCCGCCCATCCGGGCCACGAAGTCCTTGTCGGCAATCGCCTGACGCAAGCGGCCGCCGACCCGGCGGAGCAGCGCATCGCCGGCGTGATGCCCGCGCGCATCGTTGATCCGCTTGAGCCGATTCAGGTCGATCATCATCACCGCGAGCTGGCTGTCGGATTCACCGGCCTGCCTTACGGCCTGTTCGAGCTGCTCCTGCATCCGCCGGCGATTGGCCAGTCCGGTCAGCGAGTCGTGCAATGCCAGATGCTGGATTCTGGCCTCCGCCTTGCGCCGTTCGGAGATATCCGCGACCAGTGCCACGGCCTGCATGCCTTCGCCGGTGTTCATGGCATTGACCGCGATGCTGACCGGGAAAATCCGTCCGTGGGCATCCACCGCGTCAGCCTCGAAGCGCAGCGCGCCGCCCTCAGGCCCCCCACCGGCGAAGAAGTCGCGGGCAATCGCGAGTATCCGGTCGTGTTCGGCGGGCGGAAACAGGGTGATCATGTCGGCACCCAGCATGGTTTGCGCGGGGCGGTCGAAAATGCGCTCGGCCCCCGCGCTGAAGCTGGTGATCCGGTTGTGCTCGCCCACGGTGATGATCCCGTCCACCGTGGCTTCGACGATGGCGCGCTGGCGCTTCTCCGAGTCGGCATAGGCGCGACTGAGCTTGCCGGCGGCATCGAAGGCACGCCGTTCCGATCGCAAGAGGTTCCACAGCGTCGAAAAGACGAGTCCGGTCATCAGCAGTCCCGCGACCAGAACCAGCCAGTAGGCGCCCGTGAGGCCACGCCCGAAGGCAGGCAGGGGGCGTATCGTGACCCGCCATTCGCGCCCGCCGACGGTGACCGTGGTGGCACGCGACACCGTATTCGTCGGGGCGTCATGGGGCAGGGAGTCGAACAGCAGGCTGCCGGACTGATCGAATACCTGGACGTGGAAATCCTCCAGCCGTCTGACCAGCAGGGTCTGGAACAGGTCGCCCATGCGGAAGACGCCGTAGACGAACCCGGTCAGGGTCTGGTCCGCGCCCTTGCTGTCGGCCCCGTCGGCATAAACGGGCAGGTAGAGCAGCGTGCCGGCCTGGGTATTCCGGTTGAGTTCCTGCCGCAGGGTCACCGGGCCGGACAAGGCCGGTTCGCCGCTTGCCCAGGCGGCCTGCATTGCCTTGGCGCGAGTGGGTTCCGACCGCATGTCATAGCCCAGCGCACGACGGTTGCGCTCGTCCAGGGGTGAGAGATATTCGATCGCGGTGAAGTCGGCGCGGGCAGGTTCTCTGGGGTGCACCCGGAAATCCGGGAAACCGTCACTGCGTACACGTCGCTCGAAGTCCGCGACTTCCCCGGCTGTCAGGAAACGCGCGAAGCCGATCCCCTGAATACCGGGGTAGGCCGCGCGCAGATCCAGCGTATCGGCAAAGCGGTTCCATACCTCCCGGTCCACCGGTGACGTGGTATGGAAAAGCCCCGCCGCGGCGCGCAGCGCCTGGCTGTAATCCACCATCGGGTCATTGATCGTGTTCCGGATTTCGGACACGTGCCGATCGATCAGGCGATTCCGCGCGGCGCTTTCGGCGCGATAGCTGTTCCAGGCTCCCAGCAGCGACAGACCCGCCATCACCGCCACAAGAAGCCCGAGCAACGCGTAGCGGACCGCCGGTCGCCGGAGCAGGTTCGCGATCCACCGTCTGGGCATCATCTGTTGCCTGGTTACCAGTTGATTGAGCGATAACCGGAACGGCATTCGCCATCGGAAGTTGTCGGCCGATTTCCGATTACCGACAGTGGCATTTCAGCATGAGCACGCGAGGCTTCCATCGGGCCTGTCTCCGGTACGGGTCGCGCATCGGGTTTAACGCCGGATCAGTATACTTGGCGCGCGTTCGTACCAAGAGCAGACATGACTTCGACGATGGAAAAGGCTCGGCCCGGTGCCGGGCGTCTGACCCATGCGCCGGCCGATCATCCGGCCGTGGCCCCGGCAAAGATGGGGGTGGTTCTGGCCAATCTGGGCACCCCGGACGGCACCGATTACTGGTCCATGCGCCGGTATCTCGGGGAATTCCTGTCCGATCAGCGGGTGGTGGACTACGCCAAATGGAAGTGGCAGCCGTTGCTGCAGCTCGTCATTCTCAGCAAGCGACCGTTTTCCTCGGGCAAGGCCTATCAGAGCATCTGGAATACCGACCGGGATGAAAGCCCGCTGCTGACCATCACCCGCGCGCAGACCGAGCGGGTGCGCGAGCAGTTGACGGCTCGTTACGGAGATGCGGTGGAAGTGGACTTCTGCATGCGCTACGGCAACCCCTCGACGCCAAGCGTGCTCGAGCGCCTACGCGAGCAGGGCTGCGAACGGATCGTGTTCTTCCCGCTTTATCCCCAGTACGGCTCGCCCACCACCGCGACCGCCAACGACCAGGCCTTCCGCAGCCTGATGCGGATGAAATGGCAGCCCGCCATCCGCACCGTGCCGGCCTACTTCGAGCACCCCGCCTACGTGCAGGCTCTGGCCAACTCGGTACGCGATGCCTACGCCGACCTCGATCAACCGCCCACCCGGCTGGTAGCGAGCTACCACGGGGTGCCGGAGCGTTACCTGCGTGACGGCGACCCGTATCACTGCCACTGCCAGAAAACCACACGGCTGCTGCGCGACGCACTGGCATTCCCCGCGGACACGGTTGAAACGACGTTCCAGTCCCAGTTCGGACCGGAGAAATGGGTGGGGCCGCCGACGGTGGACCGTGTGGCGGAACTGGCCCGGGCAGGCCACAAGCACATCGCCGTGATCTCCCCGGCGTTTTCGTCGGACTGCGTGGAAACCCTGGAGGAAGTCCAGCAGGAAATCCGCGACAGCTTTCTGGCCGCCGGCGGCGAGCAGTTCACCTATGTGCCCTGCCTGAACGACCGGGACGATCACATCGACGCCCTGGTGCAGGTGCTGGAAACCGAACTCGCCGGCTGGCTGTAGGCAGCGGCGCGGGCGAGTGGGCGCTCAATGCGCCGGCGTCTGCACGAAATCCAGGATCAGTTCGGCGATCGGCGCGGTCGATTCCGGGGCCAGAATGTCGCCGGCCAGCACGTGCTGGGCAGGGTTGCTGGCCCCGGTATACGGCACCAGCTTTTTCCGGCTCGCACCGATACGCGAAAACGTGGCTTCGGTAGCGTCCGGGCTGACCACCCGGTCGTTCGGCGAGTAGATCACCAGAAACGGCACTCGGGCCGCGGCGAGGTCTGTTTGCCGGACCAGCTTCACCATGCCGGCCATGGGCAGCAGGGCCCGGGTCGGGTAGCGGTGCGTCCAGTAGCGGGCATGGCGTTCATTCTCCGGTGTCCAGCTGCGGGTCTCGCCGATCGCCAGTTCCGCGATCAGCCCGCCCCAGGGCCAGGTCAGCACCGCCGCATTGGGGTCGGGCAGGCCGAAGTTGGGAGATAGCAGCACCACCGCGCCCAGGGCCGGCGTTTCCGGCCGGGTGGCCAGCCAGGTAGCAATCGTGCCGCCAGTCGAGGTACCCATCAGCAGAACCTGATCGCCCAGTCGCTCACCGATGCGATACGCCTCGTGGGCGTCGTTCAACCAGGCGTTGACGCTGCCCTCCAGCAGCGCATCACCGTCGCGTCCGTGGCCGGTAAAACGGGTGTAGAACAGATTCGCCCCCAGCGCCCCGGCCACGCGATCGGCCAGCGGCGCGGCCTCCTGCCGGCTGCCCGAGAAGCCGTGCAGATACACCACCGACCAGTCCGTGCGTTCGCCCGCTTCGCCGGCCCAGACGATGCGCTTGCCGGTGCCCGGCACCAGATCGGGTACGGCCGCTTCGCGCTCGCTCAGATAGGCATCCAGATCGGCGGGCAGGGCAGACGGACGAAAGGTTGTGTCGATCGGCACCCGTGGGCCGAGCCCGAACAACAGGCAAGGCAGGGCGAGCAGGCTCGTGATCAGGATCAGGCGGTGTCGGGTCATCCCGGTTCGCGGCACGTCCACGGTGCGGCAAGTCTGCCATGGCGGTGGGCCGGAATCGTGCCGGGACGTGCCCGGCCGGACGCTGTCATCGCCGGGCCGCGAAACTGAAAGCGTCTCGTCATGGTTCGGGCATATCCGCTTAACACGGGCTGGCTAGCGTATGGGTCCTGCCGCGTGCCTGCGGCGACCTCGCCATCAGCCACCCTGGGGAACGCCATGCCTGAATCTCGACGCCTGCTGACAATCACCGGCGCGCTGGGCGCGCTGCTTCTGTCCGCCACCGCCACCGCACAGACGGTTTTCATCAACGAGATTCACTACGACAACGATGGTGGCGACGTGAATGAGGGGGTCGAGATTGCCGGACCGGCCGGAACCGATCTGTCCGGCTGGACCGTTGTCGGCTACACGGGTAGCAACGGCACCGAATACGATTCCATCACGCTCAGCGGCACGATCGACGATGAGGCGAGCGGTTTCGGCGCACTGGCTTTTCCCTTCAGCGGCCTGCAGAACGGCGCGCCGGACGGCATCGCCCTTGCCGATGATGGCGGCAACCTGGTTCAGTTTCTCTGCTACGAGGGCGACTTCACCGGTAGCGGCGGCGTGGCGGATGGCTTCACCTGTGAGGACATCGGCGTTGCCGAGGGCAGCAGCACGGGCGCGAATCAGTCCCTGCGCCTGACCGGCACCGGCACGGAATATCCGGATTTCACGTGGCAGGACCCGGCCACAGCCAGTTTCGGCAGCATCAACCCGGGCCAGACCTTCGGCATGGGCGAGCCCGGCGGCGATCCGCTGGCCTGTGGTGCCGATGCCACCCTGATCAGCACCATCCAGGGCGACGGCGCCAGCTCGCCGCTGGACGGCACGACCGTCACCGTGGAAGCCGTGGTCACCGCCGATTTCCAGGATGGTGATCTCAACAGTTTCTTCCTGCAGGAAGAAGAAGCTGACGGCGACGGCGACGACGCCACCTCCGAGGGCATCAAGGTGTTCCAGGGCGGCTCGGACGTTGCCGTGGCCGTGGGCGACCTTGTACGGGTGACTGGCGATGTGGACGAATTCTTCAACGCCACCCAGATCAGCAGCGTGACCGACGTGATTGTCTGCGGTGCGGCCACGCCGATTACACCGCTGGCGGTGGACCTGCCCTTCGCCAGCCCGAACCAGCGCGAGTCGCTGGAGCACATGCTGCTCACCTTCAGCGAGCCGCTGAGCGTTTCCGAGTACTTCGAGCTGGATAACTTCGGCGAGATCGTGCTCGCGTCCGGCGGCCGCCTGTTCAATCCCACCCAGATGGTGATGCCGGGCATGCCGGCCAACGATCGCCAGGCCGCCAACGACCTGCGCCGCGTGCGCCTGGATGACGCCTCCGGTGAATCCTTCCCGGACCCGATCATCTACCCCAACGGTGAACTCACCGACGAGAATCCGCTACGCGGCGGCGATACCGTCACCGGCCTGACCGGCGTTTACGACTACACCTTCGATAACTACAAGATCCAGCCGACGCAGACGCCCGTCTTCGTCAGCGAAAATCCGCGCTCGGATCACCCGGCACCCGATCCCACGCCCAGCCCGGGCAGCTTCCGCATCGCCAGCTTCAACGTGCTGAACTACTTCAACGGCGACGGGCAGGGCGGTGGTTTCCCCACGGCCCGCGGCGCTGAAACGCCCGAGGAGTTCACCCGCCAGCGCGACAAGATTATCGAAGCATTGCGCATCATGGACGCCGACGTGGTCGGCCTGATCGAGATCGAGAACGACGGTTACGGCCCGGACAGCGCCATCGCCGATCTGGTGAACGGCCTGAATGCCGTCACGCCGGATGACGTGACTTACGACTTCGTCGATCCGCAGGTGCCGCAGATCGGCGACGACGAAATCGCGGTGGGCTTCATCTACCGCACCGACACTGCCGCCACCGTGGGCCCGGCGGCGATCCTGGATGACTCGGTGGACCCGGATTATCGGGAATCCAAGAACCGTCCCGCGCTGGCACAGACCTTCCGTGATATCGACGGCGGCGGCGTGGTGACGGTGGCCGTCAACCATCTCAAGTCCAAGGGCTCGGCCTGCGACGACGTGGGCGACACCAATGCCGACGACGGCCAGGGCAACTGCAACGGCACCCGCACGCAGGCCGCGCAGATCGAAGCCGACTGGCTGGCGGGCAACCCCACCGGCAGCGACGACGATGACCGCCTGATCATCGGCGACCTCAACGCCTACGCCATGGAAGACCCCATCCGGACGCTGCAAATGGCCGGCTATAGCGACCTGCTGCAGAGCCTGATCGGGGCCGACGTCTACTCCTACGTGTTCGACGGCCAGTACGGCACCCTGGACTACGCGATGGCCAGCGACACCCTGGTCAGCCAGGTCACGGGTATCGACGCCTGGCACATCAATGCTGACGAGGCCGACGCGCTGGATTACAACATCCTGCGCTTCGGCCGCCAGATCCGCAGCGAATCGCAGATCGACACGCTGTACAACGTCAACGCATTCCGTTCGTCGGATCACGATCCCATCATCGTCGACCTGAGCCTGACCCCGGACGGCTCGCCGGACGACCGCGACAACGACGGCGTGCTCAACGACAACGACAACTGTCCGGATACCCCCAACCCGGACCAGACCGACAGCAACAACGACGGGCAGGGCGATCTCTGCACGCCATTCAATGCCGATGACACGGACGGCGACGGCGTGGACAACGTCGACGACAACTGCCCGACCGTACCCAACCCGGATCAGATCGACGTGGACAACGACGGCGCCGGCAACGCCTGCGACACCGTCAACAATCTGGACCCGGACAACGACGGCATCAACACGGCGGATGGCGACAACTGCCCGACCACGTTCAACCCCACCCAGACCGACTCCGACGGCGACGGCGCGGGTGACGCCTGTGATCTGTTCGGCGGCGACGACGGCATGGACAACGATTTCGACGGCGTGCCGAACGGCATGGACAACTGTCCGGAAAATTCCAATCCGGACCAGGCCGATGCCGATCAAGACGGCATCGGCGATGCCTGTGACGCGGTAACCGATAACGACACCGACGGCGACAACGTGCCCAATGGTGGCGACAACTGCCCGGCCGCTTTCAACCCCGATCAGCTGGACCTGGACGAGGACGGCATCGGCGACGTCTGCGACCCGATCAACGACCGCGACACCGACGGCGACGGCGTGGAAAACGGCCAGGACAACTGCCTGTACACGCCCAACCCGGACCAGAACGACCGCGATCAGGACGGCGCCGGCGATGCCTGTGACAGCAGCGATGTCAACGACATCGACGCCGACGGCGTGAGCAACGCCAACGATAACTGCCCGGCCACGCCGAACCCCGACCAGGCAGACCAGGACGGCGATGGCCGCGGCGACGCCTGCGACGGCCTGGACGGCAATGACCCGGACGGCGACGGCGTGGCCGACGCTAACGACAACTGCCCGTTTGCGCCCAACGCCGGCCAGGAAGACGACGACGCGGACGGCCTGGGCAACGCCTGTGACGCCACCGACAACAATGCCGGCGGTATCGCCCAGGCGAACCAGCGCGTGGAGATTGCCGGCGGGGCGGGCGAAACGCTGGGTGCCGGGCGCTTTGCGCTGACCAACAACAGCATGGAACCGCATCGCCTGCAGAGCGTCAGCATCGAGCTCACCGAGCCCGGCCTGTTGCGCCGCATGGAGGTGACCGCGGCTGACCAGACGCTGGACTGCGGCGATGACATCACCGCCAACAACCTCTGCGCGGCGGAAACCCCGATCGTGATCGAGCCCGGCGAGAGCCTGGAACTGAGCGTGTCGGTGGTACTCGACGGCCAGCAGATCGCGATGGCGGGTGCCGGTCTCGGCGGCGGCCTGCTCCTGCTACTGGCGGCGGGCGGTGGCCTCACGCGTCGGCAGAAGGCGATCGGCGCGATTCTTTTCGGCAGTGTCGTGCTGACGGCCTGTGGCGGCGATGGCAACGGCAACAGTGCCGGCCCCGGTGCCGCCACGCCCGCCAGCACCCAGGTCTTCATGAGCGGCGCGGACATTCGCGACGGGCAGGGCCGCAACGTGAACTACGGCATTGAGGAAGAACCGGTGGATCTGGGTACCGTCACCACGGAATAAACCCGCGGCATCCCGGCCCGGAAGGCACGCCCCGTCGGACAAACCAGTCCGGCGGGGCGTTTTCGTGTCAGCCGCCGAACAGCCAGCCGTGCAGCAGACGCCCGGGCATCAGGGCGAAGCCGCCGGCAATCATCAGCCGCCGACGTACAGCCCGATCATGTTGCTTCGGCCAGGCGATTGTTGAGCGGCATGTTGAACAGTACCGCTACTTGAGGATAGGACGCAGGTCCTCGAGCTTGTCGAACAGGTGCCACACGTAGCCGTCCGTGCCGTTCTCGCGGTGCGGATGCAGATCGGCCAGGGCCGGGTCATTGCAGTAGCTTTCAAAGGCCTCGCGCGATTCCCATTCCACCACGATCATCACGTTGCGCGGCTCGATCTCCCCGGCGGCGGACTCCCGGAACTTGCCCAGCGCCACCACCCGGCCGCCGTGCGCCGCCACTTCCTTGGCCGAGCGCCGGGAATAGGCCATGTATTCATCGCGATCAGCGACGTTGAACAGGTTCAGGGCGTAAACGGGCTGGGACATGCTGGCCTCCTTGGTTGACTGACGGATGACGCGGCCTGACGACCTGTTGTCGCGCCGCTGTGCCGAAGGCTACCAGCCGCAGACATCGCCTTCCGGCGACGCCGCCACCATGCCCTGCTGCGCCTCGGCCAGCGCGGTGGCGGTCAAGCAGCGGCACATCGGGGCCACCGAGCCCTCCGCGGCTGCCGAATAAGCGGCCAGGTGAGCCTGCCGGAACTGCTCGTAGGCCTCGCGCGCTTCCCGGATCCGCGCCTGAACTTCGGGATCGTCCGCATGACGCGAGAGCAGGGCGTCGTACTCGGCCTGCAGCCGCGACGCGGCGGCTGACGCGTCCTCGCAGGTTTCCTGGTTCATGCCGAGCTGCGTCGTCGGCGCCGACGCCAGCCGATCGGCCGCCATGGCGGATGACGGGACGAGCAGGGCGAGCGTGACCAGCAGCATCGCGACGTGTTTCAAGGGCAGCATGGTGTCAGTCGTCATTATCAGGCCTCAGCCGCGCGAACCGGGAATCCGCCGGCCAACCGTCACGAACCGGTAGGCCCCGACAATCGTCACCACGCCACCGGTGCCGATCAGAACCCCGGCCAGCGCCCACAACCACGGATGGTAGGGAAAGAAATGCAGCAGGATGGCCCCCGCGCCGGCCAGCGCAAGCGCCGTGCGGATATAAGCCAGCAGCGTCCGCTCGTTGGCGAGGCGGGTGCGTTCTGCGGCCAGGTCATCGCGTAACCGCGTGTCATTCATGGCGAGAGCACGCCCAGCGCCTCGAGGCATGCTCGTCCAAGCTCGATGCGTACATCAGGGTCGGTATCTGCCTGCATGGCCATGTTCAGGGCAAAGGCGTAAACGCGGTCATCCTTTTCCACCCAGCCGACCCACCAGCCCACGCCGGGGTCCGGCGCGTTCTCCCAGCCGGTCTTGCCGTAAAGCCGCCAGTCGTCGCCCTCGTCCAGCAGGACGATCTCCCGCACGCTTGCCTGAATCTCTTCGGATACCGGCAAATCGCTCCCGGCCAGCCGTGCCAGGAACTTCGTCTGCTCCACGGCGCTGATCGCCAGCGGGCCGTCCAGCCAGAAACGGTCCACCACGGTGCCGATGTCCTCGTTCCCGAAGCCGAGTTTCGCCACCCAGGCCTGCATCCGTTCCAGCCCGATCCGCCGGGCCAGTGCCTGATAGATCGGCACATTGGATATCGCGATGGCATCGCGCAGCCCCATGTCCCGTTCCCAGGCCGGGTAGGGCTGCGGCTGGCCGCCGTAGGGCAGCACGGTATCCACGCTCGCCACCGCGCCTGTGGCAAGGCCGATCAGGCTGTTCGGAATCTTGAACGTAGAGGCCGGCACGAAGCGGGTCCGGGCGCGGGGCTCGTTGTGGCCGACCAGACTGTCGTCATCGGGTTCATACAGGACAAACGTCCCGGTCACGCCGGCACGGTCGAACAATGCCTCGACTTCGGCGTTCGCCGTCCACTCTGCCGATAGCGCTGGCATCACGGCGAAACCCAGCATCATTCCGACCAGCCATTTCATGCCTCGTTGCTCTTGTCATCCCGTGACGGGCGACGCAGCTCGAAACCGCGCACGATCACGTACGCGATCAGGGCGACCAAAAATACGATCAGGAACAGCCAGGCCATGCTCTGCAGCGTCTCGATTACGGTGCGGTAGAGCTCTAGCGTCCAGCGCTCGGGCGTGAGCTCCAGAATCTGTGCGCCTTCATGCGGGGCGCTGATATACCGCTCCAGCTGATGCACCCGAACCCCGCCCGAAATGCCCACCACGAACGCCGCGAACTTGATATAGCGATGCCAGGCCGATGACAGCTCGGCGGACACGATCCGGGCCAGCACCGCGCCGATGGGGCGGTTGAACAGAAAAACCGTCACCGCGGCGACGCCGGCGGAAACGAGCAGGGTGACGATTAGCAGGGTGAAGAACATGAGCTTTGAACCCTAATGCGATGGTTCCAGGGAGGCTGCGCCGTCATTGCTACAACACGACCTGCCACGAATTCGAAAGTTGCCCGAGTATATGCCGCGGGCAGTTTCCTTTGCGCCAGCGTTTGATAAGCGTACCGCGCGATTATCGATAGCAGTAACGGCAGATCAGGAAAGCAACGGCTGGATGGCCCCGGCCAGGGCGGCACCCAGGGTTTGATGCTGGTCCTCGTCTAGGTGCACCCCATCAACCCGGCTGGTCGCCGTCGCCGAACCGGCATCGAAAAACCGGCAGCCGCATTCTTCGGCCACAGCCTCTATTGCGGCGGTTAGTCCAACCGCCTTGTCCTCGGCGCCCTGAAACTTCGGCGCGATATTTCCCATGGCCTTCCGGATTTCGGGTGGGGCCACCAGCATGACGGGCGGTACCGGCATGCCCGGTTCGACCGGCGCGCGCCGAATCGCGGCGACCAGCGCCTTCAGCCCCTGTGCCGATTCCCAGGCATTACGGTTGTGCATGGACTGGAAATCATTGGTACCCAGGAGAATGACCACCAGCGACAAAGGCGAATTGATCTCTATTCGCTGTTCCAGACCCTCGAGCCCGTTGCGGCCCGGCTTGTACGGGTCGTCCCAGACGGTACGGCGGCCGTTCAGACAATCCTCGATAACCCGGACGGAAAGCCCGGCATCCAAAAGCAGGCCCTCCAGGATGCCGGGCCACCTCTGCTCGAAGCCGAACCGCCTGCGAGTGTCCGGGATGATCCCCCAACTCAGCGAGTCCGCGTAAACCAAGATCTGGTGCATGACTTGGGTTCCTCTTGTAGCCGGCCCCCCGGCTGAAGAACAGTTCGTTAGTGGCAGACCAGACCGAAGCCCGAATCGCGACACCATGCACAACAGACTACTCCGGCGCCCAGAGCTTCTGTAGCCGTGGGACCGTCTCGCTGGGAGAAGGATCGCTGTCAGAATAGTCCACTGACACGACCCGGCTCATGCCATCGTCGCTTGGCTCGTCGTCCGCATAGGGAAACCATTCGCGGGCTTCATCCGGCGTGACACGCAGGCTGAGTTTGGTCGAGGGCCACCACTGCGCGCCGCCCTGGCCGCCGCCCTTGAAGACCAGTCCCTTGCGCACATCCACGACGTTAGCCCAGGGCACGAACAGCCAAAGCGTCTCCGGCGCGGCTCGTTCGTGGCCATCGGGGTAGACACCCTGACCGTGAACGTAAATCCCCTCTCGTACAGCGATGAAGCCGAGAAAACGCTTACGCCAGTTGCTCGGCCATAAACCAACTAAGCCAATGACGAGCAGGAGGGCGCCGAAGCCCAGCAATAGATAACTGCCCGAGACATGCCATTGGGGAAAAGTCCTTGCGATGTTCGAACCGAGATACAGAAGTCCCATTCCGATAGCCAGGATCACCAGGATCGTCACCCGAGAGAACCAGATCGACCGGCCAGCAACGATCATCGCGCTTTTCGGCGGTGAATTTCCGCGCAGCGCATTCGGGGTGTTCCTCACTGGGCGAGCATTGTCCAGGTGCTGCAGTGAGTCAGGCACACCGATGCGCTCCGCTACCGCGCGTGGCCATTCCCGCGACGAACGCCGCCATCGATAAACGGCCAGTGCGGCCATTCCCCAGAGAGCCAGGCCCATCAAGAACGCAACAGTGTGCCCGTCGGCGGACGAATCGGCATCCGCGAAAAACCAGGCAGCGAACATGAGTGCGCCGACGCCGAGCAGTACCAGGACGACAACGCAGGCGAATATGGTCTTAAGAACGTTCCCGGTACGCGTCGGCCTTACGGAATCTTTCAAGCTCACCATGCTGTTTGCCTGCGCAATGGAAGCACCCGTTATCACGAATCAAGTGGAAGAGCGCCTCGAAGCCATCGCCATTAATGCCCGACCTGGCTTTCACCGACGCCAGGCTTGGAAGCATTGAGCGTGTAGGCCCAGCGCCAGCCCAATGTCTGCAAGGGTACGAAACCGTGTGCCTTGAGGCATTCCGCAACCTCGTGGGCAGGCTCGAAATCCGGGTCGGGGTGGTGCTCCGTGATGGAAAGCAGGCCATTTGGCCTCAACACACGATCGGCTTCCCGCAGGAACGCGTCGCGCTCAGCGATTTCCCCGAATACCGTCACCAGGAAGAGGGCGTCGAACGACCCGTCGTCAAAGGGAAGTGACTTGCCGTCAGCCTGCCTGGTCGTGAAATTCTCGAGTCCAGCGGACGTCAACTTCGCGGCACACTTCGCCAGCATTTCCGGTTGGATGTCGAGAAGCGTCAACGTACCGTCCGGGATTCTCCGAGCTACCTCCACGCTGTAATAGCCCGACCCTGAGCCGACCTCGAGCACTTGCGCATCCGGCCTGACGGGCAAACGCCCGGCCACCGTGCGAGCGGACATGATCAGCCCGCGGCCGGGAAGGTCGAGAACCCACGACATCTGGTGCGGGAAAACACCCCGGCCGAATGCGTGGGACCATGTTCTTAGTGGGTCGGGGAGTTTCAAGGTTTGACGTGAGGGCTAACGCTGAAGTTATATATTACGCGGTTGTTCTTTGATTTGGCGTTGCCGAATAAGAAGATATAGCGCAAAACCTACAGCCAAGCCTGGAACGATACCCAGTAATAGGCAGACCCAGCCATTTTTGACAGAGTGTTGTTTTGCTTCATATAAAACCCACAAAGCAAGAATTCCCCAACAAACGAGAACATCGATCGAGTAGCCACTAGCGTAAGGATTAACGAAGCCCGCAGCGAAAGCACCGAAAATGTCTCGATTTACCATGAGTGGTGGAATAACAACGACTACGAAGACCAAAGTAAAAAAGCTGCGGAAACGTAAAGAAAAAATCTAAATGCTTGTTCTGACATATAGGACTCTGCCTTTATACTGATGTATAACGGGTTGCTAAGCGGCGCCGCCACCAGCGCCCGCCGCGAAGCGCCCCGACGTCTCCGGCGTCCGCCTTCAGCAACGGGTTATGTTCTTTCTTTCCAGCGCCGAGGACTACGGCTGCCATGCATGATGGCGACAACGACTATGGCTTCTTCTGCAATACGAAAATAGATTCCGAATGGAAACCTGCGAATCAGAGCTCGGCGTGGGGTTCTACCCCGTTTCCGCGGACGGGTTGGAAACGTCTAAAAGCTTCTGATCCTGCTTGGCGACTCGGCGTCGCATTCGTGGGTTGTGGAATCGCTCGATGTAGTCGAACACATCCGCTCTGGCGGCATCCAGTGTCAGATACCTCGCGTGCTGGATGCGCTCGCGCTTAAGTATTCCGAAAAAGCCCTCGCAGGGCGCGTTATCCCCGCAGTGGCCGACCGCACTCATCGAGCAGATCAGGGTGTGCTGCTTGAGCAGACGCTGATAATCGCCGCTGAGAAACTGGCTGCCGCGATCTGAATGCAAGATCACCGACCAGCCGCCCTGGCGTTGCCAGATGGCCATCTCCACCGCCCGCATCACCATGCGGCGATCCTGGCGGTGGTGCATGGACCAGCCCAGCACCACATGGCTGAACAGATCCAGCACCACGCATAGAAATAGCTTGCCCTCGCCGGTCTTGATTTCCGTGATGTCCGTGACCCACTTGGTCTCCGGCTCGGCGGCGGCGAAGTCTCTTTGCAGATGATTGCCGATACCCACAGGCCGGATGCCCGGCTTGCCGCGACCCCGGCCCTTTTTGCGAGGCCAGCCCTGGAGACCGTGACGAGCCATCAGGCGGGCGACGCGATTCAGGCTCACGGTTTCGCCTTCGTGCACGAGATCCTCCTGCATGCGAGGCGCGCCAATCACGCCTCGGCTGTCCTCATGAATCTCCCGGATACGTCTGAGCAAGCGCTGATTGGCCTGCTCGCGAGTACTGGCCGGCCGAGCCTGCCAGTCGTAATACCCACTCGGAGAGACGCCCAGACAGCGGCACATCAGGCGCACGGGATAGTGATCGCGACAACGTCGGATCGCCTGATACCTCAGGACGACTCCCTGGCGAAGTACGTTGCCGCTTCGCGCAAAAAATCCCGTTCCTTGGTCACCCGGGCCAGCTCGCGTTTGAGCCGCATCACTTCCTGATCCCGCGGGGTGCCGCTACCCTTGAAGGCCTGGCTGGCGCCGGCATCCGCCTCGCGCCGCCAACGGGTGAGCATGTTCGGGTCGATCCCGATCTCCCGCGCTACTTGCCGGCAGCTCACGCCTGGCTGGCGGGTCAGCTCCACCGCTTCACGCTTGAACTCGGGGCTGTATTTTCGTCGCTTGGTCATGAACACTCCTTACAGGCCCATTGTGAGCCTTTTCAGATGTGTCCGCAGTAACGGGGTAGAACCCATTGACCGCTCCATCACCCTAATACGCTCGCGAAACCCGCCGACAATTGATTGGGCCAACGGCTCTGGAAAATCCTTCGGTAAGGACGCAAGCACTTGCTCGATCGCCGGTTCGGCCGCTTCCGTCAGTTCGGCGCAGATCTCGTCCACGGTTGCGCCCGGTATGCCGTTTCTTTTCGCGGTCTGGGCGAAATGGTGTGGCCGGATTTCTTCGATGACGTAGTGGTGGT
This sequence comes from Spectribacter acetivorans, assembly GCF_031846305.1. Classification (NCBI taxonomy): domain Bacteria; kingdom Pseudomonadati; phylum Pseudomonadota; class Gammaproteobacteria; order Salinisphaerales; family Salinisphaeraceae; genus Spectribacter; species Spectribacter acetivorans. The sequence goes on from NZ_JAVRHY010000001.1 coordinate 222,421, forward strand.
TGTGGCCCATGGCCAGGGCGGTCTTGAACTGGCGCCGGCGTACCTGGCCCGCGTCCACCGTGGGCTGTAGCGACATCACGTCGTACAACGGCGCGAGATTGAAGCGGGCACCGGGCCGCAGCGCAATACTGAAGTTCTTGGCGTGGCCGTCCGTGGCGCCTAGCAACCAGAACACGATCAACGCCTTGAGGAACGTGCGCTGATCGATGCCGGGATTGTCGCTGCCCTTGAGCACGCCGAGGATATCTGATGCGCCGGGGCCGCCATCCGCGTCGTATTTCAGCGTTGGCGGCACGGAAAGGGCCTGGCAGAAATCTTCCTGGGGCAGGCGCAGCAGGCGGCCATCCCGGGTCCAGCGGCGGTCGAAACGCTCGACTGACAGCACGCGTTCTCCATCGAAATCGATGATCTCGCTGTTGGCGCTGGGCAGGCCGAGTGCGGCGGTCAGCTTGAGGCATAGGTGTTCGTTCTCGACGCTGCGCCGCATGTCCAGGCCATTGGGCAGCGCACCCATCTGCGGTTTGAGGATGTGCGTTGTCGCTGTGCTGCCACGCGGGATGCACCACTGCCCATCCCGGTACAACAGGGCCGTCTTCTCCTGCGCGCCCGCGATGGAGATGCGGAAGGCGTCGTCATCGCTAACGCCCAGCGGCATGTTCGCGAGCCCGCGTAGCCGGTCCGCGATATCGGCATCGCTGAGCGGGTGCCCCGCGACCTCACCTGCCGGGCCGGGCGCCTCATCCTGTGGCAGGAACTGGAGCGCGCCCACGCAGTCCCGCCCGACGGCAGACAGCAGGCTGAAGGCGTCGTGGCCTTCAGCCCTGGCGCTTTCGGCCAGTCGCCGGCGTATCGGGTCGCCATCCGGCAACAGGTTGTCGAATACGGCGATCACCGGGTCGCCGGTGTAGCGGTCCTCGCGCAGGGGCAGCGAGACCGAAACCGGCAGGGCGTGCTCCCAGTTCAGCCAGGATTCCGCGTACTGGAAATCGATGGCGCCGCTGGCCAGACGCCGCAAATGGCCGACCAGGCGGCCGTTTAGATGCACGGCCAGCGGGGAACGCGAACGACGACGTGCCATCAAAAGACGTCTTCGATATCGGCGGCCCGGGAACGCTCGCGGACGACCAATTCCAGGTCCAGGGCGGCCATGACATCGACCAGCGTGCGGAGCTGCGTGCCGGATTCGCCGTTTTCAAGCGCGGAGATGGTGGCTTGCCGCAGATTGGTTTTGTCCCCGACATCGCCCTGACGCAGACCCAGGGCGCGACGCCGGCGACGGATGCTGGCACCGATTTGCTTGGTGGTCCGGGCGACCTGGTCCATGGCAGACTCCTGCTGCTTTATACGCTATTTCGTATAAAGCATGATATACGGTTTAGCGCATAATTCAACTTATGCGCTGTTTCGTATATCGAAGAACATCAGCAGGCAGCAGACGTCGGCAGAATCAGAACTCCCGGCGTTCTGTAACCCGCCATCGCGTGAGGATTCGGAAATTGCCGGGCCTGGGCAAGACAGCATGCTGCTGGCGGGGCTCCGGCCGACGCTCGTGGCCGGCCGGGCTCGCAGTCCGTTGTCGACAGGCCTTGCCGCCGGGCTTCAGGATATTTCGGGCGAGCCGGCGGTTTATCCGACTCCCAGCTTCGCCTTCAGCTCCAACCGCCGCGCATGCAGCACTGGCTCGGTGTAGCCGCTGGGCTGTTCGGCGCCCTTGAACACCAGGTCGGCCGCGGCCTTGAAGGCGACGGGGTTGTCGAAGTCCGCCGACATGCACGAAGTCGATACGATCGACGAGGGTTGCGGCATCAGGCCCGCAGCGCCTTCTCAATCGCCTGCTGGGCTTCGGCAGTGGCTTCGATCATGGGGTAATGCCCGACGGAGGGCAGCTTGACCAGCCGGCCGTCTGGCAGGTGATCGAGCGTGGGCTTGAGATAATCCGCCGTGATGAAGGGATCGGTCTCACCATAGAGGATTGCGACGGGCGACTGGATCCTGGAGAGGTCGCCCATGAAGTCGGCCGACGTCCAGTTCTTCAAATAGGCCTCCCAGGTGGGACGATCCATCGTGGCGCGGTTACGGGCGACCAAACGGTCCAGGTCGTCCGCCTCAATGCCGGGCGCCAGGTTGGAGCGGATTGCCGCACCCGGATCGTCCCACGCGTTCGCGAACGCGGCGTATGTGGCTTCGTCCAGGGGCGTGCCACCGGGCGACACTGGCGTGAGTGCGACCACCCGGGAAATGGCTTCGGGGCGCAGGGTCGCCACTCTCAAGGCCGTGACACCGCCCATCGAGTGCCCGACCACGGAGAACGAGGTCCACCCCAGCTCATCGACAGCCGACAGGGCCGACGCCGCCATACCGTCGACGCCCTCGGCCGGCTGGGAAGGCCGGCTGGCGCCATAGCCGGGAAAGTCCAGGTACGCCCAAGTGAAGTCCGTCACGTTGCTCTTTGCGCGGGTGCCGAGCCACACGCCGCTGTCCAATGCCCATCCGTGAAGAACCAGCACGTGATGCGGGCCGTTTCCCTCGATGGCAGCAAAGTGTGCGTCGATCGTCATGAGTGCCTCCTCCGAATGTATGTAGCGGGACCCGCGGCGCGGCTGCGAGCTTTTTTGTGCCACCAGGCCACTGCCGGTCGCATCACCGGTTAGGCGTGATCGCGTCGCTGGCAGCACCAGCGCCATTGCCCGTGCGGAGTTCAAGCCTTACGCCTGCGCCGGCGGCAGGTCAAGAAGCGCATCTCGGCATTTTCTCAACGGCCCGCCTCGCGCGCCTTGAATACGCCGACGGTCTGCCCTTCGGTGACGCGATTGCCGTCCCGGAAGGCGGCGTGGTTGCGGGCGTCAATTTCCCGGGCAGAGGTTTTGTCGCCCGGCATCGGCCATCGACGGCCCGTTTGGTCGTACGGGTGCCGTCAAGGCCTCACGAGTCATGCGATAGGCGGTGCGTGTCCTGCCTACGTCTTCTTCATGTCCGGCTTGAAAAATCGGTAGCCATAGCGGTTGTCCGCCTTGGCGGCGTACATCGCGGCATCGGCGTTTTCGAGCAGGGTAATGGTATCCGTACCGTGTTCAGGATAAAGGCTGATCCCGATGCTGCAGGAAACGGCGACCTCCCCTTGCGGCAGCACGACAGGCTGCGCGATGGTATCGCGGATTTTTTCGCAGAGGGCTGCAGCGTCTCGTGGGTCGGCCAGCTCGCTGAGAATTACCACGAACTCGTCGCCGCCGACCAGGGCGACAGTGTCGGTACCGCGGACCGCGCCGACAAGGCGGTCGGCGAGCACCGTGAGCATGAAGTCGCCGCTTCGGTGGCCGTAGGTGTCATTAACCGGTTTGAAACTGTCCAGATCGATGAACAGGACCGCGAATATACGGCCGCCGCGTTCGGCGTGGCGGATCTCTTGCGTCAGTCTGTCCTCGAGAAGGGCCCGGTTGGTAAGTCCGGTAAGTGAATCCCGGAAGGCAATCGACTGCAGGTGCTGGTTATCGGCGCGCAGACGGTCGGCCATTTTTGTCTGCTTAACGGTCGGCATGCCGAGGACTCTTCAAACGGTAATCTCTCACGGGCCATGGCTGTGCCGGTCGATCGAGGATTCGTCAGCGGACTCAGGCCATCGCCTCCGGCCAACCGCGCCCGTTCAGCAGCGTTTCCAGATCCTGTGGTCGGCACGCCCCGTCCGAGTCGTACCGCTGCTTGACGGAGCGGTGGATGCCGGTCCGAATGTTGTGGTCATGCAGCGGTCGGACATGGCTTGCTCGCACGCCCCGGCAACATCAACAACGCCAACCGCCGCCGCGGGGCCACCCTATCGACCGGACACGAAAAAGCTCGGCCTGGAGCCGGGCTTTCCGTTTGCCGTGCGTGAGTGCCCTCAGCCGATGCCGAGCTTCGCCTTCAACTCCAACCGCCGTGCATGCAGCACCGGCTCGGTATAGCCGCTGGGCTGTTCGGTGCCCTTGAAAACCAGATCGGCGGCGGCCTTGAAGGCGACCGAGTTGTCGAAGTCCGCCGACATGGCCCGGTAGGTGGGGTCGTCTTCGTTCTGGCGGTCCACCACTTTGGCCATGCGCTTGAGGGTCTCGATCACCTGCTGGGTGTCGGTGACGCCGTGGTGCAGCCAGTTGGCGATGTGCTGGGATGAAATCCGGCAGGTGGCGCGGTCCTCCATCAGGCCGACGTCGTTGACGTCCGGCACCTTGGAGCAGCCCACGCCCTGGTCGATCCAGCGCACCACGTAGCCGAGAATGCCCTGGGCGTTGTTGTCCAGTTCTTCCTGGATGGCCTCGGACGACCAGCTGGTGTCGGTGGCCAGCGGAATCGTGAGCAGATCATCCAGGCTGGCGCGGCGGCCCTGCTTCGCGATCTCGTCCTGGCGGGCCAGCACGTCACGGCGGTGGTAGTGGATGGCGTGCAGCGTGGCCGCGGTGGGCGAGGGCACCCAGGCGCAGTTGGCGCCGGCGTCCGGATGACCCTGCTTGGTGGCCATCATCTCGCTCATCACGTCGGGCTTGGGCCACATGCCCTTGCCGATCTGGGCGCGGCCGCGCAGACCGCAGGCCAGGCCGACGTCCACGTTCCAGTCCTCGTAGGCGGCGATCCAGGGTTGGGTCTTCATGTCACCCTTGCGCACCATGGCGCCGGCTTCCATGGAGGTGTGGATTTCGTCGCCGGTGCGGTCCAGAAAACCCGTGTTGATGAAGATGACGCGCTCGCGGGCCTCGTTGATGCAGGCCTTGAGGTTGAGCGTGGTGCGCCGCTCCTCGTCCATGATGCCCACCTTGAGAGTGTTGCGGTCGATGCCCAGCGCGTCCTCGACACGACCGAACAGCTCCACCGTGAACGCCACTTCCTCGGGACCGTGCATCTTGGGCTTGACGATGTAGACGCTGCCCGCGCGGCTGTTGCGGTGCGGACCGTTGCCCAGCAGGTCGTGCTTGGCGATCAGGCTGGTGCAGTAGGCGTCGAGAATGCCCTCGGGTACCTCGTTGCCGTCGGCGTCCAGCACTGCCGGCGTCGTCATCAGATGGCCGACGTTGCGGATCAGCATCAGGCTGCGGCCGGGCAGTCGCAGCTCGGCGCCGTCCGGGGCGGTGTACTCGCGGTCCGGGTGCAGACGGCGGGTGGTGGTCTTGCCGCCCTTGTCGAAGGACTCTTCCAGGTCGCCCTTCATCAGGCCCAGCCAGTTGGCGTAGACGCCGGCCTTGTCGACGGCGTCCACCGCGGCCACTGAGTCCTCGCAATCCTGGATGGCGGTGACCGCCGATTCCATCAGCACGTCCTTGACCCCGGCGGCATGGTTTGCGCCGACGGGATGGGTCGGATCAATCTGGATTTCCGCGTGCAGGCCGTTGTTCATCAGTAGCACGCCGTCCGGCGCGTCCGCGCCGCCGCGATAGCCGGCGAACTGGGCGGTTTTCTTCAGGCCGAAGGTGGCGGCATCCGTGGTGACGGACAGCGCGCCGTCGACCACGGCATAGGCGGTGGCGTCGGCGTGTGAGGCGCCGTCCAGCGGGAAGATTTCGTCCAGCAGTTTGTCCGCCTCGGCCACTACCACGGCGCCGCGTTCGGGGTTGTAGCTGGCGGTCTTTTCCTGGCCCGGCTTGTCCTCGATCAGATCGGTCCCGTACAGCGCGTCATACAGGCTGCCCCAGCGCGCGTTGGCCGCGTTGAGCGAAAAGCGGGCATTGGAAATCGGCACCACCAGCTGGGGGCCGGGCACGGCGGCGATTTCGTGGTCGACGTTGGACGTGCTGACCCGCACGTCGGCCGGTTCCGGCAGCAGGTAACCGAGTTCCTGGAGGAATGCCTTGTACCCCGCGGCGTCGTGCGGCTGACCGGCGCGCTCGCGATGCCACGCGTCGATCTGTTCCTGCATCGTCTCCCGCTTTTTCAGGAGTTGCCGATTTTTCGGCGCAAGATCATTAATGATCGACTCCAGACCTGACCAGAACGCATCCGCGTCCACGCCCGTGCCCGGCAGTGCGGTGTGGATCAATTCATGCAGCGGTTTGCCAATCTGCAAACCGCCGACGTGCACGCGTTCCGTCATGTCGAATGCCCCGTGTCTGGAGGTTGGGTCAGGCGCCGGCCGGCGCGTCGAAGACCGTCCAGTTTAGCAAACCCGCTTCCCGTTCGGCGTCATGAGCGCGTTGTCAGGGCGTGGGTCGCCGGCGTTGCCCCCGGCTTTCCAGCCGTCGAAGGAACTCGGCCATGATGCGGCGGTAGAGCTCGTTGCCGAGCACCGCGTCTTCCACGTCCCGGTCGATGCTGGGATTGTCGTTGATCTCGATCAACCGCAGGCCCTGGGCGGTCTGCTTGAGATCCACGCCGTAGAGCCCGTCGCCGATCAGATTGGCTGCCTTCACGGCGGTGCGGACGACGTCGGCCGGGGCCGCCTCCACCCCCAGGGTGCGGAATCCGCCCTCCTGGAACTTGCCGTCACTTTCGTGCTTGACGATCTGCCAGTGGGCGGCGGCCATTTCGTACTGGCAGACGTACAGGGCCTGGCGATTCAGCACCCCGACCCGCCAGTCGAACTCCGTGGGCACGAATTCCTGGGCCAGGGCCAGTTCCGACTCGTCCAGCAGTTCCGCCGCGCGCTTGGCCAGCTCGCCGGTGTTGTCCACCTTGAATACGCCTTTCGAGAATGCCCCCTCCGGCGCCTTGAGCACCATCGGAAAGCCCAGCATGTCCGGCAGGCGGGTGATCTCGCGTTCGCCGAAGATGGCCGTGCGCGGGGCCGGAATCCGGTTGGCGGCGAGCAGTTCGGCCAGATACACCTTGTTGGTACAGCGCAGGATGGATCGCGGGTCGTCGATCACCACCAGCCCCAGTTGCTCGGCGCGGCGGGCGAAGCGGTAGGTGTGATGACCCAGGCGCGTGGTCTCGCGGATGAACAGGGCGTCGAACTCGGCCAGACGGCCAAAATCGCGCGCGCCGATGAATTCCACATCCAGCCCCAGTTCGCGGCCGACGCTGGCGAACCGCCGCAGTGCGCCGCGGTCGGACGGCGGCTGCGCCTCGGCCGGGTCGACCAGAATGGCCACGTCGAAACGGAAATCCCGGCGCCGCCGGCTGCGCCTTCCCCGGGCCATGTAGGCGGACAGCGCGGTCGGCAGGTCTTCATGTTCCCCGTCGGTCAATGCCCGCGGCGCCAGCGATCGCAGGGCGGTCACCGCCAGCCGCCGGTCGCTGCTGATCTCGAGTTCCAGCAGCGGCGCCGGGAAGGCCCCGAAGGCCTGGCGGGCCAGCTCCTCGAATCCGGGCACCGTGGTCTGGCCGAACAGGATGTGCAATTGCCGGGGAAGCGCGACGCGCCGGTCCACCGGCAGTTTGTCGAGCAGCGCGGACAGTGCCGGTATTTCGTAGCCGTACAGGGCCTTGCGGGACAGGTCCTGAATGGTGGCCACCGAGGGAATCACGCGGTGGCCACGGGCCTCGGCCAGCAGCGAACAGTAATAGCCGGTGCTCTGGTAGCGCACGCTGCGGCACAGGTTGATGACGTGGAACGCGCCGGTGGCGTAGGCCGGGTCGGTCAGGTAATCGTCGGCGGCCACCACCCGCGCGGGGCTCTCCGCCGCCCGCCAGTCGCGCGGGCTTTCCACCACCAGAATCGCTTCCGCCATCAGGTCAATCGCTTTTCCAGACGCACGCCGTCCTCGCCGCCGGGATAATACGCCGGCAGATCGCGTTTGCGTTGATAGCCGTGACTGGTGAACAGCGCCAGCGAGGTCTGGTTGGATGCCCGTACCTCGCAGACCATGCGATTGCAGTCGCGCCGGGTGGCATGTGCCTCTGCCGCGTGGAGCAGCTGCCCCGCCAGCCCCCGCCCGCGCGCCGCCGGGTCCACCGCAATCGAATAAACCCGCGCCGCCTGCGCCCCGCGCCGCAGGAGCAGCGTGAGATAGCCTGTCAGCCGGCCGTCGCATTCGGCGGCGAGGTTAATTGCGTTGGCCCGGGTCAGCAGATAACGCAGGCTGCGCCGCGTCTGGGTGTCCCGGTCGAAGCAGCGTCGTTCCAGCGCCACGATGGCGTCGAGGTCGGCGGGCTCGACCGGCCGGATGAAAGGGAGATCGGGATCGTGAGGCGGCATGAGTGGACACGATAATGCCAGGCCGCCTGCAACGCACTGCCCATGGTCAGGCCGCCGTTGCGTTGGCCGGGATCCCGGGTGCCGTTTGCCAGCGCGGGTGCAGCGCGACGACCTCGCCGACGATGGTCAGGATGGCGCCGGCATTGGTCTGTTCCGGCGGTTCGGTGAGCAATCCGCCCAGGGTGGTCAGCCGCACCGTCTGGTTAAGTTTGGTGCCGTCGCGGATGACGGCCACCGGACAGTCGACACCGCGACCGTTGCGCAGCAGACGACGGGCGAGCAGGCCCAGTCGCCGGCCGCCCATGTAGAACACGAGCGTGTGGCCCGGCCGGGCCAGGGCGGACCAGTCGGGTTCGTCGCCTTCGCGGCCAAAACGGGCGGTGACGAACTGCACGCTGTGGGCGTAGTCGCGGTGAGTGAGCGGAATGCCGGCATAGGCGGCACAACCGGTGGCGGCGGTGATGCCGGGAATCACCTCGCAGGCAATGCCGGCACTGGCCATCGCCTGCGCTTCCTCGCCGCCGCGGCCGAACACGAACGGGTCGCCGCCCTTGAGTCGCACCACACGGTAGCCGGCCACGGCATAACGCCGCATCAGGCGATGGATCACGGCCTGGCGGGTGCGGTGGTTGCCGCAACGCTTGCCGACATGGATGCGTCTGGCCCGGCGCGGGGCCAGCGCCAGCACGTCGGGCGCGATCAGGCTGTCATGCAGCACTACCTGGGCGCGTTTGAGCGCCCTTACCGCGTTGACCGTGAGCAGGCCGGGATCGCCGGGGCCGGCCCCGACCAGCCAGACTTCACCGGCGCGTCGGCGGCGGGCCTGCCACCAGCGCGTCAGGCGATGGATGGCATCCTCGCCCGCCTGACGCGGCGCCTGAAACAGGTGCGCGGTGATCATGGTCGTTGCCCCCGGCATGACGGCAGGCCGAGGGTTGGCGACAATGGCGATTCGCCCGACGCCTTTACCCGGATGCTCCCGCCATGACCGATACTGATCCCACCGAACTCGCCGACGCCCTGGCCGGCCGCCGCATCGCGGTGCCGGAATCGCGCGCGCTGGACCTGTTCGCCGACATGCTGGAACGCCGCGGCGCAACCGTGCTGCGGGCGCCGCTGGTGGCCATCCACGACGCGCCCGATGCCGCGCCGGTCGAGGCCTGGCTGCGCGAGTTCGCCGACGGGGGTTGCGACGATCTGATTCTGCTGACCGGCGAGGGACTGCGGCGCCTGCTGGGTTTTGCCGAGCGCGCCGGCGGGGGTCTGCGTGATCGTTTCGTGGCGCGGCTGGCCGAGGTGCGCACGCTTACCCGCGGCCCCAAACCGGCGCGGGCCCTGCGCGATCTCGATCTGCGCCCGACCCTGACCGCCGCGGCGCCGACCACCGACGGGGTGATCGAGACCCTGGCCGCCGAGGACCTCACCGGCCGACGCGTCGGCGTGCAGCTCTACGGCACCGATCCCAACGACAAGCTGGTGGGCTGGTTGCGCGGGGCCGGGGCCGCAGTGTCCACCGTGGCCCCGTATGTCTACGCCGACGATGCCGAGGACGAACAGGTAGCTGCGCTGATCGACACCCTGGCCGACGGCGGTGTCGACGCCATCGCCTTCACCAGTTCGCCGCAGGTGCGCCGCCTGTTCCAGGTGGCCGGCCGGCGCGAGTGCGAGGAGCGCCTGCGCGCCGGGCTGGCGGCGACCATGGTGGCGGCGGTGGGGCCGATCATCCGCGATGCGCTGACCGAACGTGGGGTCCGCGTGGACCTGATGCCCGAATCCAGCTACTTCATGAAGCCGCTGGTCAATGCGCTTGCGCGGCAACTGGGTTCGTCTCGTTAGCATCATCGTCCGTAGTAGTGGCGTGGATGTCGATCAACCGGCGCAGGTCCGGAAGGCAGGAGCCGCAGTTGGTGCCCGCGCCCAGCGCGTCGCCGATGGCCGCCGGTGTAGTCAGTCCCTGATCCTGAATCGCCGTCTCGATGGCGCCGCGGCTGACGCCGAAACAACTGCACACCGGCGGACCGGTATCGCCGCCGGACTCGACCGGGCCGCCCGCGAGCAGGGCCATGCGGTCCGCGTCGGATAACTCGTCCTGTGCGAAAAGGCCACCCAGCCAGTGGCGTGCCGGCAGACCCGGCGGTTCGGGGGCCACGAACAGGCAGGCTTCCAGTCGCTCGTCCACCAGTAGTGCGCCGCGGTAAGCGCCGGCCCGCTCGTCGCGGAACTCCAGCCAGTCGGCATCGGGACTGGTGGCGCCCAGCAGCCGGCGCGCCCGCTTGGCCCAGTCGCCCACCGCTTCGCCGGCGGCCAGTTCGGCGCGCCAGAAGTGTTCGCCGCGGACCAGTACCCAGTAGTCCAGATCCGTTTCCCCAGTCAGCGCGGGGCGCGTCCGGGTCAGCAGAAAGCCGTGCCAGCGGGCGGCGAACTCGCGGAGGCGCAGCGGCGTGTGCTTGAACTCCGGTTCGCCGGACACCGGATCCACCACCGGGTTGACCAGCGCACCCACCCGCCCGGCGGCCGCGGTCTGCGCATTCCAGTGCATGGGCACGAACACGCTGCCGCGGGCCTGACCTTCGTCGACCCGGACCCGCGCGAGCATATGTCCCCACTCGGTCTCGAGTCGCGCCAGCGCCCCGTCGCCGAGGCCGAAAACCTGGGCGTCCTGCGGGTGAACGGCGGCAAACGGTTCGTCCACGTGGGCTGACAGCCGCGCCGAGCGGCCGGTGCGGGTCATGGTGTGCCAGTGGTCGCGCACCCGGCCGGTATTCAGCACCAGCGGGTGGTCGGCGTCCGGAGCGTGGGCCGGGCCCCGCGGGGTGATGGCGACGAAGCGGGCGCGGCCGGTTTCGGTGGGAAACACGCCGTCGGTGAACAAGCGCCGGGTGCCGGAAAGCGCACTTCCTCTCCCCCCGACAACGGGGGGAGAGGATTGAGGAGAGGGGGGCGATGGCAGCGTATCGGGCCACCCCCTCTCCCTGGCCCTCTCCCCCGCCCACGGGGGAGAGGGGATGACTTCCAGGACGGGCCACTGCAGCGGTTCCAGCGCGTCGTATTCCGCCCGCGTCAAGTTTGCCAACCCGCCGATATCGAAGGCGTAGCGCCCGTCATTGTCATGCGCCGACAGGGCCGCATGCTCGACAAATATGTCGTGGGGCGATCGGTAGTCGAAGGCATCGCCGTGCCCGAGCCGGCGGGCGACCTCGCCGATGATCCACCAGTCCGGTTTTGCCTCGCCCGGTGCCGGCAGGAACGGACGCTGACGGGAGATGCAGCGTTCCGAGTTGGTGACGGTGCCGTCCTTTTCGCCCCAGCCGGTCGCGGGCAGCTTGATATCGGCGCAGGTCAGGGTATCGGTGGCCCCCTCGCAGTCGGAGACCACCACCAGGTCGCATGTCTCCAACGCAGCACGTAGCCCGTCCGCGTTGGGCAGCGAAACCACTGGGTTGGTGGCCATGATCCAGACGGCCTTGATCCGGCCCTCGCCGATGGCCTCGAACATGTCGACCGCCTTGAGCCCCGGTGCGCGGGCGATCTGCGGGGCTCGCCAGAATGCGCCCACCGAATCGACAGCGTCGAAGTCGCGATGCGCCGCCAGGGTGTTGGCCAGGCCGCCGACCTCGCGTCCGCCCATGGCGTTGGGCTGACCGGTGATCGAGAACGGCCCCGTGCCCGGCCGGCCGATGCGGCCGGTGAGCAGATGGCAGTTGATGATGGCGTTGACCTTGTCGGTGCCGGCGCTGGACTGGTTCACACCCTGCGAGAACATGGTGACCGTCCGTTCAGTGCTGGCAAACCAGTCGAAGAAGCGAGCCAGATCGTGCTCGGCGATGCCGGTGGTCCGCGCCAGTTCGGCGATCGCGCCGCCGCGCCTTGCCTCGGCCAGGGCTGCGAACGCGCCTTCGGTGTGGGCATCCACGAAGCTGCTGTCGATGTGGCCGCCGGCTTCCAGGTGGGCCAGCAGACCGTTGAACAGGGCCACGTCCTGCCCCGGCGCCACCGGCAGGTGCAGATCGGCGTCCTCGGCGGTGGTGGTCCGGCGGGGGTCGATCACCACCAGCTTCAGATCGGGCCGCGCCGCGCGCGCCGCCTCGATCCGGCGGTAGACGATGGGGTGGCACCAGGCGGTATTGGAGCCCACAAGCACGATCAGGTCGGCGTCATCCACATCCGCGTAGCAGCCGGGGACCACGTCCTCACCGAAGGCGCGCATATGGCCGGCCACTGCGGAGGACATGCACAGCCGCGAATTGGTGTCGATGTTGCCGCCGCCGATGAAGCCCTTCATCAGCTTGTTGGCGACGTAGTAATCCTCGGTGAGCAGCTGGCCGGAGACGTAGAAAGCGACGGCCTCGGGGCCGTGCCGGTTGATCACGTCGCGAAAGCCGTCGGCCACGGTGTCCAGCGCCGTGTCCCAGTCAGCGCGTTCGCCACAGACTTCGGGGTGCAGCAGACGCCCATCCAGGCCCACGGTGTCGCCGAGTGTAGCGCCTTTGGAGCACAGGCGGCCGGCATTGGCCGGATGGCCATCGTCACCGGCAATGCTCACGGCGCCGTTGGCATCGACCGCCGCACGCACACCGCAACCAACGCCGCAGTAGGGGCAGGTTGTCCTGACAGGGTCATTCATCGAAGGGTGATCGGCAGATTGCGCAGATTCCACGACCGGGATGCGGCGGGGCAGCCGGCGAACTGGCACGCCGAACTGCGCAATCTATGGAATCCGCGGACAAGTTCATTCTTCAGGCACAAGGCACAGGAACAGCGCGCCGTCGCGATTCTCGACGGAGTACCGGGTGGTGTGGCCCTCGTCCGGTTCGCAGGCGGCGCCGTCGGCCAGGCCGATGCACCAGTTGTGCAGCGGGCAGGTGACCTTGCGGCCGTGGACGATGCCCTGGGACAGCGGTCCGCCGCGATGCGGGCAGGCGTCCTTCAGGGCAAATACCTCGTCGGCGCTGGTCCGGAACACGGCGATGTCGCCGTCGGGCATGCCCACCGTGCGGGCGCCCAGCGGGGGGATGTCCTCCAGCCGGCCGATCTCGATCCACTCGGCGTCGGCCATGATGGCCGCCATCAGCTCACCTCCTTGAGCGGGATGTAGTGCTCGCGGTTGACGCCCTGCGCCGAGCGCTCCTCCCAGGGGTCGGTCTGGGCGAATTGCTGGGAATGGGTGAAGCGCTCGGCCAGGGCCTTGCGGTTTTCCGCGTCATCGACCACGCGTGCCTTGACGTGGTCCAGACCCACCCGCTCGATGTAGGGGGCCGTGCGCTCAAAGTAATGGCCTTCCTCGCGATAGAGCTGGATGAAGGCCAGGCTATACTCCTTGGCTTCCTCCGGGGTCTTGACCCGGCAGAGCACGTCGGCGCCGCGCAGTTTGGTGCCGCCGTTGCCGCCCACCTGCAGTTCGTAGCCGGACTCCAGGCAGACGATGCCGAAGTCCTTGATCGAGGCCTCGGCGCAGTTGCGGGGGCAGCCGGACACCGCCATCTTGAACTTGTGGGGCATGAACGAGCCCCAGGTCAGGTGCTCCAGCTCCACCCCCAGCGTGGTGGAATCCTGCACCCCGAAGCGGCACCACTCCTTGCCCACGCAGGTCTTCACCGTACGCAGGGCCTTGGCGTAGGCGTGGCCGGAGACCAGCCCGCCCTGTTCGCGCAGGTCGCGCCAGATCGCCGGCAGGTCCTGCTTCTTCGCCCCGAGCATGTCGATGCGCTGGCCGCCGGTGACCTTCACCGTGGGGATGTCGTACTTCTCGGCCACGTCGGCAATCGCCCGCAACTCGCGCGGGTTGGTCACGCCGCCGAACATGCGTGGGACCACCGAATAGGTGCCGTCCTTCTGGATGTTGGCGTGGGCCCGTTCGTTGATGAAGCGGGAAGCGTCCTCGTGCTCGGCCTCGCCGGGCCAGCTGGCCACGCAGTAGTAGTTCAGCGCCGGCCGGCACTTGTGGCAGCCGTCGGGTTCGCGCCAGTCCAGCGCTTCGCGCACCGCCGCGGTGGTGGTCAGATGCCGGTCGACGATGGCGGCGCGCACCTCGTCGTGGGACAGGTCGGTGCACTCGCAGACGGTGATCTTGTCCGGTGCCGCTTCCAGGCCCTCGCCGAGAGTCGCTTCCACCAGCTGGGCGACCGCGTCCTGACAGGCGCCGCAGGAGGTGCCGGCCTTGGTCTGCTTGCCGACCGCGGCAACGCTTTTCAGATCGTGCTCGCCGATGGCGGCCACGATGTCGCCCTTGCACACGCCGTTGCAGTCGCAGATCTGGGTGTCGTCGGGCAGATCGGCCACGCCGGCGTCATTTGCCGGGTCGCCGCCTTCGGCGTAGGCCCGCCCGAACACCAGCCGGTCACGGAATTCGGATACGTCGGTGCCGTCCTTCATCAGCTGGAAGTACCAGCCACCGTCGCCGGTGTCGCCGTAGAGCACCGCCCCGGCCACCTTGTTGTCGCGCAGCACGATGCGCTTGTACACCCCGCGGCGAGGATCCTGGAACACGACGTCCTCGGTGTTCTCGTCGCCAACGAAATCCCCGGCCGAGAACAGGTCGATGCCGGTAACCTTGAGTTTGGTCGAGGTTACGGATCCCTCGTAGCGGCCGCTGCCGACCTGGGCCAGATGCGTGGCGCAGACCTTCGCCTGTTCCCACAGCGGGGCGACCAGCCCGTAGGTGGCGTTGCGGTGCTGTACGCATTCGCCCACCGCGTACACGCGCGGGTCGTAGGTCTGCATGGTGTCGTTGACGATCACGCCGCGCTCGCAGTGCAGGCCGGCGGACCGGGCCAGTTCAATGTTCGGCTTGATGCCCACCGCCATCACCACCAGGTCGGCCTTGATCTGGTCGCCGCCGGCGAAGCGCACGCCCTCGACCCGTTTCCGGCCAAGAATGGCCTCGGTCTTGGCCTCCATGCGGAAGGACAGGCCGCGCGCCTCCAGTGAGGCCTGCAGCATCTTCGCCGCCGGGGCGTCCAGCTGACGCTCCATCAGTGCATCCATGAGATGCACGACAGTGACCTCCATGCCCTGCTTCATCAGCCCGTTGGCGGCTTCCAGACCGAGCAGGCCGCCGCCGATCACCACCGCCTTCCGTTGGCTTTTCGAGGCATCCAGCATGCCGTTGACGTCGTCCACGTCGCGGAAGGTGATCACGCCGTCCAGGTCGTTACCGGGCACCGGGATCACGAACGGGTTGGAGCCGGTGGCCAGCAGCAGCCGGTCGTAGGGGACTTCGGTGCCGCTGCGGGCATGCACGATCCGGCGCTTGCGGTCGATGGCTTCCACCGGATCGCCGCTGTGCAGCGTGATGCCGTTGTCGTCGTACCACTCGCGCGAGTTGATCATGATCTCGTCGAGCTGCTTTTCCCCGGCCAGCAGCGGCGAGAGCATGATGCGGTTGTAGTTGCCGTAGGGCTCGGCGCCGAACACCGTGATGTTGAAATCGTCGGCGCGGATCTTGAGCAGGTCCTCGACGGTGCGCATGCCGGCCATGCCGTTGCCGATCACCACCAGGTCCTGTTTCTGCTCGGGCAGTTTGTCTGCCATGGGTCGTCTCCGAAGTTTCGTTGTCAATTCGTTGCCGCTGTCTTTTCCCCTCTCTCCGGTGTGGGGGAGAGGGGTGATTCGCGTCACGCCGGACTGGGCTCGGCGTCCGCCACATCGTCGTCGCGCTTGCGTTCGGCCATGGCCTCGCGGAGGGCAGCGTCCTCCTCGGCCTGCACCGCCGGCGAAAAACGCACGGCCAGCGCGGAGAAGGAACAGACCACCACGGCGCAGCCGAGGAACAGCAGGCCCTGGCCGTAGCTGAGGGATTCGCTCTTGAACAGGAAGCCGGCCGCCACCGCGCCGGCGTTACCGCCGGCGCCGACGATGCCCGCCACGGCGCCCAGCGCCTTCTTGTGCATGAACGGCACAAGGCCGAAGGTGGCGCCCTCGGACATCTGCACGAACAGGCTGAACAGGATCATCGAGGCGATGGCCAGCGCCAGCACTGTCATCTGCGAGAACAGGATCAGCGCGAAGCCCTCGACCAGCAGCGCCAGGAACAGGAACTGCACCCGGCCGCGCAGGCCGCGGTAGCGGGCGAACAGGTCCGAGAAGAAGCCGCCGAGCGTGCGGGCGAAGAGGTTCATCAGCCCGAACAGGCCCGCGATCAGCCCGGCGGTCTTCAGGTCCAGCTCGAATTCGTCGAAGAAGTAGATGGCCGCGACATTGTTGATCGTCAGCTCCACCCCGAAACAGGCCGCGTAGACGATGAACAAGGCCCACACCCGGTAGTCGGCGGCGGCCGTCTTGAATGTGCCCCAGCCCCCGCGTTCGTTCTTCGCCGGCGGGATCAGGCCCTGCTCGCGCAGTTCCCGATAGTCGCCGTCCGGCGCGTCCCGGGTGACGAACCAGTAGGCGATGCCGGTGGCGAACAGCACCATGCCGGGCACCACCATGGCCAGCCGCCAGCCCAGCGTTTCCGACACGCCGAGACTGACGATGGCGGTGAAGATCAGCGGCATCACGATCTGGGTGGTGCCGCCGCCGAGATTGCCCCAGCCGGCGGTGGTGGCATTGGCCGTGCCCACCACGTTGGGGCCGAACATCACCGACGTGTGGTACTGGGTGATCACGAACGAGGCGCCAATGGCGCCGATCGCCAGCCGCCCCATCAGGAAGGTCTCGAAGGAGTCGGCGAAGCCGATCGCCATCACCGGCAGCGAGCCCAGCACCAGCAGCCAGGTGTAGGTACGGCGCGGGCCGAACTTGTCGCACAGCGGCCCGATGATCAGCCGGACCAGCACGGTGATGGCTACCGAGGCGATGATGGTCGAACCCACCATCGACTTGTCCAGATCCAGATCCTCTCGCACCACCGCCATCAGCGGGGCGATGCCGAACCAGCCGAAGAAACACAGGTGAAAGGCCAGCCAGGTCATGTGGAAGGTGCGCATCTGGATCGACTTGAAATCGAACAGGCGGATGCGAGTGGCTTTGTTGGCGAGTTCCATGGGTCGTCCTTGCAGGTCTTGCCTCAGGCGTGGGTTTCGGGGTTGAGCCGGCGCAGGTCGGCCGGTGCCGCGGCCAGCGCATGGCGCTCGAAGGATTCGAGATAGGCCACCGGCCGGTCAGGGTCGAACACCCGGCCGTCTATGAAACGGTCCGGCCCCATGGCCAGGGCGCCGTCGGCGGTGCCCAGCGTCCAGGACTGGGCGTGATCGCCGGTGGGCCTCTCATCGGTGGCCGGCGCCGGGATGTTCAGTTCGGCGGCCACGGTGCGGTAAATGTCCGGCCGGTAGACCTCGGCCGCGGCCCGACGGATGTCGATGGCGTGTGGCAGCTGGCCCCAGCGCAGCATCTGGGTGATGAACCAGGCCGCGTGCGAGCGCCAGGGGAAATTGGCCGCGTAGCGGTGGAACACGTTGAAGTCGGGCAGTGCCTCGGGCTGCGAACCGGGGTGGTACTGGAAGCCGCCCGACAGGGCCCGGCGCAGCAGGGCGGGATCGGCATCCACATACGCCGGCCCGGCCAGAATCTGGGCCGCCTCGGCCCGGTTGCCCGGCACATCCAGCCAGGCGCAGGCGGTGATCAGGGCCCGCAGCAGCGCGCGGTGGGTGTCCGGATTGGCCTCGGCCCAGTCCTGCGTCACGCCGAGCACCTTCTCGGGTGCGTTGTTCCAGAGTTCGTAGCCGGTGATCACGGCATGCCCGACGCCCCGGGCCACCGCGACCTGGTTCCAGGGTTCGCCCACGCAATAGCCGGCGATGCGGCCGGCCGCGAGGTTGGCCACCATGCGCGGTGGGTCGATCACGATCAGGCGGACGTCGCGTTCCGGGTCGATGCCGCCGGCCGCCAGCCAGTAGCGCAACTGATAGTTGTGCGACGACACCGGATAGACGCTGGCAAAGGTCAGCGGCGCCAGCCCCTCGGCCTGATCCGCCTCGATCACCCGCTTGAGGGCGCGGGCCGACACCGGCCGCGTGGCCATGGCCTCGGGATCGGCCGCCTGCATCCGCTGATACAACTCGGCGGAGACGGTAATCGCGTTGCCGTTCAGGTTGAGCGACAGCGCCGTGACCATCGGCTGGTGAAAGCCGCCCACGCCCTGGCTGGCGGCAATCGGCATCGCCGCCAGCATGTGGGCACCGTCCAGGGCGCCGACTGCCACCTTATCGCGGATGGCCGCCCAGGACGGCTCGCGGGACAGCGTCACGGCCAGCCCCTGCTCGGCGAAGAAGCCGCGTTCGGCCGCGATCACCAGCGGGGCGCAATCCGTCAGCGGAATGAAGCCGAGCGTCAGATCGGTCTTGTTCGACGCGCGCTGGCCGTTGCCCCGACCGGCGCTGGCCAGGCCGGTGGCGGCGGCCATCGCGGCGCCCGCGCCCCCGGCCAGCAGCCGTCGGCGGGAATCCTGGAACGGGCGGCTCATGGCCGGCTCCGTTGCATTGCGGTCATTCTGGTCTTCATGGCGTTTTTCCTGGCCCAAACAAAAAACGCCCGCGCCCCGACCGGTGTGGTCGAAACGCGGGCGTCTTTGCCCTGAGCGATCTGCTTGTGTCGCCGGTGCCGGCATGCGGATCGTCATTGACCCGCCGGCATTGGCGCTTGCCGGTGGATTTGCAGCGACCGTGCCAACCGCTGACAAAAAGTACGTTACTTATTGATAATCAATAGCCTGTGCCGAATCTACAATGGTGATGATCGGCGCGCTCGCGGCGTGATCCGCACCAGGGTGGCTCGTTTGCCGGGGGCGTCGCACCAATGCCGGGCAATGGCAGCACTCACTCGAACGCGAAGGTGGCCTGCAGCCAGAGACGACGGGTATCCGCCGCAAACCCCTCGGCCCGGTAATCGGCAAACTTGACCAGCAGGCCAAGATGCTCGGTCACCGAGGCGGCCACGGAGACATCGATCTCCCGGCCGTAATCGGTGTGGCCGTGATCGGCCCGCAAGTCGTGGAAGGCGGCAGTCAGTCGGACCGGCCCTGCGTCGGCCGAGAGCTTCATGTAGCGGTCCACCACCCCGTCCGGCGGCGTGGCGATAAAGACATCGGCCCAGCCCTGGAAGGCGTGGTTGGTGGCCAGTGGAAACCGGAAACCGTAGGTGCCGTCGCCGCCGAGGACCTCGTAGCCGAGGGTCGGGGTGACGGGCAGCCCGGGCAGTGAAAGCTGCACCTGCCAGTAATCGGCGTCCACGGTCGTCGGGGCCTCGCCGTAATCGGACTGCTCGGCATAGGCCAGTTCATAGCGCAGCCGATGCAGGGCACCGGTTGCCCGCATCCCCAGCACGCGGTGGTCGGGCGCGCCGGGTGCCCGCGTGCCGTTGGCCTCGCGGTCGAAATCGACGAGGTAGGCAAAGCCGGTGAGCGCCAGCATTGGGTGGGCCTGCCAGCGGGCATTGACCAGGTGACTCTTCATCCGGTTGTCGTTGAAGAAGATGAAGTTCTGGCGCCAGAGATAGGCGTAGGTCAGGGTCAGGTCCGGCAACGGCTGGCTGACCAGGCTGACGGCATCGAAGGTCTGCTCATTCTGACGCCAGCCGACGTTGCCGACGAAGCGGGCGTTGTCGAGGATCAACCGCTGGCGGCCGATTTTCAGCGTGGTTGCCGGCAGGCCCCGATAACGCAGCCACGCCCGGTTCATCTGATCGCCGGTGGGGTCAGCGATGGTAGCGAAGCGGGTGTTGCCGTTGGTCGCGTTCAGGAACGACGGGCCGCTGTTGTAGCCGTCATCGCCGCCGATGGCATAGACGCCTTCGAACTCCGCGAAGGCGTCGAGGTGCTGCCAGTTGCCGGTGCGGTACCCCAGCCGTGGCCTCAGCGTGAGGGCATCCGCGTCCTCGCGGCCCTGCTGCTCCGCCTGTTCGAAGCGCAGGTTGAGATGCAGCGAGGCTTGGCCATCGGTTATCGCGCCGGTTAGCGGGCCGGCGCCGGCCGGTCCGGCTACCAGCGCGCCGAGAATCATCCAGTGTCTTGTCCGCATCCGTGTCATGCCAAACCTCCCGGGCAACAAAAAAGGCGCCCGCCCGGGCCCCGCGGTCAGCGGGAATCGGGCGAACGCCTTTGTTCGCAATCAGATTGTGTTGGCCTCGCCGCTGTCTTCGTGGATCGGCACTGATCCGGACAGCGCGCGGCTTAACCCTGATTCAAGCAGCGTTCATGCCACCGGCCCTCGCCCGGCACGGAACGCGTTTGGCGGCGGGGGTTTTGGCCGGTCCGAGCATTGACGACCACGCGGCAAGACGCGAGTCGTTGCACCGCAACACAGCACGCCGCAGCTAGTCCGCACTCCGTTCGAGCACGGATCGGGCCATTTCCACCATGGGCAGGCCGCGATCCATTGCCGCCTTGCGAATGCGGCGATAGGCGTCACGTTCGGACAGGCCGTGGTGCTCCATGAGCAGGGACTTTGCCCGGTCAATGACCTTGCGCCCGGCGAGATCGGCCCGGGCGTCGTCGCGTTCCCGGCGCAGGGCCTCGACATCCTGGTACTGACGCACCGCCACTTCCACCAGCGAGCGCACCAGTGCCGGCGAGACCCCTTCCACCACATAGCTGCTCACGCCCGCGTCGGCCGCCGCCGCGAGGGTTGTTCGGTCATCGCGTGGCGACAGCATCAGTATCGGTTTGGGGTAGCGCTGGCCGAGCATGGCCAGATGCTCGAGGGTGTCGCGAGAGGGCGAGTCGGCGTCGACCAGCACTGCATCCGGTGCCATGCGCGCCACCGCCTCGTAGAGGTCTGGGTCGTCAGCCAGAACGCCGACCACGCGAAAGCCCGCCTCCTCCAGCGCGGCGCGCAGGGTGGAGCAGCGCGTCGAGTGCACATCGACGAGAAGGACACTGAGGCTCATGGCGTGATCGACTGCCGGAATCGGCAATCAATGCTGCAAGTTACGTGCCGGCATCATCCGTTCGATCGCCGGCCAGCAGGAGTGGCGGCAGGAACAGGAAATCCGCCAGCAGCGCCAGTCCGATGATGATGGCGGTTAGCGCGCCCATGTGCACCGTCATGGTGAACGCCGACAGCGTCATCAGCACGAAGCCGAGCATCAGCACGAGCGAGGTCAGGCACAGGGCTACGCCCACGTTGGCGAAGGCGTCGCGCACCGCGTCCGCCGGACTCAGGCCCTTTTCCACCCGCGCCAGCCGGTACTTGGATAGCAGATGAACGGAGTCGTCGACCACGATGCCCAGGGTCAGGCTGGCCACCACCGAGGTGGCCAGGCCGGTCTGGCCGACCGTCAGACCCCAGACGCCGAAGCCCATGGCCAACGGCGCCAGATTGGGCACCAGGCTGACCAGGCCGAGCCGTACGCTGCCGAAGGCCCAGGCCATGACCAGCGCGATGAAGGCAAAGGCCAGCGCCGTGCCCGTGAGCATGCTGGTGAAGTTATGCCGGGCGATGGCCGCGAACATGATCGAAATGCTGGAACCCGGCGTCACCATCTCGGCAGGCAGGTTGGCGCGCATCCAGTCGCGGGCGCGGGTGTCGAGCGCCCGCATTTGCTGATCCGGAATCGGGTTGAGCACCACGGCCAGCCGCACCGCCGACTTGTCCAGACTGATCAGGTCGTTGATGCCGGTGCCCTGGGGCAGGGACATCTCGTAGACCAGCAGATACTGGGCAATCAGGGCACGCGAGTCCGGAATGCGATGCGCCGCCGCGTCGCCTTCGTTCATCGCCTGGTTGAGTCGTTCGACCAAGTCGGTGACCGATACCACACGACGGACCTCCGGCTGCTGGCGAAACCACTCGGCGAGCGATTCCACCCGGCGCAGGAAGGCCGGGTCCTGGGCCGCCCCGTCGCTGCCGGCGGTCAGCGGATACTCGATCAGCTGCATGCCGGTGAGTTCGCGGTTGATGAACTCGGTGTCGTGGCGGAACTCGATCGACTCGTCGAAGAACTCGACGTAGTTGTCGCCGAATCGGTTGAGCGGGATGGCCGATGCCAGACCTACAATCACTACCAGCCCCGCCACGATCAGTAACCGGCGCCGGGCGATCACGAAACCGGCCAGCCGGTCCAGCCACTGCCCGCTGACGCGGCCGGCGCCGGACCGGGGCGCAGGCAGTACCATCATCGCTGCCGGCAGGAAGGTGATCGACAGCCCCCAGGCGGCCACCACGCCGGTGGCCACGATGTTGCCGAGATCGCGGAACGGCGGGGAATCCGAGAAGTTCATCGCCAGAAAGCCCAGCGCCGTGGTCAGGCTGGTCAGCAGCACCGGCCGGGCGTTGATGCGCAGGGACTCGCGCATGGCCGCCGGTTTGTCGCGGCCGCTGGCCAGCGCCCCGGCGTAACCCACCAGCACGTGCACGGAATCGGCAATCGCCAGGGTGAGGATGATGATGGCCGCGGCCAGCGAGGCGGTATTGAGCACGATCCCGGCCCAGCCCGCGAGACCGAAGGCGATGGTCACCGACATCGCCAGCACCCCGAGGGTGGCCAGGGTGGTGGTCGCCCGCCGGAAGAACACCGCCAGCACCAGGAACATCAGCAGGAAGAACGGCGGATACAGGTGGGTCAGGTCCCAGCGCACCGAATCCACCATGGCCTGGTTGAGCATCACCGAGCCGGTCAGGTAGACCTGCAGGCCCTGGTGGTCGGCTTCCAGCCGTGCGGCCAGCTCGCGGACGGCGGTGGTGACCTCGCGAAAGGCCGCTTCCTTGCGAGCGTCCGGCAGGTCGAACACCACCGACACGCCGGTGACGCCGCCATCCGTGGCCAGCAGCCCGCCGGCGACGCGTTCGTTGGCCAGCGCCCGGTCGCGGGTCGCCTCGCGTTCCGCTTCGGATAGCTGGCCGGGGGGCACCAGCGGTTCCACCACCAGCTCGTCGCCGCGGGCAAAGCTCTGGTGGAAGTTGGTCAACGAGGTCACGCCGCTGGCGTAGGGCAGGGTCCAGGCCGCGTCGGTGAGCTCGCGCACGGCGGCCAGCGTGTCGGCGGTGAACACGTCGCCGTCGGCCGGGGCCAGCGCCAGGAACACGTTGTTGCGGCGGTCGAACTTGTCCTCGATGGCCTGGAAGTTCCGCCACTCGGGGTTGTCCGGCGAGAAATAGGCGTCGTAGGCGGCGGTGAAGCCCAGCCCCGGCAGACCGGTGGCCGCAGCCAGCGTGGTCGCCACGGCCAGAACCATGACGCGCCAGGGGTGGCCGACTACCGCACGGAAGAAGGCGCCGAGCATCGGGTGGCTTCGCGAGTCGGCCGGGTCAGCGGACGCGTTTGAGCGCGTCCACGCTGAAGTCCCGTTCGGTAAATCCGTTGTCGAACTCGATCTCGCGCCAGCGCAAAATGCTGGTGCCGCCGGTAAGCTGGTTGGTCATGGTGAGTTCGTCGGCGCGCCACTGGCCGTTGGCGTATTCGCGGAAGCCGTCCGCGGTCAGCGTCTTCAGATGCTGGCCGGCCTTGTTGTAGTACTCCACCCGCAGCGTGCGGTAATGGGTCTGGTCCAGCCAGGCCACCTGCCGGCTGTATACGGCGGTGTCCGCGTTATCCGGCGTGCGTTCGAGCACGTAGACTGGTTCACCGTCGAGTTCGTCCTCGCGCAGCAACGTGACATCGAACTTGTCCACCGACTGGGCGGTGAAATCGGCGTAGGAGAATTCGCTGCCCATGAAGGCCCCGGCGCGGTTGCCGGCGGCGATCCGCTTCACGCGCGACAGCGCCGGGAGGTAAAGCCATTGCTCATCCGGCCGTTGATCATGGGAGTGGGTCAGCAATGCGGTGCCCGCCACATCGGGCGGCGCGTCGATGATGGTGAGACTGCGACTGCCGCTGTCGGTGTCCAGGCTGCGGGCTCGCAGGTCGCGGCGGGCCTCGTCGCCACCGGCGGTGCGGATCACCATGGTGGCCTCGCCGCGCTGATCGGCATAATCGGCAAAGCGGGCTTCGGCGGTGCGGGCGATTTCCATGCCGCGACCGTCGTCCGCGGCAATCGCACCCAGCGGGAACAAAAGGGCGATGATGATGAACCAACGCATAGGCATTCCGGAGGGCCGCCGAGGCGGCAGCGTGAGGATGAAGGCGGATCGGAGGCAAAGTGTCGCATGGATGGCTGCGCTGACGCTGCTGCTGGCCGGCTGCGCCGCGCCGCTGCCCGAGCGCTCCGCACCACCGGCCAATACGGTGGCGGTGGCGGAAACCGATGTCGGTCTCGCCGGCCGTCTGAATACCCGGCTGGCCGCACTCGGCTGGGCGCTGGTGCCCTATCAGTCCGGGCAGAGTGCCGGCACCCCCGGGCCGGTGCCGGCTGATCTGGCCGACCGCGCCCGCTACCGGCTGGAACTGCGGGCCGAGGAGGTCGGTGCCTGCGGCAATCTGGAGCCCAACTACATCTACGACATCCGGCTGATCGACAATCGCGACGATTCGGTCGCTGCCCGGCGTCACGGCCGGGGTTGCGAGATCGACACCGCCCGCCGCTTCGGGGACCTGCTGCGCCAGCGCAAGCTGGTGCCGTCGGCCGAGGCGGCCTGAGTGGGGGCGTACTCGCCATTGCCGGGGTGCGGCCTGGTTGCTAGCTTGCCGGCATGGACGCCTGTCGCCGCCGTGATCCGCCCCCGACCATGACCGGTCCCGCGCGGCGCTGGCCGTTACTGTTTCTGCTCCTGCTGGGCATCGGTTCGGCCGCGGCGGATATCCGCGTCCACGTGAAGGAAACGGTTAACGATGGCGAACCGTCGCAGGCGGTGCACTGGTTCGGCGAGCAGCGCAGCATGCGCGATGACGGCAGCCGCTACATCATCACCCGCCTGGACCTGGGCAAGATCTTCATCGTCAACCGGCTGGCACAGCAGTACCGCGTGATCCCCCTGCCGGATCAGCCGGATGCCGAGCCCGCGGCGGTGAATGTCGAACGCACCGACGACGTCCGCGAGATCGAGGGCTGGCCGGCCCGGCGCTACCGGATCGGCGGGGCCGCGGCCGGCGACATGACCATCGATGTCTGGATCAGCGACGAGGTGCCGGTGGATATCGCCGGATTCCGCCGGTTGATGGTCAATCTCGGCCAGCGGCCGGGGTCCGAATGGATGCAGGCCTACCGGCAGATTCCGGGCTTTCCGGTGTTGCAGGAAGTCACGCTGGAGTGACCGGAACTGCGGCTGCACTCGGAGAGCCGGGTGATGTCGATCGAGCAGACCGAGCCGGCGGCGGATACCTACGACCCGCCCCAGGATTACGAGCGGGTGCCCTGAGCCGAAGCCTCCGCGCGGGCAGCTAGCGATGGCAAGGCCCGCAGCGTTACGCTGCGGGACCGCTCCGACCCGGGTTCCCCGCCATGCAGTTGTTCGTCTCTCCCACCTCACCGTTTGCCCGCCTGGTTCGCGTGATCCGCCTGGAAAAGGCGCTCGCCGACGAGATCAGCCTGGAATGGGTCGACCCCTGGGCCAGCCCCGACCCGCTGACCCGGGCCAATCCCTATTCCCAGGTGCCGGCCCTGCAGCTGGCCGATGGCACCACCATTGTCGACAGCCTGGTGATCGCCAGTTTTCTGGAAAGCCGGTTTCCCGAGCCGGCACTGATGCCGCCGGCCACAGCCGCCGCCGTCCACCACAAACTGGGTCTGGGCAAGGTGCTGATCGATGCCGCGGTGGACCTGGTGATCACCAAGCGCTTTCGCCCGCAGCCGGACAGCGACCCGATTCTGGATCGTCGCCTGGCCGCCATCGAACGCGCCGTGCCCGCGATTGCCGGGTGCGTCACGCCGGTGGAGCAGCCGGACCTCGGCGATATCGCGCTTGCAGTGGCGCTGGCCTATCTGGACTTTCGTTTTCCCGATATCGAGTGGCGGGTGGCGCAGCCGGGGCTGGCCCGCTGGGCGGACGAGCTCGGTCAGCGTCCGGCCCTGATGGAGACCCGGCCGCCGACGAGTTAGCGGCCCGGCGCCGGCCGGTTCGGTCCCGGTCGAACTTGCGCGATCCGCGGTTGCCAAACCGGCGCGCCATAGTAGTCTTGCGCTGCGCGACCGGCCTCTATCCCTTTCCAACAAGGCAAGCACACGATGGGTTTATTGATTGACGGCGTCTGGCATGACCAGTGGTACGACACTGATTCCACCGGCGGACGCTTCGAGCGCAATGAAGCGAAATTCCGCAACTGGATCACGGCCGATGGCCGCGCCGGCCCGTCCGGCGAGGGCGGTTTCGCCGCCGAGCCCGGCCGCTATCACCTGTACGTGTCCTGGGCCTGCCCCTGGGCGCACCGCACCCTGATTTACCGCAAGCTGAAAGGGCTGGAGGACATGATCAGCCTGTCGGTGACCCACTGGTTCATGGGCGAGAAGGGCTGGACCTTCGCCGACGGCCCTGGGGTCATTCCGGATCCGATCCACCACGCCGATTTCATCCATCAGATCTACCAGGCCGCCGTGCCGGACATGACCGGCCGCTGCACGGTGCCGCTGATCTGGGACAAGCAGCGCAACGCCATCGTCACCAACGAATCCGCCGAGATCATCCGCATGTTCAACTCGGCGTTCGACGGCGTGGGCGCCACCCCGGGAGATTACTGTCCGGCGGATAAGCGCGACGAGATTGACGAACTCAACAAGCGCATCTACCACACCGTCAACAACGGGGTGTACAAGTCCGGCTTCGCCACCAGCCAGCAGGCCTATGAAGAGGCCGTGGAACCGCTGTTCGACACGCTGGATTTTCTCGAGGACCGGCTGTCGCACCAGCGCTACCTCTGCGGCGACGCTATCACCGAGGCCGACTGGCGCCTGCTGCCCACCCTGCTGCGCTTCGATCTGGTCTACCACGGCCACTTCAAGTGCAACCGCCGGCGCATCGTCGACTATCCCAATCTATGGGGCTACACCCGTGACCTCTACCAGCAGCCCGGCATCGCCGACACCTGCAACTTCGAGCATGCCAAGCGGCACTACTACGAAAGCCACGACACGGTGAACCCGACCGGCATCGTGCCGGTGGGGCCGGATGTCGATTTCAACACTTCGCATGGGCGGAGCTGAGGCGCACCGCAGGAAGATTAATCCGCAGATTACGCTGATTGTTTGCGAGGTTTTTCCTGTCCGGTTGAAGATATCAAACCTTCCATTCCGAATCTGCGCAATCGGCGTAATCGGCGGATCCTTCTTCTTTTCACGGTCGTAGGCCCCACTCACACTGCCTGCCGGCCAGCGCCGCGCGCCACCCAATAGTCCACGCTGAGATAGCGGCCGGCCCCGGTGAAGAACAGGCTCAGCAGCATGATGAAGTAGGTCGCCGCCATCTGGATGCCGTTGTTGAGGATCACGAACTTGCCCTGCGCGGTCAGCCATTCGTAATCACCGTGCTCCTTGAGGATGGCGCGGCCGCGCTCGGCGCGTTTGGCGGCCTCCTGTGCATCCTCGCAGTTGAACAGGCAGAACATGGGGTCGGCGATGGTCTGCCAGCCGTGCTCCCAGTGCACGGCAAAGGCGGCGACCAGCATGGTCGCCATCAGCGGAATCGCCAGCCAGCGCACGGCGAGCCCGATCAGCAGGGCAATGGCGCCGAGCACTTCCGTGGCGGTGGCCAGAAATGCCATCAACCAGGGAAACGGCAGGCCCAGGCCCCACTCGGGGTTGCCGAACCAGTTCACCGTGCCGTCGAAGTTGTTGACCTTGTTCATGCCGGCGAGCCAGAACACCGGCGCAAGATAAAGGCGCAGGGCCAGCGGCGCCAGAAAGTCGAATGCGCGGGTCTTGTCCAGCAGGTGCTGGGCTGCAATGAAAAGCTGCATGGTCTGCCTGGTGTGGAATCCGGGCCAGATGACCGGGGTGCCCCGGGTTTGCTTGCGGGGCGGAGTCAGCCGCGGGCCGGCAAGCTTGCGTCCAGCCCGCTGTTGAGGTCGGGATAGCGCAGCACCAGCCCCAGATCGTCGCGCAGCCGGTGGTTGTCGAGGCGACGCGATTCGCGCAGGAACGACAGCCGCATCTCGCTCCAGTCCCGCTCCGCCTCGGCACGGCTGATGGTGGGCGGATCGGGCAGGCCCAGGCGCCGGGCGATGGCTCGGTAGGCGGCACCCATCGGGGTCGGCTGACCGTCGGCGGCGTTGTAGACGGCCCGGTCCGGGCCGCGTTCGGCGGCGGCGATGGCGGCGGCAGCCAGATCATCGATGTGGATGCGATTGGTCCAGGGACTGTCGGCGTCGTCCAGCACCGGTTCGCCGCGACGTACCCGTTCGATCGGCAGCCGGCCGGGTCCGTAGATGCCGGGCGCGCGCAGGATGACCACGGCACCGGGCCAGTCGGCCAGCCGACGCTCGGCGGCTGCGCGGCGGCGGGCGCGGTCGGTGATCGGGTTCAGCGGCCGGTCCTCGGTGACCCAGTCGCCGCCGCAGTCGCCGTACACGCCGCTGGTGCCGATGTAGATCAGCCGACGGGGCGGCCGGTGGGCGTAGGCGGCCAGGACGGCGGCCATCCGCGGATCGTCGTCGCCGGTTCTCGGGGGCGGGGCGAAATGGAACAGCAGGTCAGCATCGGGCAGATCGGGGTCGGGCTGGTCGAGGTCGACCGCCTGTGCCGCGATCGCGCTTCGGGCAAGGCGATCGGCACTCTCGGCGCTGCGCACGATGCCGGTGGCATCCCAGCCGCGGTCGGCGGCCAGCCGGGCGACTCGCTGCCCGGTGTCGCCGCAGCCGATGATCACGGCGCGGGTCACGGTGGCTATCGGGGGTTGTCCAGTACGGCTTCCAGCCCCTGACGGAACGCCTGGCGGGCTTCCTCGTCCTGGTCGATTTCCTCGAACAGCCGGCCGAGTTCCAGCAGCGCCGACGGCCGGTTGACCCCGCGCAGGCTGTTTTCCAGGTAACTGCGTGCTCGGCCCCAGAGCCGGTTGCGCAGACACAGACGGCCGGCCACCAGCAGCAGTTCCGGCTCCTCGCCATACTGCTTGAGCCAGGCTTCCACCGTGGCCAGCTGGGCCGTGCGGTTGTCGCTGGCGATATCGCCGAATGCCAGCGCCAGCCCCGCATCCCACTGGGTGCGCAGGGTGGCGCGGATCAGGTCGGCGGCGGCCACCGGCGCGCCGGCTTCGATCAGCTTGCGCACGTACACCAGTTGCACCGCGGGATTGCGCCGCAGGTCGCGCGGAACCCGTTTCCAGGTGTCCGGCAGCGTGTCGGCATTGGCCTCGGCCTGGCGCACCAGATCGGTCCAGGCGCGGATGGAGAGGTCGCGGCGTTTGTCCTCCCCGAGTAGTTGCTGCTTGCGCAGCACGGGCAGCAACTCGCGCACCTGGGCCCAGTCGCCCATGTGTTCGCTCAGCCGGGCCAGCAGCACCAGGCCGTGACCGTGAGTGGGCTCGATCTCCCGCAGCCGGGTCAGCGTGGCCAGGGCTTCGGCATCCTGGCCCTGCTCCATCTGCAGTTCGGCCTGGGTCAGCAGGATCGCCAGCTCGGAGCTGCCGCGCCGGGCGGCGGCCTGTTCCAGATAGCGGTCACGCCGGTCGGGTGCCTGCAGGTGCTGGGCGCATCGCGCCGCGCCGAGATAGTTGAGGGTCGGGTTGTCCTGGCGTTCGGCCAGCTTCGCGAGTTCGTTCTCGGCGTCGGCCCAGCGGCCCTCGAACAGCTTGAGCAGGCCCTGGTAGAGCGACCGGCGGGCCTTGCGTTCGCCGCGCCGGGCCAGCAACTCGCGCAGGTTACGGGGCAGCAGGGCACCGGTGACCGCCAGCCGCCACAGCAGCAGCGCGGTATAAAGACCGGCCACCAGCACCGCCAGGAAGAAGAACAGCGAAGTTTCCAGGCGCCAGTCCGCGTAGGCGATCTGCACGTAGCCGTTGTGTTCGCGGAATACCAGCGCCAGCCCGACGCCGGCGACCAGGAAGATGAAGAAGAACAGCAGCAGGCGTCGCATTTATTCGCTGCCGTTGTTGCCGGACGGGTTCTGGTCCGGGTTGCCGCTCAGCCGCTTCTGGGCCTGCTCGCGAAGGAAGGCGCGCATGGCCACCAGGCTGTCGCTGATGTCGGGTGCCTGCCAGTCGATGCCGGCCTTGCTGATGCCGTTGAGCTGTTCCAGCACGCCGGCGACCCCCGCGGCATCGGTATCGAAATAGGTCTTGAGCCACTGCCGGGCGCTATCCAGGTTGCTGCGATACACCTCGCCCTGGCGCTGCAGCAGCGCCAGCCGCGCGGACTGCAGCTTCAGCGTCAGGTTCTGGTACAGGAAATAGGCCTCGTCGGGCGGCATCAGCGGCTGATGCGGCTCGTCGCTGCGTCGGATGGTGAACATGCCCTCCAGTGCGGTGCCCAGCGAATCCACGAAGTGCTGCCAGCCGGGGGCGTCGATGAGCGTGTCGGGGTCGGGTGTCTCGGCGTCGTAATTGGCCGACATCTCGGATTTCAGGGTCAGATCCGGCACCTGCTCCACCAGGCTGGACAGGGTTAGTGCCATGCCCTCGATATCCGGATCGGGCAGCGCGTTGAGCGCGGCGATTTCGTCCACCACCTGCTCGCGAATCTCGAACAGCCGCGGATCGCCGAGATTGCCGATGTGACGGCTGGCCAGTTCCAGCGCGCGGCGGGCGCCGCCGGCGTCGCGATGCAGCAACAGGCGTTCGTTGGCGGCGGCCAACAGACTTTCGATTTCCAGCAGCTTCCAGCGCCGGGTGCCGCCCTCGACGCGCTCAACCAGTTCGCCCATCTGCACCCGGGTATCGTCCAGCCCCTGTTGCAGGTCGGCGATCTCGTCGCCCTGCGAAGTGACCGATCCGGTGGTGTCCTCGAGCTGCGACGACAGATTCCGCAGGCGCGGCATCAGATCGTCCTGGACGGTGGTTTCCAGGCTCTGCTCCACCGTGGCCATGCGGTCGTCGAGTTCGTCGGCCCGCTGATCGCCCAGCCAGGCGAGTCCGGCCACGCCGGCCACCGCCGCCAGGGCCAGCAGCAGGGCGAGTACGGCCAGTACCGCGGCAGCCCGGCCGCCGCGGCGTGGTTTGTCGGAGGCCGGCACGGCGGCGGTTTCCGCCGTTTCGGTCTCGGCGTTGTCGTCCGTGGTTTCGGTCGGCTCGGCGTCGGCCGTATCCGCCTCGCGGGCCGGTTCCTCCGGTCGTTGGGACTCGGTCATGTGTTTATGCGCTCCCCCGGCCGATTCCGTGGCCTGCGGCCGGGCAGCGCGCAAGCGTCTCCAGAATGGCGGCGTCGTCCATGCGCGGCGGCCGCAGCGGCATGGTGTTGAAACCCAGATCTTGTGCCCGTTTTAACACACGCTCACTCGGCACCACCAGTTGGCGGGCGCGCAGGTCCGGCCACAGTGCGGCCGGCGTGATGGCGGCGAGATGGGTCAGTGCCTCGCCGCTGGTGATGACCAGGACATCGGCCTCCGCCACCAGCGCCTGCAGCCGCGGCCGCGATGGGGTTACCGGCTGCCGGCGATAGACCGCCACTTTGCCGACCTCGGCGCCGCGCTGTTCGAGCGTGTCGGCGAGGGTAGTCCGGCCGCCCTCGCCGCCGATGATCATCACGCGCCGGCCGGCGGGATTGTCGAAGCGGGACAGGGCGAGCAGACCCTCGCTGGTGGTATCCACGGTCGGAGCCAGCACCTTGCGGCCGGTAGCGGCGCGCAGCGCCGCGGCCGTGGCGGCGCCCACCGCCGCAAGCTGCCCGGTCGGCCGGAAATCCGGCCGCAGGCGCCAGGCCCCTGCCACCGCATTGGCGCTGGTGAAGATCAGGTCATCGGCCCCGGCGGCGCTGTTGAGGCCGCGGTCCGAGCCGGCGGGATCGGTGGGGGCTTCGATCGCCAGCAGCGGTTGGCGCAGGGCGTGGCCGCCGGCGGCCTCGATGGCATCACACAACGCCTCGGCCTGGGCGACCGGGCGGGTGACCCATACGCGCAGGCCGGACAGCCGGTTCACAGCGCAGCGAGAATCCGGTCGGCCCCGGCCGCCAGCAGGCGTTCGGCCAGCGCGGTGCCAAGGGCCGCGGCCTCTTCGGCCGGGCCGGTGGTTTCGTCGGCCACTAGCTGGCTGCCGTCGGGGGCGCCGACGCAGGCCCGCAGGCGGAGTTGACCGGCGTCCAGTTCGGCGAAGGCCGCGATCGGCAGGTGACAACTGCCGGCTAGGCGGGCATTGACCGCCCGTTCGGCGGTGACACGCACGTGGGTGTCCACGTCATTGAGCGCGGCGACCGCCTCGGCGGCCGCGGTGTCGCCGGCGCGGAGCTCGATGCCCATCACGCCCTGACCGATGGCCGGCAGGCAGACCTCCGGCGGTATCTGCTGGCGGATGCGGTCGGCCAGACCCAGCCGTTCGAGGCCGGCACAGGCGAGCACGATGGCGTCGAACTCGCCGGCATCGAGTTTGCCCAGCCGCGTCCCAACATTGCCGCGCAGACTGTCGACCTCGAGATCGGGACGCAGGTGCTTGAGCTGGGCCGCGCGGCGCAGGCTCGAGGTACCCAGCCGGGCGCCGGCCGGCAGGTCGCCGGGGCTGTCGAAACGGTTGGACACGAACGCATCGAACGGGCTGCCGCCGGCCAGCACCACCGGCAGGTCGAATTCGGGTTCCAGTTCCGCCGGGACATCCTTCATGGAATGCACCGCGATGTCGGCCTCGTCGGCCAGAAGCGCCTGCTCCAGTTCCTTGAGGAACAGGCCCTTGCCGCCGATCGCCGACAGCGGCCGGTCGGTGATGCGGTCGCCGCGGGTGGATAGCGGCACCAGCGAAATGGTCATCGCGGGGTGCGCGGCCTGTAGCCGCTGCTGCACATCCCGGGCCTGCCACATGGCGAGCTCGCTCTTGCGGGTGGCGATGCGCAGGCGCGCGGTGGGGGTGTCGGTCATTGATCCTGTTCCAGCAGTTGCCTGACGTCGCCGAGCCGCCGGCGGCTGACCGGCACCGGCATCGCCAGATGCCGCAGCAGTAGCTCCGGGCCCTCGGGGCCGCGGCGCAGGGCCTGAATGTGGTCCCGGGCGGCCAGCGCCTTGCGGTGCACCCGAATGAAGCCCGGGCCCAGGGTGTCTTCCAGCGAACGCAGCGATTCCTCGATCAGCAGTTGGCCGTGCAGATGGTGCACGGTGACGTACTTGTCCTCGGCGATGAAGCAGACGATGTCGTCCACCGCCACGCGAGCGAGACCGTCACGGTCCTGCCCGTGCACGTATCGGCGTTCACCGGCGGCCGGCATGGTACCGGAATGCATCTGTGCGCGGCTGGGCTGGCGTGCGCGCATCAGCGCCGCCGCCAGCCGGTCGCGGCGGACCGGCTTGAGCAGATAGCCGGCGGCGCGGGTGTCGTGGGCCGACAGGGCGTGCTGATCGTGCGCCGTGGTGAAGATCACCGCCGGGGGCATCGGCTGCTCGGCCAGCGTGCGCGCCACCTGCAGACCGTCCATGCCGGGCATGTGGATGTCCAGAAGCACGACATCCGGCTGGTGGTGCTCGACCGCGTCCAGGGCGGCCTGGCCGTCGGCGGCTTCGCCGGCGACCTCCCAGCCGGGCAGTTCGGCCACCATCTGCGCCAGACGCTGCCGCGCCAGCGGCTCGTCATCCACGATCAGGAGCTTCACAGGTTGTCCGCCTCCGGCGCCGGCAGGTTGAGCACCACGCTGAAGCGGTCCGGGCCGCGGGCCGTCTGCAGGCTGGCGCGGCCGCCATAGCGCAGGGCCAGGCGTTGCTCGATGTTGGCCAGGGCCAGGCGCAGGCCGCCGCTGTCATCATCGGGTTTCTCGATCCGGGGATTGGTCACGCTCACCGCCAGGAAATCGCCGCGGCGGACCGCCTCGATGCTGATGCGCCCGCCGCCCGGCAGCTTTTCGATGCCGTGGCGAATAGCGTTCTCCACCAGCGGTTGCAGCGACAGCGGCGGTAATGGCCAGTCGGCCACTGCCGGTTCGATATGGCGATCCAGGGTCAACCGGTCCCCCAGCCGCAGTGCCTCGATGCGGGTGTAGGCGTCCACCAGTTCCAGTTCCTCGCGCAGGGTGGCCAGCGGGCGGTCATCGTCGGCCAGGCTGGCGCGCAGAATGTCCGACAGGTCCTCGATGGCGCGTTCGGCATCGGCCGGGCGCATCGCCACCAGGGCGGCGATGCTGTTCAGGCAGTTGAACAGGAAGTGCGGCCGGATGCGGGCCTGCAGGGCCTGGTAGCGGGCCTCGGCTTCGGCGGCGGCCTGGCGTTGCCAGGCGTCGCGCAGCCAGAAATAGCGCAGGCCCAGCGCCGACACCACGGCGCAGACGCCGAGATTGCGGATCAGGAAATCCTGATGGCTGATATCGGCCACCAGCGGGGCGATGCCGGTCTGCGGGCCGGCCAGGTACACGATCTCGCTCAGGGCGAAGGTCACCGCCAGCAGGCCGGTGTAGCTCAGGCCGGCCACCAGGCGGGCATTGAGGTGCCCCAGATGCCGGCGGATCAGGCACAGCGCGGCCACGCTGAAGATGCCGATCCACTGCAGATACAGCGACATCAGGAACAGCGAGAACCAGAAACCGCGGGCGGTCTGCAGCGCCGACAGGGCCAGCACCACTGCCACCAGCTGGCAGATCACCAGCACATCCACCACCCGCCCGGTGCCGCAGAAATCCGGCAGGAATGCCTGGGCGGGGCGCGTCGCCGTGGGGTTCATCCGGGCAGTGTTCGGCGCGGCGGTCCCGGGGTCAAGCGGCGTTGCTATAATTCGCGGCCTTTCGCAAACGGCGGTAGCCGCAGCCAACATGGCCGACAAGCCCACCAACCAGAGCTGGGGCGGACGCTTCAGTGAAGGCCCGGATGCCCGGGTGCAGCGTTTCACCGCCTCGGTGTCGTTCGATTGCCGCCTGGCGCCCTACGACATTCGCGGTTCGATTGCCCACGCCACCATGCTGGCGAAGGTGGGCGTGCTTACCGATGATGAGCGCGACCGGATCGTGGCCGGGCTGCAGGACATCGGCGGTGAAATCGAGCGCGGCGAGCTGGTATGGCGCGACGACCTCGAAGACGTGCACATGAACATCGAGGCCCGCCTGACCGAGCGCATCGGCGAGGCGGGCAAGAAACTGCACACCGGCCGTTCCCGCAACGACCAGGTCGCCACCGACCTGCGCCTGCTGCTGCGTGCCGGAATCGACGAGCTGTGCGCGGAACTGGCGCGCCTGCGGACCGGGCTGATCGACCTGGCCGAACGCGAGGCCGATACCGTGATGCCCGGCTTCACCCACATGCAGGTGGCCCAGCCGGTGACCTTCGGCCACCACATGCTGGCCTGGGAAGCCATGCTGGCGCGTGACAGCGCCCGGCTGGCCGACACCCGTCGTCGGGTCAATGTGCTGCCGCTGGGCAGTGCGGCGCTGGCCGGCACTACCTTCCCGATCGATCGGCCGTTCGTGGCCGAGCAGCTGGGGTTCGACGACGTCGCCGAGAACTCGCTGGATGCGGTGTCCGATCGTGATTTCGCGATCGAATTCCTGGCCGATGCCGCGCTGGTGATGACCCACCTGTCGCGGATGGCCGAGGAGCTGATCCTGTGGATCAGTCCGGCGTTCGGATTCGTCGAGCTGCCGGACCGCTACTGCACCGGCTCCTCGATCATGCCGCAGAAGAAGAATCCCGACGTGCCGGAAATCGTGCGCGGCAAGACCGGACGGGTCACCGGCCACCTGATGGCCCTTCTCACCCTGATGAAGGGCCAGCCGCTGGCCTACAACCGCGACAACCAGGAAGACAAGGAGCCGCTGTTCGACACCCTCGATACCCTGCGTGACTGCCTGGGCCTCTATGCCGACATGGTGCCGCACATCCGGGTGGATGCCGACGCCTGCCGGCGCGCAGCCGCCCGCGGCTTTGCCACCGCCACCGATCTGGCGGACTACCTGGTGCGCAAGGGCGTGGCGTTCCGCGATGCCCATGAAATCGTGGGCAAGGCGGTGCGAGCGGCGCAGGACGGTGGCGTCGATCTGGCCGATCTGTCTCTGGGCACGTTACGCGGTTTTTCCGACATGATCGGCGACGATGTCTACCAGGTTCTGACGCTCGATGGCTCGGTCGCCGCGCGCGACCACATTGGCGGCACCGCCCCGGCGCAGGTGCGGGCGGCGGCGGCCCGGGCGCGGCAGCGGCTGGCCGCGAACGACTGACGCGATCACGAAACCCTGCCCGCCATACGGCGTCCAAGTCTGACGGCTTCGACGTTTGCGGGAGGTTGCCATGCGACGTCGTCTTTACTTCCTCGTGCCCGACGCCGGCACGGCCGAAACCATTGTTGACGAACTGCTGCTGGCCCGGATCGAGGCGCGCCACATGCATGTGGTAGCCCGGGAGGGTACGCCGCTGGGCGATCTGCCCGAGGCGGATCTGCGCCAGAAATCCGACCTGATCGAATCCGCCGAGCGTGGGCTGGCCGTCGGGGGTGCCACCGGCGTGCTGGCCGGCCTGACGGCGGTGACGTTCCCGCCGGCCGGGGTCGTGGTCGGCGGCGGGTTGGTGGCCGCCACAACCCTGGCCGGGGCGGGCTTCGGCGCCTGGGCCGCCAGCATGATCGGCATTCGCCTGCCCAATCGCGAAATCCGCAACTACGAGCAGGCCATTGACGACGGTCAGCTGCTGCTGATGGTGGATGTGCCGAACGCTGATGTGGGCGGCATCGCCGAACTGGTGCGCTCGCATCATCCCGAGGTGAACATCGGTGACACCGAGCCGCACAAGCCGGCGTTTCCGTAACCGGTCAGCTGTTGTCGCGGCGGATGTCCAGACTCAGATCGTGGATTACCGCGCGACCCTGGTCGATGCGGAAGATGGCGGTTTCGGCGATCGTCAGCCGCGCGCCATCGTCGCCGGAGGCCAGCCGTTCATCCAGGTTCGATGACACGCGGATGCCGGCGGCGGTGCGCTGCATGGTCGTATCCCGGCGCGTGACCCGGTAATCCTCGGCTCGGTCGAAGGTTTCCTGCCACAGCTCGCGCAGCGCCTCCCGGTCGAGTTCGTCCCAGCCGCTGCCGTTGGGCAGGCGCACGCGGATGCGGGCGTCCGTGGCCACGTGGGTCACGATGCCGGCGGCGTCGCGTCTGCCGGCGGCGTCTGTGATGTTGTCCAGCGTCTTGGTCACGGCACCGCGATTGCCACGGGCCACCGGCTGTGGTTCGCCGCCGCCCTCGCGGGCCGCCAGATACCGCTGCGAGGCCGGGTGGCCGTGTTCCGTCGCTGCCCGGCGCAGCCAGGACAGCCCGGCCTGCTCGTCGCCCGCGTCCACCAACTGCATGCCGAGCGCGTACTGCGCCTCGGCATTGCCGTGGTCGGCCGCCTGTTCATACCAGTGGCGGGCGCGCGCCGCATCGGGTTCGGTGCCAAGCCCCTTTTCGTAGGCTTGCGCGGTCTCGAACATGCCGTTGGCGTCGCCGGCCTCGGCCGCCTTACGGTACCAGTGCAGCGCTTTTTCGTAGTCCTGCTCGGTGCCCTCGCCGGCGGCGTACATGTTGGCCAGGTTGAGCATGCCCTGGGTATTGCCGGATTCCGCGATCACCTTGTAGCGGTCGAAGGCCTCGTCGAACTGGCCCATCTTGTAGACCGCATAGGCCTTGAGCACGCTGACCATGTCGCGGGCGATGCGGTCCTGATCGTTGCCGTTGCCGGCTTCAGCCTGGAACTGCGCCAGGGACGCCGGCGCGATAAGGCAGGCCAGTAGCGCAAGCGCTGCTGTTCGGCGCCGTCGCGACGATCTGGGTCGAATGCTGAGAACGGGCATGCGTTTTCCTTCCGACTTGGTACGCGGCGGTAACCCGGGCGGGCTCACCGATCCCGTGCGTGGTCGCCCAGTCATAACATCTCTGTGGTCCCCTTGTTGGGCACGTCTGGCGCACGGGCAACGCCTGTACGCGCCGGCGGCTGCCAGCTAGGCTGCCGGGTCACGCATTCCGGAGCGAGGGGGAAGCGTTATGGGTGTTGGAAAACCGATGGCGGTGGTGTCGGCAGCCACGTTGCTGCTGGCACTCTGGTCGCTGCGGGCCGGGTCGATGATGGGCGGCGAGGGCCCGCCGCCCTGCGATTCGCAGGCCTGTTTCGTCGACGCGGTCGCGGCCTGCGA
The DNA here is from genome assembly GCF_031846305.1 of Spectribacter acetivorans. Classification (NCBI taxonomy): domain Bacteria; kingdom Pseudomonadati; phylum Pseudomonadota; class Gammaproteobacteria; order Salinisphaerales; family Salinisphaeraceae; genus Spectribacter; species Spectribacter acetivorans. The sequence goes on from NZ_JAVRHY010000001.1 coordinate 260,458, forward strand.
GTCGGGCGCGGCCTACATGACCCGGTCGGCGGCCGGTGCTACCGCCCAGTATCAGGTCGAGGGGGCCACCGAGGATGGACGCTGTCGGCTGGCGCTGATCTACATCACCCATCCGGAACCGGCCTGGCGCGAGAAGCCCCTGTTCTTCGCCGTGGATCCCGGCGGCGATGTCGGGGCTCAGCTCAAGCAGGCCGTCGAGGGTTGTCTGACCGGCGACGCGGACAGTGAATTCCGCTGCGACGGGCCGCTGCTGGACGTCACCGGGGATCGTTGACCGACCGCGGCGACAAGCCGGATCAGCCCATCAGGCCCAGCACGCCGGTGATGATCAGGTAGCCGGCCACGATGTAGTTGAGCAGGCGCGGCACCAGCAGAATGGCGATACCGGCGGCCAGTGAAACAATGGGCACCAGGGTGGCGCTGGAAATGGTCAGTGTCATCGGAAGGCTCCGGCGTTGGGTGGAAGGCCGAGCTTGGCGGGACAGGCGCGTCACCGCAATCCCGAATCTCGGCACAATAATGTGCCAGCCAACAGTTGGACGGCGAGTTGTGGTGGGTTGGGGTGACGTTGAACAATGCCGGCGTGGGGATGTTCGGCGGGAGAACGAGGTGTTTTCCACGGACGCGGTCGGTCACCGGTGGTGGGTCGCCACGGGTCTGGTCATGGCGCTTGCGGCATGCGGTGGTGGTGGCTCCGACACGCCGCCGGCGGTCCCGGACCCCGAGCCGGAGTTCCGAAGCATTTCCGGCGCCGGGAACAACGCCGAATCGCCGGTGGTCGGCCGCGCGGATACCCCGATGGCGCGAATGGTTCATCCCGCGTATCCGGACGGGTTGGCCGAGCCCTCCGGCATCGATAGGCCGAATCCGCGCGCCGTCAGCAACATCGTCGCCCGACAGAGCGGCAGTCTGCCCAATGCCGCCGGGGCCAGCGATTTTCTCTGGCAGTGGGGGCAGTTCCTGGACCATGACCTGACCCTGGCTCGGGAACAGGCGGATGCGCCCCTGCCGATTCCGGTACCGCCGGGCGACGAGTACTTCGATCCGGCCGGGTCCGGGGCGGTGGAGATTCCCTTCGATCGCAGCGAGTACGACCCCGATACCGGCCAGGCGGATCCCCGTCAGCAGATGAATGCGCTGACTGCCTATATTGACGCCAGCCAGGTGTACGGGTCCGACGAGGACCGGGCACAGGCATTGCGGCGCAACGACGGCAGCGGCAAGTTGCGCACCAGCGAGGGCGCGTTGCTGCCCCTGAATACCACGGGTCTCGAAAACAATCCGGACAGTGATGATCCGTCGCTGTTCGTGGCGGGCGATGTACGGGCCAACGAACAGGTTGCGCTCACGGCGCTGCATGTTCTGTTTGTGCGTGAGCACAATCGGCTGGCGGAGCGCTTGCATGCGGCCGACGCAGCGCTGGACGGCGACGCCCTGTATCAGCACGCCCGCGCCATTGTGATTGCCAAGGTGCAGCGAATTACCTATGAGGAATTCCTGCCTCTCTTGCTGGGCGAGAACGGGTTGTCGCCCTATGACGGCTACGACCCGGATACCGAGGCCCACCTGACCAACGAGTTTGCCACCGTGGCGTTTCGCCTCGGCCACAGCCTGCTTTCATCCACGCTGCGACGTATCGGCCCGGACGGACAAACCATCGCCGCCGGCGACCTTCCTCTGCGTGATGCGTTCTTCTTTTCGCCGGAGCGGCTGCGGGCCGAGGGCGGCATTGAACCTTTGCTGCGGGGCCTGGCCGAACAGCGGGCGCAGGAGCTCGATCCGCTGGTGGTCGACGACGTGCGCAACTTTCTGTTCGGCCCGCCGGGCGACGGCGGTCGCGATCTGATCGCGCTTAACCTGCAGCGTGCGCGGGATCATGGCCTGCCCGCCTACAACGAACTCCGGCGGTCGCTGGGCCTGACAGCAAAGGCGACGTTTGCCGATGTCAGCTCGGACCCGGAAATCCGTGCCCGGCTGGTCGAAGCCTACGACAGCGTCGAACTGATCGACCCCTGGATCGGCTGCATGGCGGAGGACCACTTGCCCGGCGCCATGGTGGGAGAACTGGCCTTCAGCATCCTCAAGCGCCAGTTCGAATCCCTTCGTGATGGTGATCGATTCTGGTACGAGCGCCTGGATGCTGCCACTTACACCGAACTGGGTGTTGAGGAGATCGGGCGGGCATCGCTGGCGCGAATCATCCGCGACAACACCGCCATCGAAGACGAGATTCCGGATGACGTGTTTCGCGTGGCGCCCTGAGTCGGCTTGTCAGTGCCGGTCACCCGATGATCGGTCCAGCCGCGCCTGCAGCAACCAGGTAGGCATGGCGCCCTTGCCCTTGATGTTGATCTGCCCGCGATACTCGGTGCGGTAGCGGGTGTACAAGGCTTGTTGGGTGCGCTGGTCGATCTGGATTTGGCCCGGCACGCCATGGGATTCCATGCGAGCCGCCGTATTGACGGTGTCACCCCAGAGGTCGTAGGCAAACCGGCGTGTGCCGATCACGCCGGCAACCAATGGCCCCGAGGCCAGGCCGATACGCATACTGATGCCGTAGTGTCGTGCTGCTGCGAGGCTCGCAATGGAGTCTCTCATGCCCAGCGCCATTTCCGCCGCAACCACTGCATGCCGGGGATTCGGGTCCGGCAGGCCCGCTACCGCCATATAGGCATCACCGATGGTCTTGATTTTCTCGACGCCGCAATTCTCGGCAAGGGCATCGAAGTGGCTGAAAATCTCGTTGAGCAGGGTGACCACCGCGTCGGGATGCAGTTTTGCCGCGAGTGGCGTGAAGCCGACGATGTCCGCGAACAGTACCGTCGCCCCGTCGCAGTGCTGCGCGATCAGTCCCGGCGAGTACTTGAGTTCCTGGGCAATGCCAGCTGGCAGGATATTCAGCAGGAGCTCGTCGGATAGCGCACGCTCTGCCTCCAGCCTTTCCTGCTGGTCGGCAATGATCCGGGATCGCCGGTACGCCTCCCGCGACATTCGCCACATCTGTACGCAGATCACCATGCCGGTGGCGTAGGCCGCGATCGGCATGAACAGGTAATAGAACATGTCGTACAGGTCGATCAATCCGTCCCGATGTGCGCCAATGGTCAGCCAGCCGGACACCGCGACATAAGCGCCGACACCGATGGCGCCCTGTAGCGGATACAGGCGGAATATGGTGAGCCCGAAGAACGCGATCACGATGAGTACGCTGGAGACCACGCCCGGGGACGGCTGGGCCCAGAAGCCGATGCCGATCACTGCAAAGCCGGAAATGACATTCACCGCGGCGCTGGCGGGCAGAACCCAGCGCCGCAGAGTGGGCCGATAGGTCAGCCACAGGCAGAGGAGCAGCATGCTGACGACCAGGGCCACCCAGGTACCGGCGACCGGGAATGCCGACCGAGCGGCCACCCAGAAACCGGGCAGACCGCCGATCCACGAGGTGATGGCTACGATGGTGCCGAATCGCACTATCGGGAGGACTTCGATCTCCTGCCATTCCCTGAAAAGCCGGTCGACTTCCGGCACTAGGAATCGAAGGCCGAGTGGGGTCATCGCCATCGATGGGCGAGCCGTGGGAAGGTTGCCCGGGCCACTGAGGTTCGCCAGGGCTGGCCTGGTACCAGCCGCTGTCGATGGATCTCCGTCAGAGATCAGAGTCCCGTGCACTGAACACCCCCTGCAGCAACGATCCTCACCGATGCTGACGCATGGGCGGCCACGCCGGGCGCGTCAGTTATCTTTATTACTATTGCACAGGTTGGGGCGAAATCGAAGCCTCCAGCAGCGAGGCCAACGACGTGTTCAGAAAAGCTTTCGCTTGAGCCGAAACAGGGCGGAAATGTCCTCATCGCCGTGGTCGTCGGCGATCAGCCGCTCATAATCGGCCAGCGTTCGCTCGGCCAGCGGCAACTGCCCGCCGCGCGTCTCGGCCATGTGCTGGCAGATGGCCAGATCCTTATGGTGCAGCGCCACCTTGAAGCCGAACCCGGTGTACTCGCCGCGGACCATCGTGGGCCCGCGGTTCTGGACGAACCAGTTGCCGGCGGCGCCCGAGCCCACCACCTCGATCACCTTGTCCAGCGGCAGATTCAGCGCGGTGGCAAAGGACAGGGCCTCGGTCACCGCCTGGTTGATGCCGGCCGCCATCACCTGGTTGACCGCCTTGGTCGCCTGGCCGCTGCCGGCGTCGCCCATGTGCACGATACGCTGGCCCATCGCCTCCAGCGCCGGCCGGGCGCGTTCGAAAGCGTCTTCGTCGCCGCCGACCATCATTGCCAGGGTGCCGTTGGCGGCGCCTTCCGTGCCGCCGGATACCGGGGCATCGAGAAACGCGCCGCCCTGAGCCGACACCTGTGAAGCCGCCTCGCGGGCAGTATCGGACGCGACGGTGGAACAGTCGATGACGATGGTGCCGGGCTGCATGGCGGGCAGAATGGCGTCGACCACGGTCAGCACGTCGGCGTCGGCCGACACGCACGTGACGATGACGTCGCACAGCCCGGCGAGTTCGCCGATGTCCGCCAGGGCGGATATGCCGTGCTCCGAGGTGAAGCGCTCGCGCGGTTCGGCTCCGCGGTTGTAGACGGCCCGCAGCAGGCCGGCGCGATGGAGATTGGCGGCCATGGCGTAACCCATGGCGCCCAGGCCGATGAATCCGGCTTGCATTGGATGACTCCTCAGTCCAGTAGGTAGGTGTAGCCGCCCAGCCCGTCCTCCAGCAGCGCCAGGCAGCCGTCGCGACTATCGCCATCAAGGCCGGCGGCGTCCGCCTTGCGGCGGTAGGCGGCGCGCAGGGCATCCGGCTCGAAGTGAACGTATCGCAGCAGTTCGTCGGTGGCATCGCCGCGTTCGGCCTCGGTCAGCTGCCAGCCGGTGTGGGTGAGTTCCACGTTCACCGCGTCGGTGTCGCCGAACAGGTTGTGCATGTCGCCCAGATTCTCCTGATAGGCGCCCACCAGGAAGATGCCCAGCCGGTAGCGCTCGCCGTCACGCAGGCCGTGCAGCGGCAGCGTGGTGTCGAGCCCGTCGGCGTCGACGTAGCGATCGAGCCGGCCGTCGGAATCGCAGGTGAGATCGCACAGCCGCACCCGGCAATCGGGATGTTCGTCGAGGCGCTGTAGCGGCAGCACCGGAAAGACCTGGTCCAGCGCCCACACGTCCGGGGTGGACTGGAATACCGAGAAATTGCAGAAGTACTTGTCCGCCAGCCGTTCACGCAGGGAAATCAGGGCCTGATGCTGGGCCGGATCGGCCGGCGAGAGGCGCTGCTCGAGCAGGCGGAAACTGGCGAAGGCGGTGCGCTCCGCCGCCGCCCGTGCGGCGAGGTCGATTTCGCCGGCGGTGAAGGCAGCCTGGGCGGCATCGAGGGCATCCTGGGCCTGGTGGACGGCCGCCAGGGCGTCGGCGGGCGGCAGGTCCGGTTCGGCGTTGTGATCGTCACCGGTCTCGCTGTCGATCACTTCGGTGAGCAGCACTGCATGGTGGGCGGTCAGCGCCCGGCCGGATTCGCTGATCACCGCCGGCTGCGGCAGATCGTGGCGGGCGCAGGCGGCGGCCAGTTCCCCGATCACGATATCGGCATAGTCGTCCACGCCGTAGTTCATGGAGCAGAAGCTGGTGGCCCGCCGGCCCTCGTAGTCCACCGCCAGGCCGCCGCCGACGTCCACGCAGTCCACCGGGGCGCCCAGATCGCGCAGGGCGTGGTACAGGCTGGCGGTTTCGGTCATCGCCCGGCGCAGGGCCGCGCGGTCGGCGACCTGTGAGCCGATATGCAGATGCAGCATGCACAGTGACTCGAGACGACCGGCGATGCGCAGCCGGTCGACCGCGGCCACCACCTGGCTGGCGGTGAGCCCGAACTTGGCCTTGTCGCCGCCGGTGTTCTGCCAGTGGCCGGCGGCCACGCTGGCCAGGCGCACACGCAGACCCAGCTGCGGCAGCACGCCGGTTTCGGCGGCCAGGGCGAGAACATCCTCCAGCTCCGAGGGTTTTTCCACCACCAGCATCACCCGGTGGCCCAGTTGTACCCCGGCCATGGCCAGGCGCAGGAAGGCGCTGTCCTTGTAGCCGTTGCACACGATGGTGCGGCCCGGCGGCGCCATCGCCAGCACCGCCATCAGTTCGGGTTTGCTGCCGGCTTCCAGGCCCACGCGCTCGTCGTCGTGGCCGATGATGTGCTCGACCACGGTGCGCTGCTGATTGACCTTGACCGGATAGACCACGGTGTAGTCGGCCGCGTAGTCGTGCGCCGCCCGGGCCTGATCGAATGCGCCCAGCAGACGGCTGATCCGGTCGCCCAGAATGTCGGTGAAGCGCACCAGCACCGGCAGGCGCAGGCCCCGGTTCTCGAGTTCGTCGGCCAGCTCCAGCATGTCGATGGCGGCGGCGTCGGGGCGTGGCCGGGCGCTGGCATGGCCGGTGTCGTTGATGCCGAAATAGCCCTCGCCCCACTGGGCCACGCGATACAGGTCGCGGCTGTCGGCCACCTGCCAGTCGGTCATCGGGGAGTCGGGAGGGTTCATTTATACTGGCCGGCCACGCAAGCGATGAGGCGGCAAATGGTACTGGATCAGGGCTGGTTCACTGAAACGGCGAGCGAGGTGGGCACCGCGTTCTCGCTGCGGATCAATGACCGATTGCACGTCGAGACCAGCGAGTATCAGACCATCGAGGTTTATGACACCGACACTTTCGGGCGGCTGATGGTGATTGACGGCTTCATCATGCTTACCGACCGGGACAACTTCGTTTACCACGAGATGATGACCCACCCGGCGCTGTTCGCCCACGGCAGCCCGCGGGACGTGGCCATCATCGGCGGCGGTGACTGCGGCAGCCTGCGCGAGGTGCTCAAGCACGAAGGCGTGGCGCGCGCCACCCAGATCGAGATCGACGAACGCGTCACCCGGGTGGCGGAGCAGTTCTTTCCAGCCCTGTGCAGCGCCAACGACGACCCGCGGGCCGAACTCGCCTTCGCCGACGGCATTGCCTGGATGGCCAACCGTGATCCGGAATCGCTGGACGTCATTATCGTCGACAGCACTGATCCGATCGGCCCGGCCGAGGGTCTGTTCAACGAGCCCTTCTACCGCAGCTGCCTGGCCGCCTTGCGCCCCGCCGGTCTGCTGGTGCAGCAGAGTGAATCGCCGCTGGCCCACACCCGGCTGATCTGCGACATGCACGCGGCGATGCGCCGCGCCGGATTTGCCGACAGCCACGTGCTGTCGTTTCCGCAACCGGTATATCCCACCGGCTGGTGGTCGGCCACCATGGCGGCGAAATCCGACGGCGCCCTGCAGGCGCCAACCCACGTGGCCGGTCTGGAAACCCATTACTACACCCCGGCCATCCATCAGGCCGCGTTTGCCCAGCCGGCCTTTCTGGCACGGGCCCTTCAGCAGACGCTCGACACCGACCAGAAATAGGGGCGGGGTCAGCGCCGGCTGAACGAGCAGGCCTGCTTGATCGTCTGCAGCCGACCCAGGTAGCGGTACTGACCGGTGCGCTGCTGCTGCGATACCTGAAGCTGGCAGGCGCTGGTGGCGGTATTCACCTGCTGCGTCATCCGGTACACCGCACCAGCCTGGGCCGTGAAGGCCCGCTGGGTGATGAAACAGTGGCGGTCGCCCGACTGCCAGAACGCTTCCACCACCAGCGGTTCCCCGGCCGGCACCGAGAGGCTTTCCATACGCTGGCTGGCCGATATCCGCTTGAGCCCGCCCACGGGCTGTGACGCCCCGGCGCAGAAACTGGGCTTGACGTGTACGCCCATGGTGCCGACGCCGGCCTCGCCGCCCATGGCGTTGATATCCAGCCGGTTGCTGGTGAATTCGATGACGGCCTGGCCCCCGCTGCCGGGGGTTATGAAGGCGGCCCTCTGTGACGTCGGTGTGGCGCCGGAGCAGGCAATCAGCAGCGCACACAGCAGTGCTGCCGGCACCAGCCGGGCAGGTAATCGAATCACGGATTGTCGTCCGGTTCCGGGTCGGTAACCGGTTATCGGCCGGTATACGCAGGCGTTCGCTTGTTGGCGAATGCGTCGATGCCCTCTCGAGCGTCGTGGGTGCGGCTACAGGCCACCATCTGCTCCAGCTCGCGGCCCAGATGGGCCTCGAGTGCGGCGCCCAGTGACGCGCCGGTGAGCTTCTTGGAGGCGATCAACCCGTTGGTGGCGCTGCCGGCCATCATGGCCGCGCGTTCCCGGGCGGTATCGGCCAGCGCATCGGCGGCCACGACTTCCTCGATCAGCCCCCAGTCGAGCGCGGTTTCGGCATTGATGGTCTCGTTGGTCAGCGTCATCCGGCGAGCCCGGCGCAGGCCGATGACGCGCGGCAGGAAGAACGTCACGCCGCAATCCCCGGACAGGCCGATCATGGTGTGCGCCGCGCAGAAACGGGCGTTGTCCGCGGCCACCAGGTAATCGGCGCACATCGCCAGGCCCAGGCCGCCGCCGGCGACCGCGCCGTTGAGCGCGCCCACCACCGGCACCGGCAGCCGGCCCAGACGCAGGATGGCGTCGTGGGCGGTGCGCACCAAGCGGTGAATCATGCCCGGCAGATCGTCGCGGCTGGCGTCCATGGCGCGGATGTCTCCGCCGGCGCAGAACATCTTGCCGCGGGCGTCGATCATCACCGCCCGCAGGCCCTCGGTCGCCTCCACCCGTCGCGCCACGTCGGATAGCGCCTCGGCCATCGGCAGGTTGATGACGTTGCCGTTGTCCGGCGTGTTCAGCGTGATGTGGGCGATCGAATCCTCGATTGCGCAGATAACGGGGGCGTCGGACATGAATACATCGGCAGCTGGAGTTTACTGCATTATCGCCAACGGGCCGGGGCATTGAAAGCAGTCGGCGCGCGCCGGCGGCAGACCGCGACTGGATTCGGTCCGATTTGGCCGGCGACCGACGCTGGGGTAGCGTCGGGATCGCAGGGGTATTGCCGAGCATCCGGCACGCGATTCGGGAGGAGCGGCATGTCGAAGAAAAAGGTGATTGTCGCCGGGGCATCCGGCCTGGTGGGTTATGGAGCTCTCAAGGCACTGGCAGAGGCGGGCTGCGACGTGGTGGCGGTGTCTCGCCGCCCGCCGATGGAACTGCATGGCGCCACCCAGATGGCCGCCGATCTGAACGACGCCGACCAGTGCCGCGACATCTTCGGCGCCATGTCGGATGCCACGCATCTGGTCTACGCCGCTCTCTACGAAAAGCCCGGGCTGGTGCCCGGCTGGCTGGAGGCCGAGCAGATCGAGACCAACGATCGCATGCTGCGCAATCTGTTCGAGCCGTTATCCGCGGCGGCAAACAATCTGCAGCACGTCACCCTGCTGCAGGGCACCAAGGCCTACGGCGTGCACGTGCAGCCGATCCCGGTGCCGGCACGGGAAAACCGTGACGAGATGCACGAGCAGCCCAACTTCTACTGGAACAGGAAAATTACCTACGTGAAAAGCAGGCGGGACGCGCATGGCACTGGACCGTGCTGCGCCCGTAGATCATCTTCGGCATGTCCATGGGCAGCGCCATGAACCTGATCCCGGCCCTGGGCATCTACGCCGCTCTGCTGCGCGAGGCCGGTCAGCCGCTGATCTACCCCGGCGGACCGGGCAATATCCTGGAAGCCGTGGATGCGGACCTGTTGGGCCGCGCCATCGCCTGGGCCGGCGAGGCAGTGGCCGCGCGCAACGAGATTTTCAATGTCACCAACGGCGACGTGTTCCTGTGGCAGAACCTGTGGCCCGCGCTGGCCGACATGCTGGGCATGGCGCCCGGTCCGGAAGAACCCTGCAGCCTGGGCGAGGCCATGCCCGCCCGCGCCGGTGAATGGGACGCCATCCGCCGCAAGTACGATCTGGAGACCCCGGACCTGGAAAGCTTCGTCGGCGAATCCTGCCACTACGCCGACTTCTGCATGGCCTACGGGGCGGAAGGCTTCGGCGTGGCCCCGGCGATCGTGTCCACTGTCAAGCTGCGCCGTGCCGGTTTTACCGAGATGATCGACACCGAAGACATGTTCCGGAAATGGTTCCGGGTGTTCGAGGAGAAGCGCCTGTTACCACCGGTGGGCTGATCCGGCTGGTAGTCCTCACTCGTGCCACCTGGCAGAGTTACTCGGTAACGCGCACAAGAGCGATTCTCGAGCGTTCGACTCGACGCGTTGCTTGCTCTAGTGTGAAACCGGCGCGCGGCTATGCTGAAAAGTCAGCCGTGTTTAATTGCTTAATGCCCGCGTGGGTCGTGAGGGCGTCGAAACGTCCTGTGCTCGGCATCAAATCCAGGGAGTTGGTTATGCCGATGAGATTCCGCGTGAGTGCCGTGCTTGCCCTCTCCGTGATGCTTTTGCTGGGCTGTGGCGGTGATCCGGTGACAGAGTCCGCCGGTGACAGCCCGCTTGCCGAGGCAAGCAGCGGCTGCACCGAGCGTGACGGTGCGTGGTTCGGTCGTTCGGCGGACGGGGCCTTCATCAGCAGCCAGACGCAGGAGGCTTGCGAGGAGCGACTCTAGTAGCGGCTCGAAGCGCGGGCAGGGAGTTACCCTGATGCGGGCCATGGCCGGGCCGCGCACCGATTCGCCTGGAGCGAATCGAAGCGAGCGCAACAAGCCCGAAGGGCCAGGCCCATGGATGGGCCAGACACCGATTCGCCGGGAGCGAATCGACGCGAGTGCAACGAGCCCGAAGGGTCAGGCCCACGGATGGGCCTGACAACCCCGAACCACTCTCTTGGAATCGCCGGTGCTGGAAATCCCGCCGGTAAGTGGTGGGCCCCCGGGGACTTGAACCCCGAACCAACAGATTATGAGTCTGCTGCTCTAACCGATTGAGCTAGAGGCCCGTCGCCGAGCGCGATTGTAACCCGCACGCGGTCGCTGCCCGTACCCGGGCGAGCATTGGTCGATGCCGCCGTATCAAGCATAATCCAGCGCCAATCCGACGGGCCGATGGCCCTGATCCACAACGCCAAGGCATTACCAACCATGAGCGTGACTGTCCCCTGGACCTTCGTGCGCCACCAGGCGCCCAATATCGTCGGCATGTTCGGCGCCGGTATCCGATCCGCTCTGCCGCGGCTGGGCGGTGGCGAGGTGGAAACGCCGAGTGCGCCGGTGACGCGCCGGATGGGTCCGTTTTCCCCGGCGCTGATCGAGGCCTACGCGGCCTGGGCAGGTGCGCCGCCGGATCGCTATGACGGGGTGCTGCCGCCGCATTTCTTTGCCTACTGGGGGCTCGGCCTGGTGTCGGAGCTGACCGGCCGGGCGCCCTACAATCTGTTGTCCGCGGTGAATCAGGGCTGCCGGATTGCAACGCGGACGCTGCTGCCGGCGGATGAACCGATCCAGGTGCGCGGCCGGCTGACCGATGTCAGTGATGACGGCCGGCGTATACGCATCGCCTCGCAGCTCGAGGCGGGGACCCGCAGCACCCCGCGAGCTCAGGATATCGAGGTGGTGGCGGCGGTCCCGCGCCGCCAGCCCGGCCCGCGCCGGGCGGACAGGCCTCGTGACCCGGAACCCGCGTTCGATACCGTTGGCCACTGGTCGGCCTCGGCATCGGACGGCCTGAATTTCGCCCTGCTGACCGGCGACTTCAATCCGCTGCATACGCTCACGCCGGTGGGCCGCCGCACCCGTTACCGTAGTTGCATTCTCCACGGCTTCGGGATTCTGGCCCGCACTTACGAGACTATCCGCAATGCCGGGATCGATATCGCCGAATTCGAGGTCCGCTACGTCAAGCCGGTGCCGCTGCCTTCGGCAGACCTGGCGGTTCAGGTGGCCCGCGAGCCCGATGCCGACGGCCGTCGGGCGATCCGGTTGCGCGGTGCGGATGACACGCTGCATCTGGCAGGTCATCTGAACGTCACGCTGACCGGGGCCGACGCATGAGCAATCTGACGCCGATTCCCGAGGACCGGCTACCGGTGGTGGTGGATGCGGTGCGCACGCCGTTCATCAACTCGGGCGGTGCTTATGCGGAACTGCGCAATCATGAACTCGGCGCGGTGCCGCTGCGGGCGGTGCTGGCCCGGACCGGGCTGGCCGCCGGCGATGTGGGCATGGTGACGCTGGGCTGTGTGGTGCAGGACGTGGAAACCACCAATGTCGCCCGGGAGGCGATGCTGACTGCCGGGTATCCCGCCCTGACACCCGCATCGACCATATCCATGGCCGGCATATCGCCGGAAGCCAGCATCGCCAACCTGTGCGACATGATCGCCCTGGGCCGGCTGGAGTTTGCGGTAGGCGGGGGCACCGAGAATTTCTCGGACCTGCCGATCCGCATGTCGCGCAACGTGCGCAAGCGGGCGGTGAAGCTGGGTACGGCCCGGTCGACGGGCGAGCGGCTGCGCATTCTGGCCGGTCTGCGGCCCTGGGACCTGATCCCGGACGTGCCGTCTAGCAGGGACCTGACCACCGGCCTGACCATGGGCGCGGCCTGCGAGGCCATGGCGGCGCGTTTCGGCGTCACCCGCGAGGCCGCCGATGCCTATGCCGAGCGCAGTCATCATCGTGCCGCTGCGGCATGGGACGCCGGCTGGTTCGACGAGGAAGTGGTGCCTGTCGAGGCACCGGACGGGCGCATGGTGACCCGTGACGACGGTATTCGGCCGGATACCAGCGTCGACCGTCTGGCCCGCCTCAAGCCCGCGTTCGATCCGGACCGCGGCATCATCACTGCCGGCAACGCGTCGGGGCTGACCGACGGCGCCACCGCCCTGCTGCTGGCCAGTGCCGGAGCGGCCGATCGCCGTGGCCTGACCGCCCGCGCCATCGTTCGGGATTACGAATTCACCGGTGTGGCCGACATGAGCAGCGAAATGCTCATGGGCCCGGCGGTGGCCATTCCGCGGCTGCTGCAACGCCAGGGCCTGACGCCGGCGGACATCGCCGCGTTCGAGGTGCACGAGGCCTTCGCCGCCCAGATTCTGGCCAATCAGGCCGGGCTGGCCGATGCCGACTACGCGCAGACGGTGGCGGGGCCGGCCGCGCCGATCGGCGGGATTCCGCTGGACAAGCTCAATATCCATGGTGGTTCGCTGGCCCTGGGGAACCCGTTTGCCGCCACCGGCGGCCGGTTGATTGCCACGGCCATTCGCCGCATCCGCGAGACCGGCGAGCGCTACGCCGTGATTGCCACCTGCGCCGGCGGCGGTCTGGGTGCCGCCATGCTGCTGGAGAATCCCGCGGCGCGCTGAGCCGCCGTGGTCAGCGGCTGGCCGGGCCCCAGTGCGGGGATCGGCCATCATCCGCGCTGATCTCGGTCAGCCCGGTGCCGTCCGCATTGATGCGGAAAAGCCCGTTGCTGCCGCGCTGGAAGTTCTCGAACGCCAGCCGCTTGCTGTCCGGCGACCAGGCCGGTGCGGTGGCGGCGAAACTCAGCCCGGTCAGCCGTTTCAGAGCGCCCGTTTCCAGAGTGAGCACGTACAGCCCGTGGCCGGTGACGCGGGACTGGGACCCCACGAACGCGATGCGCGTGCCGTCCGGTGACCAAGCCGGGGCGCGCGTGATGGGAAGGTCGATCGGCAGCCGTGTGGCCTCGCCGCCTGCCAGCGGGATGGTGAAGATGGCGGCGAACTCGTGTGCGCGGTTCCAGCTTTCGAACACCACGCGATCGCCATCGGGCGAGAAGGCGCCCGAGCTGGGCCGGTCGTTGGTGCGCGGCCGGATGGTCAGCCGCCGACGGTTGTCGCCGTTGCGGTCGATCACGAACAGCTCGTCGCGGCCGGATCGTTCCGAGGCAAACACCAGGTGCTTGCCGTCCGGCGACCAGGCCGCGCGGAAGTCGCTGCCGGCGTAGTCGGTCAGTCGCCGGTCGCCGCTGCCGTCGGCATTCATGATGTGGATGTCGCCGCCCACCGGGCGCAGGGTGTAGGCGATGTGCCGGCCGTCGGGCGAGATGGCCGGGTCGGCCTCGTCCTCGTCGGTATCGGTCAGGCGAAGCAGGCCAGTGCCGTCGGGACGGATGAGATAGAGATCCTGATGGCCGGGTCCGCTGTCGGCGTCCCGGTTGCTCTCGAACACGATGTGATCGGTCAGCGGGTCGACCGTGGCCTCGCCACAGCCGGCCAGAGCTAGAACGACAACGCCGCCGGCCAGGCGGCCGGCGGCGCGTGTCATCGATCGGACGAACGAGCCGGAGGCATGACGCATGGTGCGGCTGCTCCGGTCGGCCGTGGCCGGCCTACTCGTCCAGGAAGCTCTTGAGGAAGGTCGCCCGGGAGGGGTGGCGCAGCTTGCGCAGGGCCTTGGCCTCTATCTGGCGGATGCGCTCGCGGGTCACGTCGAACTGCTTGCCGACTTCTTCCAGCGTGTGATCGGTGTTCATGTCGATGCCGAAACGCATGCGCAGCACCTTGGCTTCGCGCGGGGTGAGGCTGGCCAGGGTGTTATGGGTGGCCTCGCGCAGGCTCTCGCCGGCGGCCGCGTCGCTGGGGGCGATGGCGTTGGCGTCCTCGATGAAATCGCCCAGGTGGCTGTCCTCATCGTCGCCGATGGGCGTCTCCATGGAGATCGGTTCCTTGGCGATCTTGAGCACCTTGCGCACCTTCTCCTCGGGCATTTCCATGCGCTCGGCCAGCTCTTCCGGGGTGGCCTCGCGGCCCATCTCCTGCAGCATCTGGCGGGAGATGCGGTTGAGCTTGTTGATGGTCTCGATCATGTGCACCGGGATGCGGATGGTGCGGGCCTGATCGGCGATCGAGCGGGTGATCGCCTGCCGGATCCACCAGGTGGCGTAGGTCGAGAACTTGTAGCCGCGGCGGTATTCGAACTTGTCCACCGCCTTCATCAGGCCGATGTTGCCTTCCTGGATCAGGTCCAGGAACTGCAGCCCACGGTTGGTGTACTTCTTGGCGATGGAGATCACCAGACGCAGGTTGGCCTCGACCATCTCCTTCTTGGCGCGGCGGGCCTTGGCTTCGCCGATCGACATGCGCCGGTTGATTTCCTTGATGTGATTGACGTTGAGCTGGCTGGCGTTCTCCAGCTCGGTGATCCGCTCCTGCAGGCGCAGCAGGTCGGGCTTGCGCTGGCTGATGGTGGCGGAATACTTGCGCTTGGCGCGGATCAGCTTGTCCAGCCACACCTCGCTGGTGAGATTGTCGGGCAGCTGGCGGACGAACTCGCGCCGCGGCATGCCGCCTTCCTTGACGCAGATCATCATCATTTCGCGCTCGATGCCGCGAATCTCGGCCATTGTTTCGCGCAGCTGGCCGGTCAGCCCTTCGGTCACCTTGGGGGTGAGCTTGAAGCGCATGAAGTGGGTGGCCAGCTTCACCAGCGCGGCTTCGGTTTTCTCGTCCTCGCGGCCGTACTTGTTCAGGGCGCGCACGGCGCTGCGGTTGAGTGACTTGAGCTTCTTGACCTGGGCGGCGGCCTCCTCGGGGTCGGGACCGGTATCGGCAGGGGTGTCGTCGTCCTCGTCGTCACTGTCCTCGGCGGCCTGCTCGTCCGCCTCGTTGGTGATGGGGTCGCCGGTATCCGGATCGACGAAGCCCACCAGCACGTCGGTCAGACGGGTTTCGCCGGCATCCACCCGATCGAAGATTTCCGCCAGCCGGCCGGTGGTGGCCGGGAAGTGGGCCAGCGAGAACAGCATCTCGGACAGCCCTTCCTCGATGCGCTTGGCGATGCGGATTTCGCCCTGGCGGTCGAGCAGTTCCACACTGCCCATCTCGCGCATGTACATGCGCACGGGATCGGTGGTGCGGCCGAACTGCGGGTCCAGCGCGGCGAGCGTGGCGGCAGCCTCCTCGGCGTCGTCGTCATCCTCGTTGGAGACGGTGTTTTCCGACAGCAGCAGCGCATCCTCGTCCGGTGCCTCTTCGTGCACCGTGATGCCCATGTCGTTGATCATGTTGATGATATCTTCGATCTGTTCGGGATCGACGATATCGTCGGGCAGGGTGTCGTTGACTTCCGCGTAGGTCAGGAAGCCCTTTTCCTTGCCGTGGGCAATCAGTAGTTTGAGTTGGGACTGCTTCTCGTTGCTCATGCTCGCCTGCTTGGTGGGGAGGTGCGCCCGGACGCCGCTGCCAAAGAACCGGACATTGTATCGGACCGGCCTTGCCGGCGCTATGCTTGCGGCCCGCGCCGCAGCCGTTCCAGCAGCGCCTGGGCTTCGGCGGCTTCGTCGGGTGTCAGGGACGTGGCCTGCTGCTTGTTCATGAGTGCCTGGAACCGCTCGCGCTCGTGCTGCTTTTCGCCTTCGAGCGCGCGTGCCACGCATTCGCGGAACTCGCGCGCCAGATCGTCGGGCTCGCCGCGCGGCGTTTCCGCGGCCAGCCGCTGAAGCGCATCGCCTGCCTCGTGGTCCCGCCAGTGTTCCAGCCACGCTGCAGCGGGGAGATGGGGGCTGGCGCTAAAAAATTCAATGCCATCAGCGAGAAGGTCCGCGCCGGCCACCCCGGTCTGTTTGAGGGTGGCGATGTCGATGGGCAGTTTATCGGCCAGCCGGGGATCGTTCATGAGCAGTTGCAGGGCGCGGCGGACCGGGGTGAACTTCATCGGGCGTTGGCGCCGCTCGGGCGGCGCCCGCCGGCCCGCGGGTGTGCCGCCCTCGCGGTAGAGCCGGTCGAGGTCCTCGGCCGGCAGGCCGCTGCGGCGGGCGATCTCGCGGATCAGATCGGCCTTGAACGCTTCCGGCGGCAGCTTGGTGACGAACGGCCGCGCCTTTTCCACCAGCCGCGATCGCCCGTCGGCATCCTTCATGTCCAGGTCCTGGGTGAGGCCGTCCAGCAACACCTGCGAGGCCGAGCGGCTGGCCTCGATCAGCCGGGTCAGCTCGGCCGTTCCGTCGGTCTGCCGCACCAGCGAATCCGGGTCCTCGCCCTCGGGCAGGAACAGGAAACGCGCGCGGCGGGTGCCCCGCATCACCGGCAGGGCGTTGTCCAGTGCCCGCCAGGCGGCGTCGCGGCCGGCGCGGTCGCCATCGAAGCAGAACACCACCTCATCGGTGGCGCGGAACAGCGCGTTCAGGTGCTCGGCGGTGGTAGCGGTGCCCAGCGTGGCCACGGCGTTGGCGAACCCGTGCTGGGCCAGGGCCACCACGTCCATGTAGCCCTCCACCAGCAGCATGCGGGGGATCTCCCGTAGCGCCTGGCGGGCCTCGAACAGGCCGTAGAGCGAACGGCCCTTGTGGAACAGGGGGGTTTCGGGGGAATTCAGATACTTGGCCGGGTCGTCGCCGAGCGCCCGCCCGCCGAAGCCGATCACCCGCCCGCGGCCGTCGCGGATGGGGAACATGATGCGGTTGCGGAAGCGGTCGTAGGCGTGGCCGTTATCCTTCTCGATCAGCATCCCGGCGGTGACCGCAGCCTGGCGGTCGCGTACCTGGCCGCGCAGGAAATCCCAGCTGTCCGGCGCGTAGCCGATGCCGAAGGCCTTGGCGGTGGCGCCGGTAATACCGCGGGATTTCAGGTAGTCGATGGCCGCCGGGCTCTGGCGCAACTGGTTCTGATACAGCCGGCCGGCCTGCTCCAGCACCGCGAACAGCGGTTTCTGGGTGTCCGCGTCCGGGCCGGCGCCGCGGGCTTCCTCCGGGATGGTCATGCCGGCCTGCCCGGCCAGGGCCTCCACCGCCTCGCGGAATTCCAGCCGCTCGTATTCCATCAGGAAGGACAGGGCGGTGCCATGCGCGCCGCAACCGAAGCAGTGGTAGAACTGCTTGGCGGGCGACACGGTGAACGAGGGGGTTTTCTCGTCGTGGAAGGGGCAGCAGGCCTGGTATTCCCGGCCGGCTTTCTTCAGCGGCACGCGGGATTCGACCACCGACACGATGTCGGTGCGCGCGAGCAGATCGTCGATGAAGCCCTGGGGGATGCGCGCCATGCCGCCAGTTTAAGGCTTCTGGCCGGTGCGGGCGCGCCGGGTGTCGGTCAGGCGCCTTCCATCAATCGTTGCTGTGCCGCCACGGGGGTTGCGCCATCGGGCGGACCGGCATGCTCGTAGCGGCCGTCGGCGCGCAGCAGCCAGGCCTGGGTGTTGTCGGCCAGGTATAGCTCGAGTTCGCGCATCAGCCGCTCGCGCAGTTCGGGTGCCTCGACCGGGAAACAGGTTTCCACCCGCCGGAAGAAGTTGCGCTCCATCCAGTCGGCGCTGGACAGGTAATACTCGGGCTCGCCGCCGTTCTCGAAGTAGAACACCCGGGTGTGTTCCAGGAACCGGCCCACGATGGAGCGCACGCGGATGTTGTCCGACACCCCCGGCACCCCGGGCTTGAGGCAGCAGATGCCGCGTACGATCAGGTCGATGGACACCCCCGCCTGCGAGGCGCGGTACAGGGCGCGGATGGATTCCGGCTCCACCAGCGCGTTCATCTTGATGATCATGCGGGCGGGTCGACCGGCGCTGGCGTGGGCGGCCTCGCGGTTGATCTTCTCGAGCATCGCCCGGTGCAGGTTGAACGGCGCGTCCAGGACCCGCTCCAGGCCGGTGATCTTGCCCAGGCTGGTGAGCTGCAGGAACAGCTCGTGGATGTCGTTGCACAGGGTCGGGTCGCAGGAGAACAGGCCGTAATCGGTGTACAGGCGGGCGGTCTTGGGATGGTAGTTGCCGGTGCCCAGATGCACGTAATGACGCAGGCCGTCGGCCTCGCGCCGTACCAGCAAGGTCATCTTGGCGTGGGTCTTGTAGCCGACCACGCCGTACACCACGTGGGCGCCGGCCGCCTGCAGCCGGTTGGCCAGTTCGATGTTGTCGGCCTCGTCGAAGCGGGCGCGCAGCTCCACCACCACGGTGACTTCCTTGCCCGCGTTGGCGGCATTGACCAGGGCATCGACCACCGCCGAGTCCGGCCCGGTGCGGTACAGCGTCTGCTTGATCGCCAGCACGTGGCGGTCGCCCGCCGCCCGGCGCACGAAATCGATCACCGGCAGGAAGGCGTCGAACGGGTGGTGCAGCAAAATATCGCGGCGGCGCACGGCGGCGAACAGGTCGCCGTTGGGGCCGAGTTCCGGGTCCAGCCGCGGGGTATAGGGCGGGTACTTGAGTTCCGGGCGGTCGACCATGTCGAGAATGGCCATCAGCCGGTTGACGTTGACCGGGCCGTCCACCTGGTAGAGATCGCCGCGGTCGAGCATGAAGCGCTCGAGCAGGTAATCGACCATGCCGCGCGGGCAGTTGTGGGCCACTTCCAGCCGCACGGCGTCGCCGTAACGGCGGGAGGGCAGCTCGCCTTCCACCGCCCGTAGCAGGTCGTCGACCTCTTCTTCGTCCACGAACAGGTCGGAGTTGCGGGTTACCCGGAACTGGTAGCAGCCCTTGGCCTGCATGTTGGGGAACAGGTCACCCACGTGGGCGTGGATCACCGACGACAGGAATACGAAGTCGTAGGGGCCGCTGCCGGTTTCCTCGGCGGGAAGCTGGATCAGCCGCGGCAGCGCGCGCGGCGCCTGCACGATGGCGTAACCGCTGTTGCGGCCGAAGGCGTCCTTGCCCTCCAGCGACACGATGAAGTTGAGCGACTTGTTGAGAATGCGCGGGAACGGGTGCGCCGGGTCCAGCCCGAGAGGGCTGATGACCGGCAGCAGTTCTTCCTCGAAGTACTCGGCCAGCCAGGCGCGCTGGCGCTCGTTCCACTCCGCGCGGCGCAGGAAGCGAATGCCGGCGGTTTCCAGTTCCGGGATGAGATCGTCGTTGAGCACGCGATACTGTTCCGCCACCAGATCGTGGGCTCGCAGGCTGATGACCTTGAGCAGATCCTGCGGGTTGATGGCATCGGCATCGGTGGCGGTGGTGCCGGATTCGGCCTTCTGCACCGCGCCGGCCACCCGCACCTCGAAGAACTCGTCCAGGTTGGTGGAGGCAATGCACAGGAACTTGAGCCGCTCCAGCAGGGGCACCTCGGTATCGCGGGCCTGCTCGAGCACGCGCGCGTTGAATTCCAGCAGCGACAGCTCGCGGTTCAGGTAGAGTTCGGGCGAGTCCAGACCCGGTGCCGGGTCGGGTGCCGGCGATGCCGTCGATTGATGGGCCTTCTGCTGCATGATGGACGTGCGCTCGGTACAGCCAATAAGTGTATGTGCTTCCTTGTGACAGTGAAATGACAGTAACGACTCAGCTGCCCCTCTACCAGGTGGACGCCTTTACCGACCGGCCCTTCGCCGGCAATCCGGCCGCCGTGGTGCTACTGGAAAAATGGCCGGGCGACGCCCTGCTGCAGGCGATTGCCGCCGAGAACAATCTCGCCGAAACCGCCTATCTGGTGCCGGCCGGGCCGCGCTGGGAGCTGCGCTGGTTCACCCCCACCACGGAGGTGGTTCTGTGCGGCCACGCCACCCTGGCCAGTGCCTTCGTACTGTGGCATTGCCGGGGTGAAAGCGCGGACTCGCTCGAGTTCGAGACCCGTCACAGCGGCAGGCTGCGGGTGACACGCCAGGCCGACTGGCTGCAGCTGGACCTGCCGGCTCACGATATCGCCCCCGCCGAGGCACCCCCCGAACTGCTGGCGGCCATGGGTGAGGCGCCGGCGGAAGTCCGCGCCGGGCCCAACTGGCTGCTGCGCTACCCGGATGCGGCCACGATTCGTGCACTGGAACCGGACCTGCGCGCAATCTCGCGTCTGCCCGACCGGGGCGTGATTGTCACCGCGCCCGGCGAGGAACCCGGCGTGGATTTCGTGTCGCGCTATTTCGTCCCCAATTTCGGCATCGACGAGGATCCCGTCACCGGCTCCGCCCACTGCATGCTGGCCCCGTTCTGGGCCCAGCGGCTGGGGCAATCGCGGCTGGCGGCCCGCCAGCTGTCCCCGCGCGGCGGCAACCTGCGCTGCGAGGTTGCCGGCGACCGGGTGTGGGTCGCGGGCCAGGCGGTGCTCTACATGACGGGCGCCATCACGGTGCCGGCGGATCGGTCATGAATACCGGGCAATTGGCGCTGCTCGCGGGCAGTCTCTACGGCCTGCTCGGCGTGCTGCTCGGGGCCTTCGGCGCCCATGCCATGCGGGACCGCCTGTCGCCGGAAATGCTGCGCGTGTGGGAAACCGCCGTGCAGTACCAGTTCTGGCATGCCCTGGCGTTGCTGGCGGTGGGTTTGCTGGCCGCACGCCTGGCCGGTGCGTGGCTGAACGCAGCCGGCGTCACGTTCGCGCTGGGGGTGCTGATCTTCTCGGGCAGTCTGTACGCGCTGGCCCTGACCGGCGTGCGGGTGCTCGGTGCGGTCACCCCATTCGGCGGGTTGCTGCTGATTGCCGGATGGCTGTGTCTGACGGTGGCGGTCTGGCGCGGATAAGAAAAAGCCCGGCCGGAGCCGGGCTATAAGGTGTGAGCGTCGGAGGATTTATTCGATGCGCTCGACCACCGCCACGATGTCCGCGGCAATGTCGAAATCGATGGTGAAGTTCTGGCCGTTCTGTGAGATCGAGCAGGTGCCATTTATGTTGAAGGCATAGTCCAGCGTCACCGTGGTCCCCACTTCACCCTGGCCGTTGCTGGTATAGCTGAACTCGGTAATCTGGGCGCTGCCCTGGAAGCCGCCGGGGCCGTTGCAGCTCTGTGACAGACCTTCCTCGATGGTCTCGCTGAGGGTGCCGGCATAGACCTCGCCCTGGTCGGCGTTGGTCGGGACCTGAGCCACCGGCACGTCGTAGGTCTCGTCGATATTCACGGACTGCCCGTTGCTGACGACGTTGCCGGTGACGTTGACACGCCAGACGGAGTCGGCGGGCACGTCGATGTCACCGTTGTTTCCGCCGTTGCCACCGCCATTGCCGCCGCCATTACCGCCATCGGGGGCTTCGGTCAGTTGCCCGAGGAAGGCGATGTCGTTGCCGGACACATCCGCCACGTTGATCTCGTTGAAGGTGCCGGTGTCGTTGCTGGACAACCCGTACATCAGGCCCGCATCGGTGTCGATCCAGTTGATCTCGGCCGGGTTGGGGCTGCCGCCGATCAGCAGATTGAACGGGTTTGTGAGGGTGGTGCCGTTGATCTGCAGGCTGTTGTCGCCCCCCACCACGGCAGTGACCGATTCACCGTCCGCGAACGGGCCGCCGGCGTTGATGCGGTCGTAGATCAGGTCATAACTGGCCACCAGGCCGGGGTTGACCGTGGTGGGCATGCGATCTTCATCAGGCACGGCATTGTTGCCGCCATCGCCGGGCGCGTTGTCCACGGCATCAAGGTCGGCCAGATCGGTGTCGGGGATGCCGTAGGCCGGGTTGTCGCCGGCTTCTGCCAGCAGGTCGCCGTCGGCGTAGGCGGTGGCCGCGGCACCGAGTGCCGCGGCGAGTTCGTTGACGAAATCGATATAGCCGGCCACGGCACTCCCGGCGGCCAGGCCGTCGATCTGACCGTCCGCGGCATCGGCGAACAGAGCCCGCGCGACTTCCAGCGCGGGCTGGAGGGCATCGCTGTCGCCGTTGCCGTCGTTGCCGAGGTAGGCCAGCGCCGCCAGCACCAGCGCGTAGCGACCGGCGTCATCGTTGGTCAGCTGACCCATGCCGGCCTCTGCCAGCGGGGTCGGGGGCGTGAGAATGTCGATGCCGCCGGCCAGGGCATTCGCCACCGCCGCGTTGATCTGATCGATCTCGTCGGCGTTCAGCGGAAACAGGCTGTTCCGCGTGGCCGCCAGGTAGCCGAGCTGGGTCAGCGGCGTGACCGCCACGTTGCCGCCGGCCGCCGGGGCCAGCGCGAACAGGCTTTCGCCCGGGCCGAACGCCACGCGGTTGCCCGTGGCCTCGTCGAAGTAAGTGGCGTCGTCATCGCCGCGGATCTCGATCACAACGGGCCCGTTATAGTTGCCGCTGTCGATCTCGGCGCTGCCGTCGTCGCCGGTATCGGTGCGACCGATCTCGGTTTCACCGTCCGCCTGATAGAAGATGGCGGTGGCGCCGGTGATCGCGCCCAGCGAGGCGGTGGCCCCGGTCATGGCCGGCTGTGCGTTCCCGCCGTTGTTGTCGTCCCCGCCGCAGCCGGCGAGCGATGCTGCCAGCAGGATCATGGCCGCCTGCCCGGCACGGATAGCAAATCTGTTCATGAACGGATCTCCCGGATGTCTCGCGCCCGGCATGGGCGCCTTGCGGGCAAGGCTAGTCAGTGGCCATCGATCCGGTTACCCCCCACAAGGGGGGATTGGCGCGAAACCGCCCCATCTGGGGGCGTGAGCATCGCGGCAAGCGATTGCTTCCCTTGCTCGCAGGACGGAGTAATAATGACGGCGACCCAACGCGCCGAGATGCATGCCGATGCGACTTGCACCCGAGCAGCTCATTTCCGCGGCTACCCTGGCGGCGGTGCTGGCAGGTGTGGCCGCGGTGTGGCTGGCCACCCACGCACCCAGTCTGGGGCTGGTGTGGTCCGTGGCCGACGACCGGGTGATGGTGGCGCCCCGACCGGACCGCCCGGCACCCGCCGGTCTGAGCGAACCACGCGCGGTCACTGCCCTGGAGGGCGGCGGCCAGCGGCTGGCAATCCAGCCCGGGGATCTGACGCCGGAGCCGGATGTCACCCACAACGCGATGGCGGACTATCGCGGCTTCATGGCCCGTCAGGGACATCTGGCCACCGCCATGCGCGCGCCCGACGCCCGGCTGCACACCGCCGGTGGCGCGGTGCTCGAGACGCCGCCGCAAGCGACCCGGCCGCTATCCGCCCTTCACTGGAGCTTCTGGCTCCAATTGATCTGCGGCGCTCTGGGGCTGATCACCGGCGCGGCCGTCTGGGCCTACCGCCAGAACGATGCGGCGGCCGCCTATTATGCGCTTACCGGGATATCCCTGGCCGCCGCTGCGATCAGCGCGGCGGTTTATTCCACCCGCGAACTGGCGCTTTCCCGGGAAGTATTCGGCTGGCTGACTGTCTGCAACAAGGCCGGTACGCTGCTCTACACCGCCGGCTTCATCGCCGTACTCTGGCATTACCCGCAGCGGCTGGGCCGCTTTCCGCTGGGGCCGCTGCTGGTGGTGTCCTATGCCTTGCTGACCCTGGCCGTCCTGCGCTACTGGCTGCCGAGTATGGACCTGGCCGTGCGTCTGCCGGTACTTGTCGGCTTCTGTGGTGCCATCGTTCTGGGCGTGATCCAGTGGCGGCGCAGCCGAGGGCGCCCGCTGGCCCGGGCGGGCCTGCGCTGGTTCCTGTTCTCCTGGTTTTTCGGCAGCAGTCTGTTTCTGGTGCTGGTATTCGTGCCACCCCTGTTCGGTGTGAATGCGGCCTCCGCCCAGGGTCCGGCCTTCCTGCTGTTGCTGATCATTCACCTGGCGCTGGCCGCCGGCATTCTTCGCTACCGGTTGTTCGAACTCGATCGCTGGTGGTCGCATGCCTGGTTGCTGGCGGTGTCCGGTCTGCTGGTCTGCGCACTGGATCTGCTTCTCATCCATCTGCTGGGGCTGGCCGGGCCGATCGCCCTGAGCCTGTCGCTGGCACTTATTGGCTGGCTGTACTTCCCGCTGCGCCAGTGGCTCTGGAGCTGGCTGGCCGACCTCGGCCGCGCCGCGCCGACGCCGCTGGTGCAGCGGGTCACCGAAGTGCTTGCGCGACCCGAAGACGAGCCGGACGTCGCCTGGCGCGTGCTGCTCAAGCAGCTCTATGAACCGCAGGAAATCCATCCTGCTCGCGACCTGAGCCGGGACGCCGTCAGCGAGGGCGGTCTGGCCCTGGACGTGGCCGGCGCCGCCCCCGCGGGTGGTCTGCGCCTGCGCTACTGCCGGCGTGGCACCCGCCTGTTCCGCGCCGATGACCTGGCCCTGCTGGCCGATCTGCGCCAGTTGTTCGACCAGGTGCTGGCCTACCGGCAGCGTCTGCAGGATGCCGTGAACAGCGAGCGCGACCGCGTGGCCCGCGACCTGCATGATGACGTTGGCGCCCGGCTGCTGACCCTGGCCCAGACGCTGGAACCGGCCGCCGCCGAACGCGCCCGCGCCGCCCTCGACGAGATGCGCGCCGTGGTACGCAGCATGCATGTGCGCCGCTGGCCGCTCGCGGTTCTGCTGGATGACTGGCGTGCCGAGGTGGCGGAGCGCTGCGAGGCCGCCGACATCGCCCTCGACTGGTCGGTGCCGGCGGAAATTCCCGACCAGGACCTGGATGGCGTGGCCGCGCTGGATCTGTCGCGCATCCTGCGCGAGGTGGTCAGCAATGCCATCCGCCATGCCGCGCCGGACCACCTGCAGGTCGTGATTGCCTGCGACGAGCGCGGCATGGACCTGGCCATCAGCCATGCCTACAGCGGCGATGATCCGGGCACCTGGCGGCCGTCCCTGGGACTGGTCAACCTGCGCGAGCGCAGTGCCCGGCTGGGCGGCGGCATCACCTGGCAGGCAACGGACGGCTGGCTGCATGCCCGCTGGTCGACGGCCTGGACGGCGCTGACGGCCGACTCCCCCCGTATGGAGGTGGCCGCCGCCACGCCCGACGCGCAAGCTGGGGGATAGCGGCCAGGCCGGTCGCACCGATAGCGCGTGAACAAGACCCTCGCCATGAGCCCGCCGCGTGATGTCCTGATCGTGGAAGACCTGCCCAGCTCCCAGGACTGGTTGGTGGCGGTGCTGGCCATTGCTTTTCCCGACGCTACCGTACGCCTGGCCGCGAGTCTCGCGGCGGCGCGCGAATGCATTGCCCAGGCAGCGCCCGACCTGGCGCTGGTCGATCTCGGTCTGCCGGACGGCAGCGGCGTCGATCTGATCCTGGCCCTGCGCGAACGCGCCCCCGGCTGCGCCTGTGTGGTCACCACCATCTATGCCGACGACCATCACCTGTTTCCGGCCCTGCGCGCCGGGGCCACCGGCTATCTGCTCAAGGATGCGCCGCAGCAGCGGCTGGCCACGCAACTGCGCGGCATCGTCGAGGGCGAGCCGCCGTTGTCGCCGGCCATCGCCCGCCGCCTGCTGCAGGTGTTCGAGCCGCCGCCGGCCAGCGAGGCCGCCGAACACCTCTCGCCACGCGAACGCGAAACCCTGGTGCTTATCGCCAAGGGCTACCGCCTCAACGAGGTGGCCGAGTCGCTGGGCGTAACGCGCAACACTGCCGCCGGTTACATCAAGAGCGTGTACCGCAAGCTGGCGGTCTCCAGTCGGGCCGAGGCCACGCTGGCGGCGCTGCGACTGGGGCTGGTCAGCCAGGATTGCTGAGCCAACGCAGCAGGCGTCTGCGGCAGGGCATCGCGTGCGAGCTGCTGATTCCGGCGTCGATCACCGCCCCGGGCCGGTCGAATTTTCGGTCAGTCGATGCCTGGTCTCTCCGGCTTGATCGGCAACGCCGTGTCAATCGACGACGGCACGAAAGGCCGGTGCTCGTGTCACAGGAATACGTGGCTTATCCACGATAACAATCTCCACTGCCGCGGTTCGCGCATACGGGCCGGAACCGGGAACGAGTGTTGCGCTACCCGCCCGGATCGGTCCCGGCCGCGGCCGGCCAATACACGCAGAGGAAGCAGCTATGCATCGAACCTGGATCGTGGTGGCGGACTCGGCACGGGCCCGCATCTTCGAACGCGACGGCCGCTGGCAGCCGCTGGCGGAACTGCAGGGCCTGGCGCACCCGGAATCACGGCTGCATCACGGCGACCTCAAGACCGGCGGGCGGGGTGAACAGCAGGAAAGCACCGGCCGCGCCAGCCATGCCTCGGACTGGTCCACCACCCCCTCGCAGCAGGAGGCCAAGCGGTTCGCCCGGGAAGTGGCCGATACGCTGCACGAGGGCCGCACGCAGAATCGCTTCGAGCGCCTGGTGCTGGTGGCGGCGCCGGCATTCCTGGGACGGCTGCGCGACAAGCTCGACGGGCCCACCCGCCACTGCGTGACCCAGACGCTGGACAAGAACTGGGCGCGCCACGCAACCCCGGAGATCCAGGGGCTGCTCGAGCAGCACTTCTGACCGGGGTTCGTCTAACCCTCGAGAATCAGGCGATAGCCGGGTCGGTCCAGATAGGCCTGTTCCCGCTCCAGGTCGGCCCGGGTGAGCGGGTGCTCGGCCAGCCAGTCGGCGTCGCACTGCAGTTGCAGCCGCTTGCCGGTCACGTTCAGTGACACCGGGGGCCGGGTAGCCCGGGGGTCGCGTCCGCGATGGAGCAGCACGGCCAGCCGCAGCAGCACTGCCAGGCGTGTGGCGCCCGGTTGCTGGGCGACGGGCAGCGACTCGATCAGGTTGTCGCGGAACTTGCCCCGATGCAGCCGGATGAGCGTGGCCAGCACCGCCTGATCCGATTTGGAAAACCCCTGCAGGTCGGCGTTGCGGACGATGTATTCGCCGTGCTTGTGGTAACCCTTGTGGGCGATGGTCAGGCCGATTTCGTGCAGCTGACCGGCCCAGTGCAGCAGATGCCGGTCGGCGTCATCGGCAATCCAGTCGCCGGCGTCCCGGCACAGGCGGGCCGCGGTGTCCGCCACCCGCCGGGCGTGGGCGGCGTCGACGCCGTAACGGGCGCAGGCGGCCGCGACCGTGGCATCGCGCACGTCGTGGTGTTCCAGCCGGCCGAGCAGGTCCAGCAGCAGTCCTTCGCGCAGGGCCTTGTCGGACACCTGCATGGCGTCGACGCCGAGGCTGTCGAAGATGGCACTGAGTACGGCCGCGCCGCCGGCGAAGATGGGTGCGCGTTCGGCAGACAGGCCGGGAAGCTTGTCGGGGTCGACCCGGCCGGTCTTGACCAGCGTCTTGCCCAGCTTGCGCAGGGCGCCGGCGGTGATGGCCTCCTCGCACCAGCCGGCGGTCACGCACACTTTCTGCACCGCCTTGATGCTGCCGGACGCGCCCACCGCGACGTCCCAGCCGGCCTCGCGGTAATCCCGGATCAACGGCTCCAGCCCGACCTGGGCATCCAGCACCGCGGCGGTCCAGTCGGACGCCGATACCCGGCCGTCGGCGAAATGCCGCTGGGTGTGCACCACCGCCCCGAGCGACACGCTCTCGATCAGCGTCGGGTCGGCGTGTTCGCCGATGATCAGTTCGGTGGAGCCGCCGCCGATATCCACCACCAGCCGGCGGGGCACTTCGGCAGCCAGGTCTCGCGCCACGCCGCCGTAGATCAGGCGGGCTTCCTCCGCGCCGTAGATGATCTCGATCGGGTGGCCAAGCGCCTGTTCGGCGTCGGCCAGGAATTCGTCGGCATTGCGGGCCCGGCGCAGGGTGTTGGTGCCCACCGCCCGGACCCGGCCGCGCGGCAGATGCCGCAGCCGCTGGCCGAACCGGGCCAGGCAGTCCAGCGCCCGGTCGCGGGCCTCGGCGGACAGCCGGCGGCGCTTGTCCAGCCCGGCGGCCAGCCGGACCGATTCCTTGAGCCGGTCGACGATATGCAGTTCGCTGCCGGCGGCCCGCGCCACCACCATGTGAAAGCTGTTGGACCCGAGATCCACCGCGGCGACGCTGGCGGTGGGCTTAGCATTGGGCCCGGAGGCACTGGTCATGGTGACGGGATCGCGGCGCTGAAAGCGTGAGTGTAAGCAAAACACGGGGCCTGCCGCAGCCGCGGAGGCTCGCGGCGTATCATCCCGGCATGCCGATGCTGCCCCCATCCCCGCGCACCCGCCGGATTCTGGTCCTGTCGTTGCCCATCGTGGGCGGGATGACCTCGCAGAATCTGCTCAATCTCGTCGACACCGCCATGGTCGGTGCGCTGGGGCCGGCGGCGCTGGCGGCGGTGGGCATGGCCAGTTTCCTGAGCTTCATGGCGGTGGCCATGGTGATCGGCCTGTCCACCGGCGTGCAGGCAATCGCCGCCCGTCGATACGGCGAGGGCCGGTTCGATGAAACGGCGGTGCCGCTCAATGGCGGCTTGCTGCTGGCGCTGCTGCTGGGCCTGCCGATCAGCGTGGTGGTGTTCGTGTTCGCGCCGGATATCTTCGCATTGCTCAACGAAGATACGGATGTGATCCGCGAGGGCACGCCCTACCTGCAGGCCCGCTGTCTGGCGGTGGCGGCGGTGGGGATGAACTTCTCGTTCCGGGGCTACTGGAGCGCGGTGGATCAGCCACGACTGTATCTCTACACCCTGCTGGTGATGCACGCGGCCAATATTCTGATCAGCTATGTACTCATCTTCGGCGCGCCCGGCATACCGGCCCTGGGCACGCTGGGGGCCGGCATCGGTACCGCGGCCAGCACGGTCCTGGGTACGCTGATCTATTTCCGGCTGGCGCGACGCCGGGCGGATGCCGCGGGCTTTCTGCACCGGCGTCCGGACTGGCGGCAGCTGGGTCGCCAGTGGCGGCTGAGCCTGCCGGCGTCGGCCCAGCAGTTCCTGTTCGCGGCCGGGCTCACGGCGCTGTTCTGGATTCTGGCGCAGGTGGGCACGCGGGAGCTGGCGGTGGCCAATGTACTGATCAACGTGACGCTGGTGGCGGTGCTGCCGGCCATCGGGCTGGGGCTGGCGGCGGCCTCGCTGGTGGGGCAGTCCCTGGGGCGTCGAGACCCCGCCGAGGCGCATCGCTGGGGCTGGGATGTGGTGCGGGTGGGCGGTCTGGTGCTGGCGCTGCTGGGGGCACCCATGCTGCTGGTGCCGGATCTGATCCTGGGCGTGTTCCTGCACCAGCCCGATCTGCTGGAACTGGGGCGTCTGCCGCTGCGCATCATCGGCGCGGGCATCGCCATCGACGGTATCGGCCTGATCCTGATGCACGGCCTGCTCGGCGCCGGTGCCACCGGGCCGGTGATGCGGGTGGCCCTGGGTTTGCAGTGGCTGTTCTTCCTGCCACTGGCCTGGCTGATGGGCACGCAGTGGGGCCTGGGGCTGCTGGCGATCTGGCTGGTTTTCGTCGGTTCCCGGGTGCTGCAGACGCTGGTATTCGCCTGGCTGTGGCAGCGGCGCGGGTGGCAGCGGATCGAGGTTTAGCCGATCGGTTGCCCCTGCCAGCAGGCGCGGGCGAAATCCGCGATCTCCGCCACCGCCGCATCGGCCTCGGGCAGCAGCCCGGCATGCAGATGGAATACGTGCCACAGGTCCGGGAATCGCGTGAGCGTCACGGGCACGCCGGCGGCCCGCGCTGCCTTCACGGTGGCCAGTCCCTCCGAGACCAGGATTTCATCGTCGGCCAGATGCACCAGCATCGGCGGCAGGCCGTGAAAGTCCCCGAACAGGGGTGACAGCCCCGGATCGGCCAGTGGCCGGTCGCCGGCATAGGCACGCGCGGCATAGGCCGCGAAATCGGTGGTGAGCATCGGGTCGATATCGGCGTGGGTGGTCATGCTTCTGCCCGAGCCGGTGAGATCGGCCCATGGCGAGATCAGCGCCAGCCCGGCCGGCTGCGGCAGGCCCGCTTCGTGCAGTGCCATGGCGGTGGACAGCGCCAGTCCGCCACCGGCGGAGTCGCCGGCGAACAGGATCCGCGACGGCTCGATACCGCGATCCAGCAGCCAGCGATAAACGGCCAGCGCGTCGTCGCGGGCGGCCGGGAAGGGATGTTCCGGCGCCAGCCGGTAATCGGGTACCCGCACCGTGGCCCCGGTTGCCAGGGCCAGGTGGCCGGTCAGGGCGCGGTGGGTGGCTGGCGAGCCGAAGACGTAGCCGCCGCCGTGCAGATAGAGGATGGTGTCCGGCCCGGCCTCGACCGGTGCCAGGGTCTCCAGGGGGATGCTGTCGACCCGGGTGTCCGAGCGGCGCACCCCGCGCGGGCAGGGATTGGTCCGCGCCATGGCCGCCATCCAGGTCCGGCGCAGGCCGACCGGCATGCGTGGCGACATCATCGGCTGGACGGTGCGGCGGACCAGGGCCCGTAGCAGGGGGCGGCGGCGTGACATGGTGATGGCGGGTTGTCGGTATTAAAAAGGCCCTTCCCGGGGGAAGGGCCTGGCGGTCGCGATGGCGGCTCGAATCAGGCCGGCTGTGGCTGGCGTCGCAGGCTTTCCAGCAGGTGCCGGGATACCGCGTGGGTCAGCATCTCGTGGGCCCGCTCGATGGCGTGATCCAGCGCCTCGTGGCGGACCTTGAACTTGCGGTGGGCGCGGGCCTTGAGTTCCTCGAGGCTGGGCAGTTCCGGCAGCTCGATTTCCGACAGGTAGGCCTCGGCTTCCTCCCACTTGCGGTGGGCCAGATGCCGCAGGTCGTCCATGCGGTGGCTGCCTTCCCAGCGCTGACGGATGTTGGCGCTGATGCGGTCCACCGAAAAGCCGTCGGCGATGTATACCGCGCACTTGTCGATGACCTTCTGGGTCGGGGCCTTTTCATTGGCCAGGATCGACTTCGGCGGCTGGCGCAGGTCCCAGACCAGCCCCACGGCGCTCAGCCCCTTGAGGAAGTAGTAGGTCAGGTCGAATTCCCACCAGAAGAAACCGTTGCGCGCGGTGGAGGGATAGTAGTGATGGTTGTTGTGCCAGCCCTCACCCATGGTGATGATCGCCAGCAGCCAGTTGTTGCGGGAATCGTCCCCGGTCAGGTAGCGCTGGCGGCCGATCATGTGGTTAAGCGAGTTCACCGTGAAGGTGGCGTGGTACACCAGCACCGTGGACAGGATGAAGCCCACGAACACGCCCGGCCAGCCGGCGATGAAGAAGCAGGCCACGGCCAGCAGCAGCCCGGGCGCGAACTGGTTTTTCTCCAGCCAGCGGATTTCCGGATACTTGGAGAAATCCTGGATCAGATCCAGATCGGGGCTGGAGCGGGCCTTGCGATAGACCCAGCCGACGTGGGCGTCGAACACGCCGTACTGCCGCGGGGAATGGGCATCCGCCGGCATGTCCGAGTCGCGGTGGTGTTCGCGGTGCTTGGCGGCCCACCAGAGCGGGCCCTTCTGCAGCGCGGTGGCGCCCAGGAAGGCCATCACGAACTGGAAGCCGCGGCTGGTCTTGTAGCCGCGATGGGAAAAGTAGCGGTGATAGCCGCCGGTGATGCCGAATACCCGCAGCACGTAGAGCGCCACGCACAGGGTCACGGCCTGCCAGGTGAAGCCGGTCCACCAGATGCCGACCAGCGCCACGTGCAGCAGCGCGAAGGGGATGAACTCGCGCCAGTTGAAGTCGTCGCTGAGGTCGGGATTGGCGGGATACTTGCGGGAGTCGGTCACAGTGTTACTCATGCAAAATGGTCTGAAACAGTTAACGGCCGAAGTGTCAGCCATTTGAGAATGATTTGCAATTGAATGCCTCGATCAAGCCCATAAGTATGGCATATTACGCGCCCTCCCGGCGCCTCGATGCGCCGCGTTTCCATCGATGTCCGCACCGCTCATGACTGCCGACGCCTTTTTCGAGCCGCACGCCGATCACTGCCTGGCCACGCCGCTGACCCGCGGCCCCTGGAGCCCGGATCATCAGCATGGCGGCCCGCCGGCGGCCCTGACCGTCCGGGCGATGGAACGGGCCCTGCCCGCCGATCCGGCCATGCAGATGGCGCGGGTGACGTTCGAACTGCTGCGGCCGGTGCCTATCGGTCCGCTGGCGGTGACCACCGAGATCACCCACGCCGGCCGCAAGCTGCACCTGATCGAGGCGGTGCTTGCCGCGCCCGGCGGCCCGCCGCTGATTCGCGCCCGCGGGCTGGCCATGCGGGTCGACGCCGTCGCAGTGCCGGCGGCCCAGCCAGGCTTCGAGGCGCCGGTGGCGCCGGCGGATGCCGACCCCTTCGAATTCCC
The DNA here is from genome assembly GCF_031846305.1 of Spectribacter acetivorans. Classification (NCBI taxonomy): domain Bacteria; kingdom Pseudomonadati; phylum Pseudomonadota; class Gammaproteobacteria; order Salinisphaerales; family Salinisphaeraceae; genus Spectribacter; species Spectribacter acetivorans. Next base: position 292,947 of record NZ_JAVRHY010000001.1, read on the forward strand.
CTTCTTTACCGGCGACACCGGCTATCACACCGCCATGGAAACCCGCCTGGCCACCGGCGAGTTCGGGTCCGGCCGGGTGACGGCCTGGATGCGCATGCGGGTGCCGCTGGTGGCCGGCGAGGCGCCCTCGCCCCTGCAGCGCGTGGTGGTGGCGGCCGATTCCGGCAACGGCGTGAGCCTGCTGCTGGATGTCAGACACTTCACGTTCGTGAATCCCGACCTCACTGTCTATCTGCATCGGATGCCGCGCGGCGAATGGGTTGCCCTTGAAGCGAGTACCCGCGCCCAGGCCAACGGCATCGGCCTGGCCGATACCCGGCTGCATGATGAGGCCGGCGTCATCGGCCGTAGCGACCAGAGCCTGCTGATCGCGCCCCGATGACGGCCGAACGCGGCTCCCGCTGGCGTCTGCCGCTGCTCTGTCTGCTGGCATTGACCCTTGCCTATGTCTGGTTATGGCAGAACCGTCCCACCGCCACCCCGGTGGACCCGCTGGCGGGTGAGCCAGCCGATCAGCCGGCGGATAGCGCCCCGGTGGCTGGCTCCAGGAGATCACTGGACCTGAGCTTTCCGGAAAGCGTGCCCGACGGCCGTGGCAGTGCCCTGTCGGCCCTGCGCGACCCCGGGTCGACGATGGTCAACGGCCAGGGCCGAACCTCCGGCGGCGCTGACCGCGGGTCTTCGGCAACCGGCTCCGGCGTGCCGGTATCGGAACGGATGCGGCTGCACGGCGATGTGGGTGCGACCGCGGCGGACGGCGACGCGGGTATCGGTATCGGGGTGGAAGTGCTGGTGGATTAGGTTCCACGCCTGCCGGGAACGCCATGCGTGATGTCCTGCCGTCGGGCGGCTTTCAAGCCGCCATTTCGCGATCACGGAGAGCGAACAAAAAACGGCCGCGAAAATCGCGGCCGAGAGGTTCGGGTCGGAGAGGAGGACCCGCGGTTGGAGAGAATTCTCCGGAGGAGATCAGATACCCAGTGCGGACAGGTCCGCGGTTTCCAGGCCCGGCAGCGTGTCGGTCAGCGCCGCGGCGGTGAAGAAATCGGCAGCCAGGAATTCGCCGGTCCCGATAATGGAGTCGGCGATGAACATGGCGGTACCGTTGAAATCGTTGACCAGGAAGTCCGCGGTGCCGGTGATGCTGCCGGTGAGGTATTCCTGTGGGGTGATCTCGCCGTTGGCCAGGGCGAAGAAGGCATCCACATCGCCGGCCAGGAAGTCACCGGTGGCGGCCAGGCCGTCCGTCAGGAAGAGCGTTGTGTTCTCGACGTCGGCGGCCAGGAATTCGGCGGTGGCGATGATCGAGTCGCCGGTCAGCGTCAGCAGGCCGGACAGGCTGGCTTCGGGCGCCGCCCGGGCCGGCAGGGCAGCGGCGATCAGCAGGGTGGCGAAAATCAGCTTCTTCATGGTTTCCATCCTCGAACAAAGGTTGAGACAAGAGCGTTCGGATGGATTCATGCAAGGGGCGGGCCAATCCCGGAATCCGTGTGTCTCGGGCGACAATTCGGTCGGCCGCGAGGGCGGCGGCGGCTGTCGGCCGGATGGGGCGGGCCGGTTTGGCGCGTGACGCACCGGGGTGGCGCCCCGCTTTGCGTCAGTCCGGGTCGGGACGCAGGCCGGCGAAATCGAACAGGTCGGTATCGGCCAGCTGTGACGGGGCGATGCGAGTCATCGAGCGGAATATCTGCTCGGTGCGCCCCGGGGCGGTGCGCTCCCAGTCCGCCAGCATCGACTTGATTACCTGCCGCTGCAGATTGTCCTGCGAGCCGCAGAGATTGCAGGGGATGATGGGGTACTCCTGCAGGGCGGCCCATTTGCCGATATCGCGTTCGGTGCAGTAGGCGAGAGGCCGGATCACGACGTTGGCACCGTCGTCCGATTTCAGCTTCGGCGGCATCGCGGCCATGCGGCCGCCGAAGAACATGTTCAGGAACAGGGTTTCCACGATGTCGTCGCGGTGGTGGCCCAGCGCGATCTTGGTGAAGCCGTTTTCCCGGGCGTAGCGGTAGAGGATGCCCCGCCGCAGCCGCGAGCATAGCCCGCACATGGTACGGCCTTCCGGCACCTTGTCGGTGACCACGCTGTAGGTGTCCTGCTCGAGAATCTCGTAATCGACGCCGGTATCATCGAGGTAGGCCGGCAGCACGTGCTCGGGGAAGCCCGGCTGCTTCTGGTCGAGATTCACCGCCCGCAGCTCGAACGACACCGGGGCCTTGGCCTGCAGATGTAAAAGCATGTCGAGCAGGGTGTAACTGTCCTTGCCGCCGGACAGGCATACCATCACCCGGTCGCCGTCCTCGATCATCCGGTAGTCGGCAATCGCCTGGCCGGTCAGCCGCCGCAGGCGCTTGGCCAGCTTGTTGGCATTGACGGACCCGGGCTGAAGCGCGGTGGCGGGCACTGACATGGTCTGGTCGTTCGCGGTGGTCGAATCGGGCGGCATGGTAGCAGCCGGCTGGTGCGTGAGCATCGGCCCGGCGTCAGTCCAGAAAGCGTTCGGCCCGGGCCGGATCGGGCACCAGGCATTGGTCGTGACGCCCGAACCAGCGGTAGCGGTTGCGGGCCACCCGGTCGTAGACCCAGTCGCGCACCGGCCGCGGTACGGCCCGCAGAACCAGTCCCGCCCGCCACGGCAGGGGGAGCTGCCGCAGGATATGCAGGAAGGCGGTGGATTTCTGATGGAGCCGGCCGTTGTCCACCACCAGCATGCTCTCGTACTGGTCGGTCGGCAGGTCGTACCAGGCCAGGATCGCCTGGCCGGCGGGGGATTGCATGGTGGCCAGCCGGAACCGGGCATGGCGGTCGGCCTTCAGCAGCCAGCGCACCCAGGCCGAGCAGAGCCGGCAGACGCCGTCGAACAGCACCACCCGCTCGCCGGGTGCCAGTCCGGGCGGCAATGCGCCGGATGTGCTCAACGGGGGTTCACTTCTCCACGAAGGCACGTTCGAACACGTAATCCCCGACATCACCGATGTGCTTGGCCACCTTGAAATCGCGCGCGTCCAGAATGCTGCGGAACTCGTCCAGCATCGCCTGGCTGCCGCAGATCATGGCGCGGTCGCGTGCCGGGTCGAGCGGGGTGTCGAGCCCCAGGTCCGCCTGCAGCTTCCCGCTGGTAACCAGGTCGGTCAGTCGGCCCTCGTTGCGGAAAGGCTCGCGGGTGACCGTGGGGTAGTAGTGCAACTGGGCCTTGATGATGTCGCCCAGCAGCTCGTGCTGCGGCAGTTCGCGGGTCAGGTAGTCGTGATACGCCAGATCCCCCACCTCGCGCACGCCGTGGGTGAGCACCACGTTGTCGAAGCGCTCGTAGGTCTCCGGGTCCTTGACGATGGACAGGAACGGCGCAAGCCCGGTCCCGGTGGCGAACAGATACAGATTGGGCGCCGGATGCAGATCGTGGATCAGCAGCGTGCCGGTGGGCTTGGTGGACAGCAGGATATCGTCACCCGGCTGGATGTTCTGGAGCCGCGAGGTCAGGGCGCCGTCCGGCACCTTGATGCTGAAGAACTCCAGCGTGTCCTCCCAGTTGGCACTGGCCACCGAGTAGGCCCGCATCAACGGCTTGTCCTCGACCTCCAGGCCGATCATCAGGAACTGGCCGTTCTCGAACCGCAGGCTCGGGTCCCGCGTGGTGCGGAAGGAGAAAAGGCCGTCGTTCCAGTGATGAACGTCGAGGACGCGTTCGGTTTGCAGTTTGGGCATATCGGGTCGGGTGGAATCATCCGGAATCGAAATCTCGCGCCGTGGCGCGGCTCAGCCATCCAGTATAACTGAGAATGGTTCTCGATTGTAGGGTGGTGCCGGGCGCGGCAGGTCCTATCGCAGCTGGAAATTGACCGGCACCACGAGTTGCAGACGGGCGATGTCCATCTCGTCCGGCATCGCCGGCATGGGGTCGGCGCGGCGGATCATGTCCGCCACCGCTTCGTCGAGCAGCCGCTGGCCCGACTTTTCGCGGATTTCCCACTCCAGCACCTTGCCCTCGCGGTCGATCACGAAGTAGAGCAACACCTTGCCCTGAATACCCAGCCGCCGGGCCCGGCGCGGGTACTCCTTGTGCCGCTCCAGCCACGCCTGCAGCTTGGTGCGGTAATCGGGCGTCGCGTCCGCCACCCCGCCGGTGGCGCCGGCGGTGGTTTCGGGGGCCTCCTGTTCGGCGGGCGTCGAGTCCTCCGGCGGCGGTGAACTGCGTGGTGGTGGCGGAGGCGCGGGTTCCGGCTCGGGTCGGGGCTCCGGTTCGGGCTCGGGCACCGGCGTGGGCTCGGGCTCCGGCTCTGGCTCTGGCTCTGGTTCGGGCTCTGGTTCGGGCTCCGGTTCCGGTTCCGGTTCCGGTTCCGGTTCCGGCTCGGGCTCGGGCTCCGGCTCCGGCTCCGGCTCGGGTTCCTCGACCGGCTCCGGCGCCGGTTTGGGCGCCAGCGCCACCGTGATGGCCCTGGCCCCCTCGTCGACTGCCTGTGGCTCGGGCGGGGCGTTGACCAGACGCAGGAACAGCCCGACATGCACGGCGGCGGCCACCGCCAGCACAACCCCCCATTGCTGCCAGCCGGGTCGCGTCATTCGCCGCGATGCACGGTCAGCAGCCGAATCCGGGGAATGCCCGCTGCCCGGATATCGGACAGCAACTCGGTCAGCTCGGCCGCCGGCAGGCCCGAGTCGGCCTTCACCTGCAGCAGGGTATCGCCCTCGCGCTCGCGCAGCCGCGCGGTCAGCGCCGCCCGCTCGAGCGTGTCCCCGCCCAGTGCCAGCTCCCCATCCGCGCTGATCGCCAGCACGTGGTTGTCCGGATTGCTGCCGTCGGCATGCTCGGTACCCGGCGGCTCCACCTCGAACGGCGCCCGCGTATGCAGCGCCCCCGCCACCATGAAGAAGATCAGCAGCAGGAACACGATATTGATCAGCGGAAGAATGTTTTCCTCCGTATCCCGGCGTCGTTGCGGCAGCGGTAGCAGCATCAGCGCCCCTGTCCCAGCCCCAGGGCCTCGATGCCGGCCCCGGCCAGCGCATCGAACGCCGCCACCGTCGGGCCCAGCGTCACCCCGGCATCGGGCTCGACCACCACCGCCGAGGCCTCGCCCGATTCTATACGGGCCTGCATCAGCGCCGCCGCCTCGGCGGGGTCTTCATACACCCCGCCGTCGTAGCGGATCGAGCCATCGGCCAGCACCGTCACCGTGATCGGCGGCGGCGTATCCCGATCCGCGGGCGTGCTGCCCGTGGCCAGCTCGATGCCCCGCCAGTCCAGTAGACTCGAGGCCAGCATGAAGAACACCAGCAGAATGAACACCACATCGATGAGCGGGGTCAGGCCGATGCGGTGCGCCCGCCGGGGCGCGACCTCAATGTGCATGGGCGGCCTGGTCTCCCGTGCCCGCGGGGGCCTCGGCGGTGTCGCTGCCCAGCCCGGCCTGCTGGGTGAACAGCCGGGTCAGCGCGTCCTGCATGTCCTCGTGCAGGCACTCCACGCGCCGCTCCAGGTAATTCAGCGCCGCCACCGCGGGGATGGCCACCACCAGGCCCACGGCGGTGGTCAGCAGGGCCTCCCAGATGCCCCCCGACAGCACCGCCGGATTGACCTGGCTGCCGGCATTCTCCAGCTCGCGGAAGGCCTCGATCATGCCCATCACCGTGCCCAGCAGGCCCAGCAGGGGCGACAGGGTGCCGATCACCTCCAGCGGGCGGAAGTGGGCGCGCAGGGCGCTGAGGTCGCGGGCGCCCACCCGGGCGGCTTCCTCGCGCACCAGCGCCGGGTCCACCCCGGCGCGCAGACCGCGCATGGTGGTGGCCAGGGCCCGGGCGATGGGATTGCGCCGGCCCTCGAGGGTGTCCAGGGCCGCCGGGGCCCGCCCGGCCTGCCAGTCGGCCAGGGCCGGCTCGATGAACGACCGGTCCCCCAGCCGCACGCTGGCAAACTGCCAGAGCTTCAACAGCACAATCGCCAGGCCGAATACCGATAGCACGCCCAGGACGGCGACGACCGGGCCGCCCAGACTCAGAAGTTCGAATGCGGCGCTCGGATCGAGCCAGCCGGAAGGTTGCATAACGCGCCTCGCCTTATTGCCTGCATGCACAGTCGGATTGATCAGCCGCGCAGTATGCCCAACCGTGTCGGTTAATGCGAATCATTGCCATTTGATCGGATACGCCCTTGCACCGCGACCGCGCCCCGTGATCGCGCCGATTGCCGGCTGCTGGCGCAGCGGCTGCCCCCGCCACCCGGCGTTGGTGCGACTACAACACCAGACCGGGCCGTGATTCCGGGGTTCCTGCCGCTCTGGCGTGGTGTTTGCAGCAGCTGGTGTCGAGCATGGCGCGGGTGACGCGCCGGGCTCCTCTCCCGCTCGGGGGCCTCTCACGAGGTTCTGACATTGCGGTTCCGGGCGGGTCGTTCGACCTGCCCGGTTTTCTATCGATCGAGACTCGCTTCTCAGGCGCCGACGGCCTGTGCCATCTCCGGCGCCTGGCTGGCACGCTCCTCGGCAATCATCGCGGCGCAGCGCATGCCGATCATGATGGCTGCCGCGTTGGTGTTGCCGGCGACCAGGGTCGGCATGATCGAGGCATCGGCCACCCGCAGGCCTTCAACACCGTGCACCCGCAGCCGCTCGTCGACCACCGCCTGGTCGTCCCGCCCCATGCGGCAGCTGCCCACCGGGTGGTAGATGGTTTCGGCCTTCTGCCGGATGAAGGCGCGCACCTCGGCGTCGGACTCGACCGACTCGCCGGGCAGCATCTCCTTCTTGTAATGGCGCGCGAAGGGGCCGCTGCGGAGAATCTCGCGGCCGATGCGAAAGCCCCGCACCAGCGTGTCCAGGTCTCGCTCGTCGCTCAGATAGTTGGCCTCGATGCGCGGCGTATCGAAGGGGTTGGCGCTGTTCAGGCCGATGCGGCCGCGCGAGTGGGGCCGCAGCGCGCAAGCGTGCAGCGACACGCCGTGGCCATAGGGCAGCTTGCGGGCATGGTCCTGCAGCAGCGCGGTGATGAAATGGAACTGCACATCGGGTGTATCCAGGTCGTCTCGGGTGCGCACGAAGGCCCCGGCCTCGGCCGCATTGGAAGCGAACAGCCCCTTCTTGTGGAACGCGTACTGCCAGGCTGCGATCAGGCTGCGGGGAATGGCTAATGCCGCCACCGCCAGCCCGTGGCGGGTGCGGGTGCGCAGGTTGATCATCACGTCCAGATGATCCTGCAGGTTGGCGCCGACCCCGGGCAGTTCCTGCCGGATCGGTATGTTCTGGGCGTCCAGCTCGGCGCGCGGGCCCAGGCCGGACAGCATCAACAGCTGCGGTGACTGCACCGCCCCGGCCGCCACGATCACCTCTGCCGCGGCCGCAGCCCGGCGCGTGTCGCCCCCCTGGCGATAGCGCACGCCGCAAGCACGCCGGCCGTCGAACTCGATGGCGGTGGCGTGGGCGCCGGTCAGGACGGTGAGATTCGGCCGGGCCATCACGCTCGGGCCCAGATGGGCGGCGGCACTACTCCACCGCCGGCCTTCGCGGATGGTGCACTGGTACCAGCCGGCGCCTTCCTGGGTGGCGCCGTTGAAGTCCGGATTGGTCGGGATGCCGGTTTCGGTGCAGGCCTCGATGAACGTCTGTGACAGCGGATTGCGGTAGCGCGGATCGCTGACCGTCAGCGGGCCGCCGACCCCGTGATAGTCATCCGCGCCGCGTTCGTTATCTTCCATCGCCCGGAACGCGGGCAGCACGTCCTGCCAGCCCCAGCCGCGATTGCCCAGTGCTGCCCAGTGATCGTAGTCGCGGGCATGGCCGCGGATGTAGATCATGCCGTTCATGCTTGATGAGCCCCCCAGCATCCTGCCGCGGGGCCAGAACAGGCGACGGTTGTCCAGGGCGGGTTCGGGGGCGGTGTCGAATGCCCAGTTGCGGGTCTTGCCGCGCAGCAGGAACATCGTGCCGGCCGGCCAGTGCACCCAGGGGCGATTGTCGCGCGGCCCGGCTTCCAGCAGGCAGATGCGGCTGTGGCCGTCGGCGCTCAGATGGGCGGCCAGGGCGCAGCCGGCCGAGCCGGCGCCGACGATGACGTAATCGTACATGGCGTGGGCATGCTCCTCGGAATCGACAGGCCCCGGTTTATAGCATGCGACAGTCCCCGCCTGCCGGGGCGGTCAGAAGCGGCTGTCCAGCCACGGCAGGTCGGGCGGCTTCTCGCCCGGGGCGTCGATCAGGCGCCGGATCAGCAGGCTGCCGTCCAGCCGGTAGAGGTCTATCAGCGCCTGCCGGTAGGCCAGGAATGCGTCCGCCCGGTCGAGCTGGGCGGCCAGCAGGTCACGCTGAGCCTGGGCCACCAGCAGGGAGGTGGAACGCCCGACCTCGAAGCGGGCCTGTTCGGCTTCCAGGGTTTCTTCCTGCAGGGCCAGGGTGGCGGCGGTGGCGTCGATCTGGGCCGCGGCGCGGCGAGCCTCGATCACCGCGTTGCGGACTTCCGCACTGATCAGCCGGCCCAGATTGGCCAGGCTCGCTTCGGCCTGGACCACCTCGCGCCGGGCCCGGAGGTCCTCCGCATCGGCGGCGCGGTTGCCCAGGGGATACTCGAATTCCAGCGCGGCGGACAGATCATAGGTGTCGCCGCTGTCGACCTGGCTGTAGGCCTCGCCGAAGCTGTCGGAAAAACCGGTCTGGCCCAGGGTGACGAACAGGTCCAGCCGCGGCAGCAGGCCGTTGCGGGTGGCCACCACCTGCAGTTCGTTGCGGGCCAGCAGCAGTCGGGCCTCGTTGATCTCGGGCCGGCGGGCCAGGGCCAGGTCGATGTGCTCGGCGGCAACCGGGTCGTCGCCCGGGGTGAATTCCACCTCGCTGGCCAGCCGGATGTCGCGTTCGCCGTCCTGCTGGCCCGGCGGGTTGATCTGTCGCAGCAGGCTGGCCTTCAGCCGCTCCGCCTCGGCCCGGCCGTCGATCAGTGCCTGCCGGCGGCGGGCCACTTCCGCCTTCACCGCGGCCAGCTCCGTGCGGGCCACGGTGCCGGCCTCGATGCGTTGCCGGGCCTGTTCCACCTGCCGCTCGGCCAGTTCCAGCGACGATTCCAGAATGCGGATGCGCTCGCGCGCGCCCAGATACTGCCAGTAGGTACGTTCCACCTCGGCCACCAGCGTGGCCACGAAACCACGCAACTGATAGGCGCTGGCGGCGACGTCGGTACGGGCCTGGCGCAGGGCTACCAGGTTGGTGCCGATGCCGGCGCCGCGCAGCAGCGCCTGGGTCAGCGTCAGACCCACCCGGGCGCCGGCCTGGGTGGGGGCGCGGTTGGACTCGAACTTGTCCTGCGAAACGGACAATTCGACGTCGGTACCGGTGGGGAAGTACTGGCGCAGCCCCACCGCCGCCGATTTGGTGTCGCGTTCGATCAGCAGATTCTCGTTGGTGTTGGCGAACTGCTGCTGGCTGACTTCGGCCCCGATACTGGCGCTGGCGAACACACTGGGGTCGAAGCGCGCCCGTTCGACATCGGCGAAGGTGCCGGCGATTACCGGGTTCTGGCGTTCGGCCAGCAGTTCCGGGTTGGCCTGCAGGGCCAGGGCCACGGCCTCTTCCACCGAAAGTTCGAGCGGTCCGGTAACCGGCGCGTCCACCGTCTGGGGCGGGGCCACGGTGTTGTCGGGCTCGATGCCCTGGGCGGTGGCTGCCAGGAAAAGACTGCCGAACAGACCGGTGAGGAAAGTGAAACGACGCATTATTGAGGGCTGCCTTGTCGGGCGGGTGGCCAGGCGCGGTGGAAACCGGCGTAGACCACGGGGATCACGATCAGGGTAATCAGGGTGGATGACAGCAGCCCGCCGATCACCGCCCGGGCCAGCGGCGCCTGGGATTCCGAGCCTTCGCCGACGCCGATGGCCAGCGGCGTCAGGGCCAGGATGGTGGTGGTGGCGGTCATCAGGATCGGGCGCAGCCGGCGTCGGCCGGCCTCGCGTACGGCGTCCAGCGGGCTGTTGCCCTGACGCTGCAGGAGGTTGGCCTGATCCACGATCAGGATGGCGTTGTTGACCACGATCCCGATCAGCATCAGACAGCCCACCAGCGACTGCGCGTTCAGGGTGGTGCCGGTAAGCAGCAGCATGGCCACCACGCCAATCAGCGCCAGCGGCACGGTGATCATCACGATGAACGGGTCGCGCAGCGATTCGTACAGGCAGGCCATCACCATGTACACCAGCAGCAGCGCCAGAATCACGTTGATGCCCATCTCGTTGAAGGTTTCCTGCTGTTCCTCGAATTCACCGGCCAGGGCGATATCGTAATTGCTGGGCACGGCGATACCGGCCAGGGCGGTTTGCACGTCCTCCACCACCGAGCCCAGGTCGCGACCGGAAATGTTGGCGTAGATCAGGTTCAGCCGCTGCTGGTCCTCGCGGTCGATCTGCACCGGGCCGCGGGCTTCGGTGAGCGAGGCCACTGCGCCCAGCGGCACGGTATTGCCCTCGCTGGTGGGCACGGGCAGGTCGAGGATGTCATCCGGCGGGATGGTGCGGTTGTTGGCCAGCTTGAGCAGGATGCGTACCTCGTCGCCCTGATCCAGGTAATAGCCGGCGGTGGTGCCGGCGATGGCGGCTTCCACGGTACGGCCCACGGACTCCACCGATACGCCCAGGTCGGCCGCGCGGCTGCGGTCGATGTCGATCAGCCGCTGGGGTTCGCCGCCGGTGCGCGGCAGACGCACGTCGGTTATGCCGGGAATGTCCTGAATGGCGTTTTCCACCTGCCCGGTCAGCCGGTTGATCACGTCGAAATCGTAACCGCGGACTTCGATCGAGAGATTCTCGCCCTCGCTCTGATTGCCCGACAGAAAGCGCAGGAAGAAGGGCTGGCGGGTTCGCACCCGCACGGTGGTGTCCGGCAGGCCGGTAATGGCCTGGCGCAGCGCGGCGGCCACTTCGCTGCTGGAGCGGTCACGCTGGTTCACCGGCGGCAGTTCCACCTGGATGTCGGTTTCCGCGCCGCCCTCGGTTTCCACACTGGTGACCATCGACAGCAGTTCCGGCACCTCCTCGCGGATGATCGCCTCGGCGCGGCGGCTCTGGCGATCGAGCACGTCCATTGGTGTTCCCAGCGGCATTTCCAGATCCACCCGTACCTCGCCCTCGTCGCTGGCGGGCATGAACTCGGTGCCCAGCAGCGGCACGGCGGCTACCGCGGCCGCCAGCGCAAGACCCGTCACGGCCAGGATGCGGCGCGGGCGCCTCAGGGCCCCGGCGAGGCGGTCCCGATAGCCATCCTGGACACGGTTGAAGCGCCGGCCGATACCCGCGATCAGGCGACCCAGCCAGGGCCACGGCGGGTTGGGGCGAGCGTTGACCAGCCGGGCGGTGAGCATCGGCACCAGGGTCAGCGCCACCAGCAGGGCGCAGATCAGCGCAAACGCCACCACGATCGCCAGTTCCCGGAACAGCTGGCCGGCCAGTTCGCGGGCGAACAGCATGGGGATGAAGATGGCCAGCGTGGTCAGGGTGGAGGCCACGATGGCGGCGGCGATCTCATTGGCGCCGTTCACGCCCGAGTCGATACGGTTTTCGCCGCCCTCCTCGCGTCGGCGCAGGATGTTGTCGAGCACCACGATGGCCGAATCCACCATCAGCCCAACGCCCAGGGCCAGTCCGCCGAGCGTCATCAGGTTGATGGTGTAGCCGTTGAAGAAGATCAGCGCGAAGGTGGCGATCAGCGATACCGGAATCGCCGTGCCCACCACCAGCGTGGCGCGGGGGTTGCCCAGGAAAAGCAGCAGCACCAGCACCGCCAGTGCGCTGCCGTAGAGCAGCGAACGGGACACGTTGGCGATCGATCGCTCGATGAAGCCGGCGGAATCGAAGAACGGCCGGATCGACAGCTGCGGGTATTCGGCGTTGAGTTCGGCCACTTCTTCCAGCACCCGGCGCGAGACGTCCACGGTGTTGGCGTCCGACTGCTTGCGCACCGCCATGCGCACGCCGTTGTCGCCATTGATGCGGATGATGCGGTTTTCCCGCTGCTGGGTATCCACCACGGTGGCGATGTCGGCGACGGTCACGGGGGTGCCGTCGCGGCTTGTTACCACGGTGTCCCGCAGGTCGTTCAGGCTGTCCAGCCGCCCGGGCGTGCGCAGGGTGATCTCGCGCTGGCCCACCTCGATCGAACCGGCCGGCAGATTGCGGTTGGCCTGTTGCAGCGCCTGGCTGATGTCCACCAGCGACAGGTTCAGGGCCTGCACCTGGGCCAGGTCCACGTTGACCTGGATTTCACGCTCCGGTCCGCCCCAGATTTCGGTGGAGGCCACGCCCGCCACCTGCTGGATGCGGTAGAGCAGGCGGTTATCGATGATCCGCCGCAGTTCCACCGGATCGATGGGGCTGGCAATGCCCAGCGCCATGATCGGCAGATCGGCGCTGTCGAACTTGCGGATGCGGGGTCGTTCGGCATCGTCGGGCAGGTCGTCGACCTCACTGAACAGCCGGTCGCGCACGTCGTTGGCGGCCGCGTCGAGATCGGTCCCCCAGGCGAAGCTCAGCGTGATATCGGACTCGCCTTCGCGCGATCGCGAGCGCATCTCCTCGAGCCCCGGGGTGGCCGCCACCGCCTGTTCCACCACCCGGGTGATCAGTTCCTCCACCGTCTGTGGCGAGGCGTTGCGGTAATTCACCCGGATGTTGAGCGAGGGTGCTTCGATATTGGGCAGCAGGTCGACCGGGATCCGGGTGAGCGCCACCAGCCCCAGGAGCACGGCGATCAGGGTGATCATCACCGTGGTCACCGGCCGGGCGACCGCAAAACCCGGTAATGTCACGAGCGCTGGGCCTGGCCGGCGCGGGTGATGGCGGCACCGTCGGTGAGCTGGTCCTGGCCGAGCACGACCACCGGGCCGGCCAGCGAGTCGACGCCGCGCAGCGCCGCCCGGTCATCGGTTTCGAGGGCGACCTCGACCGGCACGAAGCTGGCGGTATCGGCGTCGGGCGCCACGGTGAATATCCCCTGACGGCCCTGGCGGCTGACCAGGGCGGCGCGGGGCACGATCACGGCGTCGTCCACGCGCCGGCTTTCCAGGCCCACCTGCACGAACATGCCGGCGGCCAGCCGGCGGTGCTGGTTGTCGACGATCAGTTCCACCCGCGTGCGCCGCGATTCCGGATCGAACCGCGGGGCGATGCGGCTGATGCGTGCCTCGACCGCCTCGCTGTCGGGGCCCGGCGGCAGAATCTGCGCGGGATCGCCCACGGCGAGGCCGCCGTAGAGGGACTGCGGCACCTCGATCACCGCGCGCAGCTGGTCGATGTCCACGATCGACAGCAGGGGCGTGTTGGCGGCCACCGTGTCGCCGGCGTCCACCATGCGTTCGCCCACCAGCCGGGTCTCGTCCTCGCCGGGCCAGTCGGCCCGCACCCGGGTGTAACCCAGCCGCACCTCGGCCGAGTTCAGGGCAGCCTGGGCCTGATCCCGTTGCGCGCGAGCCACTGCCACCGCCGCCTGCTGGGCCTGCGCCTCGCCGCGGGCGTCATCGAGTTCCGAGGCCGAGGCCACGCCGCGGGATTCCAGTCGCTCGATCCGATCCAGCCGCCGGGTGGCCAGGTCAGCCGCGCTGCGGGCCTCCTGCAGGCGGGCGTCGGCCACCGCGAGCTCGGCCCGCGCCTGGGCCACGCTCTGCTCGAACTCGGCGTCGTCCAGCCGGATGACCACGTCGCCCCGGGCCACGGAGTCGCCGATATCGGCCAGCACTTCGACGATCTGCCCGGCCACCTTGGGTGCCACCTGGAATTCGGCGGCCGGCTCCAGATTGCCGGCAAGGCGCTGACGGGTCACCAGCGAGCCGTGTTCGGCCGGCGACAGTTCGACGGCGATGGCGACGCTCGAGCGACTGCTGGTCGACTCCGGCGCGGGCGTCATCAGCGCGTAGGCCGCAGCCGCGAACGCGACGCCGATCAGGCCTGCGATGAGCAGGCGTCGGTTCATGTGGGTCTCCTGTCTGGCGGTCCGGTGCAGGTCGGGCAGGTCCGCAGTGTACGCATACCGGTCCGAACTGGTTGTGGCGTCACGAGCGGTCCCGACCGGGTGGCGCCACTTGCACACGTGGGCCCGCGCAGGTTAAGAACGCTGTCATGTGGGCCGCTCACTATGACCGTGCAAATCGACCGGAGTTGCGTGGCAGCAGCACCGGTCCCCGCGAGGATGATGCCGTGGAGGTCTTTCCGAGAGTTCTGAAGCTGGATGTCGGCGGGCTGCCGGTCGAATGGATCGACTGGCGCGAGGCCGTCGGCCTGTATTTCACCGACAAGATCGCCTGGGAGGCGGGGTCGGAGAAGATCCGCCTGCGCGGCGGACGCTGCCGTGAAACGGGGGACCGCAGTGAACTGGCGATCGACTCGATCGTGGCGGTGCGTGATCGTTCCCACCGGTTTGCCCGCGGCCTTGTGCCCACGCTGTCGCGGCGCGAGCTCTACCATCGTGACGGCGGCATCTGCATGTACTGCGGGCTGCACATGAACTACCGCGACATGCAGATCGAGCACGTGGTGCCGCGCTCCACCGGCGGGGTGCACGAGTGGACCAATGTGGTCGCCGCCTGCGAACCCTGCAACCGGCACAAGGACGATCGTACCCCGGAAGCGGCGAAGATGAAGCTGCTGGCGCTGCCCTATGAACCCAATCTGGCGGAGTGGCTGATCCTGGCCAATCGCCGCATCCTCGCCGACCAGCAGGCGTTTCTGGAGCGGCTCGCGCCACGACGCAACCGTTTGACTTGAAAGTATTTCGCGGCGGTGAAATCACTACCCGTCTGTGTAGTGGTCACCGGCGACCGAGGCCGTTAACTTGAATGTCATGGTCGGCCCTGCTGGTCGACCCATCAGCTTCGGCGCCGGCGAACTCGCCCCCGGTCACCCCGCGTAGACCCGTCGGTGCGGAAGGTTGGTGGGCCCGGGATTCCCGGGCCCACCAATTATCTTCTGAACCCGCCGCCGCGGCTCAGCGCTCGCGCAGCTTGATGTCCCCGCTCTTGAGATCCTGGATGGTGCCCACCAGGGCAACCAGCTGATCGCGGCTGATCATTTCATCAATCTTGGTGACGATGCTGTCATGCAATTCCTGCACCGATGTCGCCACGGCCTCGACGCGCGTGTCACGCAGGGTTTCGTCACCGCGGGTTTCCACCACATAGTTGTGGCGGATGCCGAGGTTGTGAACGTTCAAGCGGTTGATTGCCACCGCACTGCCGGTGACCGGCTCCACCAGCTGGTAGAGGAACTGGCCTTCGAGCAGCAGTTCGCCGGTCTCGGTGCAATGGTCCTCCACGCACTCGCGGCTGTCCACGTTTCGCATGAACGACAGGGTGGCGCTGGGGATGCTGGTCAGCATGACGTCCTGACGGTCTTCCGTATCCAGTGCCGCCATCCCCTCGAGGTCGCCCGACGCCTGGAAGCCGCGGGCCGTGAACAGGCGGCCGATGTTTTCGGCCACGGCGTTCTCGAATTCGGTCTGGTACGCCTCGCGATAGATCGCGTTCACGTCTTCGGCGATGTTGCTGTAGTCGAGCAGGATCAGCTTGACCTGGCCCCGGTACTGCCACTGGGTATTCTCGTAGGGTGGAAGTTCGACTTCGTAACCGGGAATTTCGCCGACGTCCTCGGCCAGCCGAAGGTCCGGGTGGAACATGGCGATGGTGATCCCGACGTCCTCGCCCTGATTCGTCAGGGGATATTCGTAATCCGGTGTTGGCGCGGCGGTGGCGGCGGCACAGCAGAGACCGGCGAGCAACGGGATGACCTTGGTCGACAGAATGGACGGCATGATGGGACGCTCCCTTCTTGAATTGTCTCCCCGGTGACTTCTTCCGGGTCTTGGTATTGCATAATCGTGTACGCGGGCGTGGCGATCGCGGATGACCGCATGGCGTGCCAGCGTAACCTGCGTTCAGCCGGGGTCGACGGATACTACCCTTTCGAGTGGTAGACCCCCCGGCGCTGGCCGCTAGACTTCGTGGTAGCCTAATTCGCGTCGCCCTAGGTGACGCTGCCCTGAGAAACTGTCCCGCATAACAACCAAGGGGCGCAGGGTGCGAGATTGCGAGGAGGGGTTCACGTGAGTCAGGACGGCATCCGTCGACAGGCGGTTAATCCGCAACCGTCGACGGAGGCATCAGCGCCGTCCGTGGCGGTGTGTCGCTGCCGGTCACGCTCAGTCATGTCCCCCGCTTCATCGCCAGCCGGCAATTCCGGTTGGCGTCGAGCCGCTGTGGTCCGGTAGCCGGGCCGCGGCGATACAACAGATCAGACAGCAATGGGAATGAGGGGACATGGTCGACGTCCGTAAGAGCATCGCAACCTTTGTGTTCCGGCACCGCATACTGGTGACCGGCGTGGTCGCCGCACTGACCGTGTTCTTCGCGGCCGGGTTGCCCAATGTGACCATCAAGACGATCTTCTCGGATCTCTTGCCGGTCGGTAACCCCTTCGCGGAAACCTTCCGCGACCATCCCAACTTCGGTAATCCGCTGACCGTATCGATCATGGTCAAGCGCAAGGATGGCGACATCTACAGCACCGAGACCCTGCAGAAGGTATGGGATCTCACCCGGGACATCGATCTGGCGCCGGCGGTCGACCATGATCAGGTGCTGTCCATCACCACGCCCAAGGCCCGCTATGCCGAGGCCACGCCGTTCGGCATCGACATGCGCCCGCTGATGGGTGACGAGGTGCCGCAGACGGCCGAGGGCATCGCGGACTTCAAGTCCCGCGTGAACCGGTCCCCCAACGTGCGCGGTTTCCTGGTGTCGCCGGACGGCTCGGCCACGCTGATTCAGGCCACTTTCATCGAGCAGAGCCTCGACTACGGCGAGACCTTCGAGTTCGTTCAGAACCTGGTCGAGGAGGCGCGTGACGAGAATCACGAGATCCACGCCGCCGGCCAGCCGATGCTCACCGGCTGGGTGTATCGCTACCAGTTCCAGATGCTGCTGATCTTTGGCGTTACGCTGGCGGCACTGTTTATCGCGCTGTTCCTTTACATGCGCAATGTCGCCGGTGTGGTGACGCCGTTCATCACCGGCGTGGTGTCCGCAGTCTGGGGCTTCGGTTTCGTCGGCTGGCTGGACCTGGCGGTGGAGCCGTTGCTGCTGCTGGTGCCGCTGTTGCTGGTGGCGCGAGCGTTCTCGCACACGGTGCAGTACATCGAGCGGTTCTACGAAATCCTGTCCGTGGTCAAGGACAAGGACAAGGCCGGGGAGATCGCCCTGCGTGTGATGATGGGGCCGGGCACGCTGGGCATCATTACCGACGCGGCGGCGATTCTGCTGATCATCATCGCACCGGTGCCGGCGATGCAGCGGTTCGCGCTGTTCTGCGGCTTCTGGGCTATGATCCTGATCCCGACCTCGCTGTTCCTGGCGCCGCTGATCCTGTCGGCATTGCCGCTGCCGCGGAATCTCAACGACATCGTGGACCGCGATGGCGGCGGGGGTGGCATTCACCGCGCCATGGCCAAGTTCCTCGGCGGGACCGCGTCTTTGACCTACGGCAAGAAGGCGATTCCGACCGGCATCGTGCTGGCCATCTTCGGTGCCGCCGCGGCCACCATCGGCTGGCAGATCAAGGTGGGCAACCCGGTCGAGGGCAGCTCGCTGCTGTGGCAGGACTCCGAGTTCAACGTTGCGGTACGGCAGATCAACAACTTCTTCCCGGGCGTGAACACGCTCGAGATCGTGCTCGAATCCAAGGAGGCCGGTGAAGGCAGCCTGGAGCGCACCGCCCGCAAGTCCGACGCCGTACATACCATGCTGGCGCTGCAGGACTACATGGAACGGGCGCCGGATGCGCCGCGGGCGACGCTGTCGTTCGCGGACTATCTCGGCGCATCCGTGCGCCTCTACAACGGCGGTGACCCGCGCTGGGTGCCGCTGGGTTTCGAGGATTCCGACACCCAGGCGGCGGCGTCCGCGTCCATGATGGGGTCCGGGCCCAAGGCCTTCTCCCACGTGGTGGACATGAAGCAGCAGAACGCGACGGTGTCGTTCTGGTACAAGGACAACAAGCAGGAAACCGTGGACGACGCGCTGCGCCACGCGCGTGAGGCGGTCGAGAAGGTTGGCGTCGAGCACGAGAACTTCATCGTGCGGCTGGGCTCCGGCACCATCGCGCTGCAGCAGGCGGTCAACGACACGGTCGAGGCCAACTACTGGGAAATCGTGCTGTTTCTCAACCTGATGATGTTCGTGCTGGCGTCTTTCGCCTTCAAGTCGTTCATCGCGGCGCTGATCCTGCTGGTGCCGGTGAATATGTCCAACTTCGTGATCGTGGCGTCCATGTCACTGATGGGCGTGGGCCTGGACATCAACTCGGTGCTGGTGGCCGCGGTAGGCGTTGGCGTGGGCATCGACTACGGCATCTATCTGCTCGCCCGCATCGTCGAGGAATACGACAACCAGGAAGGTGACTTCGGTCGCATCATCCACGAAGCGGTGACCACCACCGGTCGCGCGATCGCCTTCACCGCGACCATCATGCTCATCGGCATCATGCCGTGGTATTTCCTGTCCGGCCTGAAGTTCCTGGCCGACATGGGTCTGCTGCTGGGTCTGGTGATGCTGATCAACATGATGATGTCGCTGCTGGTGCTGCCGCTGCTGATCTGGTTCATCAAGCCCAAGTTCGTGCAGCGCAACGACCTGATCGTGTGCGAACACGTCGATCTGAGCCGTTACCAGCAGGAGGGCTAGCATGCGCCGAACACGGCAGGTTACGGCAGACAGGCACGCGGCACCCACGCCGCGGCGAGTTCATCGAACGGAGAACAGGGGTATGGGATTGGCAAGGCTGGCGCGGACCACGGGGATGCTGGTGGCACTGATCGCGGGCACCGCCGCTGCGGCGGAATCGGGCCCGGATGTGACCACGATCACTACCGGTACGGCCCATCGCGATCTGTTCGCGGTGGCAGTGGGCGAAGGCGGCGTGGGAGTCGCGGTTGGCGATCGCGGTTCGCTGGTGGTCAGCAGCGACGGCGGCCAGACCTGGGAACGCCAGGATTACGACACCCGGCGTGCCTTCCTCGACGTCACCATGGTCGGTGATCGGCAGGTGGCTGTCGGTCAGGACGGTGTGATCATCTGGCGCGATGGTGACGGCGAGTGGACCGAGGTCGAGCCGCTTACGGAAGAGCGTCTGCTCGGTGTCAGCATCAATCGCGACGGCTTCGGCGTGGCGGTCGGCACTTTCGGTGCCATGCTCATGACCGAAGATGGCGGCGAAAGCTGGGCCAACGTCGACTTCGACATTACCCAGGTAACCGAGGGCGGCTATCAGGCCCACATCAACGACGTCACCGTTACCGACGACGGCACGGCCCTGGCGGTGGGCGAATTCGGCCTGGTGCTGCGCTCCACTGGTGATGCGCGTGACTGGGAGGTGGTGCGGCGCGGGGAGAGTTCGCTATTCTCCATCCAGATGCGCGCTGACGGAACCGGTTATGCCGTGGGACAGGAGGGCACCGTGGCCCGAAGCACGGACGGGGGTGAAACCTGGACCGATCTGTCCACCGGTGTGGATGCCAATCTGCTCGGCGTACACGCCGACGACAGCGGCCAGATCGTGGCGCCCGGCATGCGGCACATGATCTACAGCAACGACGATGGCGAAACCTGGCAGCAGGTGACCGCCGGTGACGTGAACGAGAACTGGTACATGGGTGCCACGGTGGCCGGTGACGGCTCGGTGCTGGCCGTTGGTCACACCGGTCGGATCATCCGGATCGGCGGGGCACGGACAAACTAGGCGCTGCAGGCAGTCGCGAACAGCCTCCGAAGGCTTGGCAGGCGGCGCCGGCGGTGTATATTGAAGCATTCAGAAAGCTAGAACTTCTCAGGAGGGGTGCGCGATGAAAGGGAGAATCAGTTGGGTGGCTGCCGCGAGCGTCGCCGCCGGGACGATGCTGACGGT
Organism: Spectribacter acetivorans; assembly: GCF_031846305.1. Taxonomy (NCBI): domain Bacteria; kingdom Pseudomonadati; phylum Pseudomonadota; class Gammaproteobacteria; order Salinisphaerales; family Salinisphaeraceae; genus Spectribacter; species Spectribacter acetivorans. Next base: position 312,856 of record NZ_JAVRHY010000001.1, read on the forward strand.
GCCGGTGGCACAGGCCGGCATCTTCAATGACATCATGGGAGACATGGATCTCTCGATCGATTACGGCGGCTTTCTGCGTAACGAAACCGCATTCAAGCTGACCAGCGACGAGAATCCGTACAACCAGGCCGGCAACCTGTACAACGGGGTGCCGACCCAGCGCAACAACGCGCCGGTCGGGGTGCCCGTCGGTATTCCGGATACGGTAACTCGCGCCGTGCCGCGCGAGGACAACAGCATCAACCTCGAGTATCTGCGCGGCGAGTTCAAGCTGCAGGGCGGCATTACCGACAACCTGCGCTACAAGATCAGTGTGCGCGGCATCGCCGATCCCGATCTGTACAACAATTTCGATGTCGACGAAGTACCGGGCGCCGACCCGGTCGGCAGTCTGCAGAACAACCCTAACCTGTTCCAGTTCCGCTACGAGGACGGGCCGGTACTGTTGCCGGGCCAGGAACAGGCCATGGGCGTCAGCAACGCCCAGGATCTTGCCGACATCCAGGGCGCCGAGGGCAGCAGCCCGCTGGAGTTCGCCGGCGAGCAGTACATGATCGACTTCCCGCAGCTGTACCTGGACTACCAGAACGGCCCGCTGACCATCCGTCTGGGTAACCAGCAGATTGCCTGGGGCGACCTGCTTTTCTTCCGCATCATGGACGTGCCCAACGGGCTCGACCTGCGCCGCCACAGCCTGCTGGATTTCGTGCCGGAGGAATTCTCCGACAAGCGCGTGCCCTCGCTGGGCTTGCGCGTGTCCTACCTGATCGGCGGCTCCACGTTCCTCAAGGGCTGGGAAATCGATTCCTACGTGCAGCGGTTCCGTCCCACCATGTACGGCAACCCCAACACGCCTTACAACGTGATCCCCTCGCAGTTCACGGTGCGTGACGAGTTCAAGCAGTACGACAGCGAGTTCAACTACGGCGTGCGTCTGCGTGGCCCGGCCGGCCCGTTCGATATCACCCTGCTGGCGAACCGCCGCTATAACCATTTCGGTATTTTCCAGTGGACCGACGCCGACGTGGAGCAGGGGCTGCAGCCGGCCGGCGTCAGTGGTATCGGCGGTGGTCTTCTTACCGAGGTTGACGGCCTGTTTGGTTCGCTCGGCATCAACACCAACCTTGCCGGCAACTTCAATGGCGTGACCGTGCCGGGCACCGGTGCGCTGCTGGCCGACATCCCGTTCGAACCGGATCCCACCGGCGTGGTCTCGGGTCGGGAGTTCTCGACCTACGGTGCGCTGGCCCGGCTTGATCACTTCAATGGTCTGAACGCGGCCATTCGCGAGATGCCCGCCGCGCAGACGCTGGGCGCGATGGAAGCCTCCAGCGCGGCCGAGCAGGAACGCCAGGAAGATCTGTTCTTCGCGCTGACCGGCGGCCTTCGCGGCCACATCACCCGCGATTTCTACCGCGAGAACAACTTCGGCATGGGCATCGGCTACCGCATCGAGGGGCCGCAGGACTCGCTGTTGTTCGACCAGATCAACGCCAGCCTGGAGATGAAGTACACCCCGGACCGACATTTCACCCCGATCACGCTGGATCCGAACGACCGCGAGATCATCGTCGAGGACGAGTACGAAATCGGCCTGGTGTTCCAGAAGTTCGTGCGCTACAGCAACACCTTCCCGGCGGCGTTCGCGATTCTGCAGTACCTGCACCGGTCGGAGTCGGATATCTTCAACCGGCATCTGTCCGGTTTCGGTGGCGACCCGTTCGCGGAGGACGCGGCAGACCGGATTCCCCGCGGTATCGGCAGCTTCAATGCCATTGCCTTCGCGTTCCAGCAGCCGTTCGCCAACCGGGTGTGGCGCATCGATTTCGCCACGCTGTATGACGTCAAGGGCGGCATCCTGACCCAGGCCGGTCTGCGCTGGAAGCCCAGCCGCGCCTGGACCTTCCAGGCCTTCGCCACCATCGTCGAAACGATCCACGGCGAAGATACGGAGAATGCGCTTTCGACGGTGGATTTCGCCGACGAAATCACCACCCGCATCGAGTACCAGTTCTAGGCGCGACGGCCGATAACCGTTACCGGCAGGGCGATCTGCCGGGACGGGGCTGAATCCATTGCCGGCGGCCGGGGCTTCCCGGTCGCCGGTTTTTCGGCCTTGCCGGATGTTCTTCCCGGTGAGTTCCGGCCTTCGCCGTTGTCCAAGCGAGGTGCCTGCCGCTTCACGGCATGCCTGACCTGGCCACGCAAGGAGGCTTGAAATGCATATCCGCCGATTTGACCGCGACTACAGCCGCCGCCGTTTCCTGGCCGGCCTGGGTGCGGCCGGCTCCGCCGGCGTGCTGGCCCCGCTGTGGTCGACGATGGCCCGCTCGGGCGAGATCAACGAGGCCTATCCCGACGAATTGCTGTCGGTCGACGAGTACACCAAGGGCAAGGTAAGCACCGGCGATACCATCGACGCATCCAACGTCGAGCACGTCCGCGACCTGCTGGACGAGATCAAGTACAAGCAGATTCGCGACATGGGCCGCAAGCTCAAGGTCGGCCCGACCACCACCGACATGATGCGCCTGTCCCCCTGGGAATATCAGGAAGCCACGCTCCGGAATCAGGGCAAGGCCCAGTTCGATGATCGCGGCAACGTGGTCACCGCAGATGGCAAACCCTGGATCGGCGGCAATCCGTTTCCCGACGCCAAGACCGGCGTCGAGCTTTTCGCGGCCCTGACCCTGAGCTGGGGTCGGCATGACGCCTCGCTGTACGCGATCAAGGAATACGACATCGGTGCCGAGGGTGACCTGGAGTACGCCTACGACCTGGTGTGGGCGGAAATGGCACCGGTTGCCCGCGTTTCCATGAATCCGCGGCCGTACTGGCGGGATCACATGGACAAGCTGCGTTTCCAGAGCGTGATCTTCACCGCGCCCAACGACATTGCCGGCACCTCGTTTCTCAACATCTGGGACTACGATCAGCACGAATTCCCGGAGCTGGTGGGCTACCTGCCCGAGTTCAAGCGGGTGCGCGAATACCCCACCAACCAGCGCTTCGAGCCGCTGGTGCCGGGCGGCACGCTGTTCCTGTCCGACGCCTGGGCGGCCGGCGACCCCATGTACACCTGGGGCAACTACAAGATCGTGGACCGCGGGCCCATGCTCACCGGCATCTCCGAAGGCTGGAACCCCGACCACCCCAACTGGGAGCACAACACCCACGGTGGCGCCAAGGGTCAGACATTCTGGGACACCACGGTGGAGCTGGTGCCCGAGGCGATTGCCGTGGAAGCCGAGCCCACGAGTTACAGTCGCGCGCCGGTGGGCAAGAAACGGGTCTGGTTCGATGCGCGCACCGGTCTGCCCATCGCGATGAATTCCTATGACCGCAAGGGCAACGTCTGGCGCAGCTTCGACGGCGCCTATGCCATCTATGACGACGGCAATGGCCGCCGTGTGATGGACGGAGAGCACCCCTACTGGTCCTGGGCACACGTGCATTGCTACGACATCCAGACAGGGCGCATGTCCCGGCTGGAACAGGTCAGGGAAGTCGGGGCGGGTCATCACATGCAGGTCAACACCGACAGCATGTACGACGATTATCTGACGCGTAATGCCCTGCGCCGGTTCGGCTGAGCCGTGCCCGCCGCCTGATCGATCCGGCGGCGCCCACTCGCCGCGATGAAGCAACAGGCCTATATCGCCGGGGCGGGCATGAGCCGCTTCGGCAAGCATGCGGATCGTGACCTCAAGAGCCTTGCCGCGGAAGCGGTGCGGGCTGCGCTGGATGATGCCGGCATGGTCGCGGGGGACCCGGAGTTTGCCTATGTGGGCACCGCCGGTGCCGGCGCGATCACCGGCCAGACCTGTGTGCCGGGTCAGGTAGTCCTCCGGGCGGCAGGTCTGGGCGGCATACCGGTGGTCAACGTGGAAAACGCCTGCGCCACCGGCGCCACCGCGTTTCATCAGGCAGCCTCGATGATCACGTTCGGGGCCTATGACGTGGTGCTGGTTCTGGGCATGGACAAGCTTCACCACCCGGATCGGCAGCGCACGATGGATCTGCTCACCGGCGCCATCGACGTGGCGGAACGGGCGTCGGTGATGGCGGACGTGACCGAGCGCATCCGAGCGGCCGGCCTGACGCCGGATACGGCTGACGCCGGGCGCACCCGGTCGCTGTTCATGGATATCTACGTGGCCTGGGCCGCGGCCCACATGCAGGCCCATGGCACCACCCGGGCGCAGTTCGCGGCGGTGTCCGCCAAGAATTCGGCCCACGGCAGCCTCAATCCCCGCGCCCAGTATCGGGACCGGCTCAGTGTCGACCAGGTGCTGGCCGCTCGCGAGGTCGCCTGGCCGTTGACCCTGCCCATGTGTTCGCCGATCGGCGACGGGGCGGCGGCGCTGGTGCTGGTCTCGGCGCGGCGGATGCGGCAGATGCCGGACCGGAACCGCGCGGTGCGGGTGCTGGCCTCCTGCCTGGGCGGGGGTGGCGCACCTGATCGGCCGCCGCTGGCCGAACGCACGGCCACCGCGGCCTATGAGGCCGCCGGCATCGGTCCCGAGGATCTGTCCTGCGCGGAAATCCACGACGCCTCGGCGCCGTCCGAAGTGCTCCTGTACGAGCAGCTCGGTTTCTGTGGCGCGGGGGCGGGCGGCGATTTCGTGGAAGCGGGCCACAGCGCCCTGGGCGGGCGACTGCCTGTGAATACCTCCGGCGGCCTGCTGCGCAAGGGACACCCCATTGGCGCGACCGGCTGCGCCCAGATCGTCGAGCTGACCGATCAGCTGCGCCGCGAAGCGGGCGCGCGCCAGGTCGACGGCGCGCAACTGGGATTGGCCGAGAACGGCGGTGGTTATCTCGACGACGACAGTGCGGCCATGGTGGTCAGCCTGCTCGCCCGCGAGGCGCGGGCGGCCTGACCCTGTGGTCCCGGTTTCTGGCATATTGGACGCACCGCGGCGCTGCCGCGCCCCCGTCCGACCGAACGTGAACGACAGGATGTTGTATCAACTGCGAACGGGCGCGCTGGCCGCGCTGTTACTGCTGCCGGCCGGCCTGGCCCTGGCCGCCACCGACCGCGGCCAGGCCGCCGAGCAACAGCGGGCGGTCGCCATGACCCAGGAGCGGGCCTTCGACCTGCTGTCGGCCCGCCGGGGCGAGGCCCAGTCCGTGGCTTTCCCCGCGGAAACCGATGTCTCGATATTCATCGGCATCAACGTACCGTCCTTCGTACTGGAGGAGGTCACGCTGTTCCTTGATGGCCGGCGGGTGACCAACAAGCGCTATTCCCGCGCCGAGGCCCTGCTGCTGCACAGCGACGAGCGGCGGCTCGACCGGGTGGTGCGCACCAACGTCGAACCCGGCTCGCATCGGGTGCGGCTCGAGTTCGCGGGACGCCTGCGGGATGCCGAGCCGGACGGGACGCAACTCACCGGCGAGATCGATCTCGAGTTCGACAAGGGCGAGGCCCGCAAAGCGCTGATCCTGCCGGCCGCCCCCGCCGCGCTGCAGATGAACCGGCGGCTCGACCCCAAGCCGTGGCAGTGGCGCGAGGAAGCCGAAGACCCGCGCCTGGCCCTCACTCGCTATCTGCGCGCCCGCGACCAGTCCTTCGAGGCCATGATCGAACTGATCGACATGGCTGCAGTCAGCGGGCAGGAAAACCTCAAGCCGGCCTACTTCGCCCTGCTTGCCCACGTCTATCTCGACTTCGGCATGGCCGAGCAGGCGGAACAGGCGGTGGAGACGTACACACGGCTCGGCGCCGAGCGCGAACCGTTCGAGGATATCCGCCTGCGCCTGGCCGAGCTGGATCTCAAGCGCGGCAATTACGGCCCGGCCGGCCGTCGGCTGGACAAAGCGAAACAGTTTCTTACCCCGGCGCAGCGGGTGCGCTGGCAGGATACGCTCTCGCGCCTGCAGATGGCCGAAGGCGCCTTCGCGCAGGCCGCGGCCACGCTGGCCAGCGGCGAGAACGCGCTGGAAGTCATCACCGAGGTGGACGACGCCAACAACCAGAGCCTGACCATGCGCTACAACCTGGCGGTCGCCTGGCTGCGCAGCGGGGAGGTGGCCAAGGGCCGAACGCTGCTGGACCGGATCGGCAGGCTGACGCCGTTCACGCCGGCACAACGCTTGCTTCGCGATCGTGCGAACGTGCTGCTGGGGTTCAGTTTCCTCAACGCCGACCAGAGCGCCACCGCCAAGCACATGTTCCAGCGGGTCCGTCTGCACGGGCCGCTGTCCCCGGTAGCCCTGCTGGGGCTGGGCCGGGCCGAGATCACGCCACCCGGCGACCGCCAGCAGCGGGTCGCGATCGGCGACGAGCCCGAGGCCGGGACCTACGGTATTGCCGACACCGAATCCGGCCGTCTGCAGCGCAGCGACCAGCGCGACCGCTTCAGTGCGGATGGTTACAGCAAGGTACAGCTCGGTACCTATCCCATCGCAGATATCGCCGCCGAGGAAGAACAGCAGCGCCAGCGGGCGCTGGTGGCCTGGCAGACGCTGACCCAGCGCAATCCCCGCCACGAGGCGGTGCAGGAGGCGCTGGTGGCGATTCCCTATCTGCTGGAGGAATTCGAAGCCTACGGCGCCGCCCAGCAGCAGTACGCGCAGGCCATGGACATGCTGCAGGCGGTGCGTGACGAGCTGACGCGCGCGATCGAGGGACTGGAAGGCGGCGAACCGGTGTCGCTGCCGGCGGCGGGTGACTCGCTCACGGCGCTGGGCCGCGAGTGGCGCCGTCAGGCCCTGGGCGACTCGCTGGCCAGCTCGCGCTGGGTCCAGCGAATGCTGGCCTCCAACGCGTTCAGCGAACCGCTGGCCAACATCCGGCGCATCCGCCGGTTGCAGACGGCGCTGGCGCAGGCGCCTACTGCCACGGCGCGCCCGGTGGCCTATGACGGCGGCGCGTCACGGGCCGTGGCCGGGCAGGTGGACAGCCGGGTCATGGCGATGCTGGACAAGGCGGCGGACACCGAAATCCAGCGCCTGGCCTCGGTGGCCATCGACACACTCGCCACCCAGCGCGAGCAGCTGGACCGTTTCCTGCAGGCGGTTCGCTACGGCGTGGCGCGCATGCATCTGCGGCCGGCGCTGCGTGAGCAGGAAGAAGCCGAGGCCGAGGGTGAGGACAGCGGCGTGAAGGATTTCGCGCCGTAGCGTGAGCCGCTACAGCAGCTGCATGTGCCGGGCGGCGCTGATCGCCTGCACCCGGCTGTTGACCCCGAGTTTCGAGTAAATGTTCTTGAGGTGGAATTTCACGGTGTTCTCGGACACGAACACGTGACGGGCGATGTCCTTGTTGGAGGCCCCGTTGGCCAGCAACTGCAGGATTTCGCTCTCGCGTTCGGTCAGGGGTTCGAGCGGGCGGTGGGGATCCCCGGCCGGGGTGCGGACCGCGTCGGCATCCACCACGCCGGCGGTGGCCAGAATGCGCACCACGAACTGCTGCACGGGGCCCTCGGCGCCTTCCACGCCGGCGCTGCTGGTCAGTATTGCCAGATCGCTGCGCAGCAGGTCGATCACCGCCGGGCCTTCCTCCAGGAAGGTCCGGACCAGGCCGGCCGGCGCCGCCAGATTGAGCGCCCGTCGCAGCGAGCGATGGGCCGCGTTGGCGTTGTCGAGGCGGCGGTGGCCGATGGCCTCCAGGATATGCAGCTTGATCTGCCGCCGGGTCCGCCGCTGGGCGGCGGCCGCGGATTGTTCGGTCGAGATCAGGCGCATGGCCGCTTCCGGATTGGCCTCGCGCAGGCCCAGCCGGATTCTGCCGATGGCCTCGCCGGCGGTGTCCTCTGCAAACGGCAGCCACCCGGTCGGTAGCGGCGCCGGTTCGGCCTGGATCGCGGCGGCAATGCGCCGCGCATGGTCGACTTCGTCAGCTGCCAGTGCCCGACGTACCCGCTCCCAGCCGACCAGTCGCAGCAGCCGCGGCCAGCGACTGGCATGGCCGAGGGTTTCCGCCTCCTCGAGGACGGTGGTGGCGCGCTTGCCGTCGCCGCGGCTGTCATGGATGCGGGCGGCGGAGAAATAGGCCAGCGCCAGGTAGTCCAGCAGCGCGGCGTCGGCGATCACATCGTGATAACGCCGGAACTGGTCCAGCGCGGTGTCGATGTCGTCGACCTCGTACAGGGCGTGCACGTAGCAGGCCACGATCGCGGCCGAGGCGAAGGAGTCGTCCACCTGCACCCGCGGCTCGTCCAGACACTGCCGGAACATGCCGATGGCGTCCTGCGTCTGCCCCTGCAGCAGCAGGTTCATGGCGGCCGTACCCACCGAATAGCCCCAGCTGAAGGTGGCGTCGCCGCGGTCCGAGTGGGCGCGGGCCAGCGACAGGATTTCGCGGGCGGATTCGAACTCGCCCCGGGTCATCGCCAGATAGCCTTCCAGATTGGCCGCCGCCCCTAGTTCGAAGGCGTGAAAGCCCTCGACCTGGCTGTCGCGCACGTCCATGGTGGCCACGATGTCGGCGGCCTCCTGAATGTCATCCCGGACCACCGCGGCCATCGACAGCACTACGGCCGGATGGGTCTGCATGCGGGCCCGCTCGGTGGCGGGGATGTCCTCGATCATGGCCAGCAGGGGGGCGAGCTTGCGGTGCCGGCGCAGGAATGTCAGCGCCCAGACAATCTTGACCACCAGGTCCGGGTTGGCCCGCAACTGCCTGGCGGGGATGCGCTCGCTCCAGCGCTCCACGGTCATCAGATTGCCCTCGGCAATCAGCATGGTGGTCCAGCTGTCCAGAATCCGGGCGCCGAAGTCGGCGTCGCCGCTGGCGAGGGCATGGTGGATGGCCTCCTCGTGCAGGCCGTGGTCGTGGAACCAGCGGGCGGCTCGCTCGTGGATGCGGCGGGCGGCCTCCGGGTCCTGTTCCTGCAACTGGTCGGCCAGGAACGAGGAGAACAGGGTGTGGTACTTGAACCAGTAGCCTTCAGCGTCGAGGCTGCGCAGGAACAGGCCGGCGCTTTCCAGCGCCTGCAGCATGCGCTGGGCGTCGTCGCGTTCGAGCACCGCATTGCACAACGGCGCCGACAACCGCGTGAGCAGTGAGCTCTGCAACAGGAATTGCTGGACCGCCGGGGTCTGCAGCTGCAGCACATTGTCGGCCAGGTAGTCCGCCAGCGGGCGGGGCCGGAAATCGGCGATGTCGCGCAGCGATTCGCGTACCGACGGCTGGGCGAGCGACAGCCGGTAGAGCTGCACCGCGGCGGGCCAGCCTTCGGTGCGGTCGTGAATGGCGGCGGTTTCCTCCGGCCGCATGCCCAGGTCGCTGACGTCCTGGAAGAAGCGGACCACCTCGTCCCGGGAAAAGCACAGATCCGCCGGCCGGATCACCATCGCCCGGTTGTTCACCTCGAGGCGCGACAGCCCCACCCGCGGCAGGGTGCGGGTGCCCACGAAAATGCGCACCTCCGCCGGTACCGATTCGAACAGGTTGCGGAAGAAGCTCAGGACCGGGCGGTTGGACAGGGTCTGGAACTCGTCCAGGAACAGCGCCACCGGGCGGCCGATGGCCACCAGCTGCGTGGTCAGCCAGTCCGCGTGCTGGGTACGCCCCCGCGCCTGAGTCGGGATATCCTGCGCGTCTTCCCGGCTCGCCACGGTATCCACCAGTGCCTGCATGTGGGCGGCGAAGCGCGTGATGTCGTTATCAGCCTCGTCGAAGGTCAGCCAGCCGCAGCGCATGCCCTGGGCGTCGCAGGCGCTCCAGGCCTGTTGCAGCAGGGTCGTCTTGCCGTGACCGGCGGGGGCCTGGAGTAGCACCACGCGCGGGCTGTTGCGGCCGAGAATCCGTTGCAGAATGGCATCCCGGCGTACCGCGCCCGGCGTGCCGGCCGGTGCGAACAGCTTGTGAGCAATCACCTGATCGCCCGTCCGGCGCGTTTGCCGCTGGCGGCGACTCAACCGCGGCACCCCTCGGCGACGATCGGCCACCGGGTTGGTGGTGGATTCATGAGCAACTCCCGCATCGACCATGCAGCCGGGTGGAAGCACGGTATCCGGCGGGCCAGCCCGCGGGCGTGGCGCGCATCGGGCCGACTGTCAGCGCCGGCGACGATTGTTATGGTGGCCGCTACTAAACCGTGCCGGACCGGTCAGCGTCAACTGAGCAGGCCGTAATCTTTTCTACTGCGGCGCACAATGCGGTAGCATGTCGAGTTGTCTGCCATTCGGCTTAATACCCCACGGGGTAGCAGGGGCCTGCCATGGATGCGTTACTTCTTTCCCGCCTGCAATTCGCCTTCGTGGTCAGCTTCCACATCCTGTTTCCGGCCTTCACCATCGGGCTGGCAAGCTGGCTGGCCATGCTCGAAGGCCTGTGGCTGGGCACCGGCAAGGATGTCTTCCGCCGGCTCTATCGCTTCTGGGTGAAGATATTCGCGGTGTCGTTCGGCATGGGTGTTGTGTCGGGCATCGTGATGAGCTTCCAGTTCGGCACCAACTGGAGTGTGTTCGCCGAGGCCACCGGCAATGTGCTGGGCCCGCTGCTGTCGTACGAGGTGCTCACGGCCTTCTTCCTGGAGGCGACGTTCCTCGGCATCATGCTGTTCGGCTGGGATCGCGTGGGCCGTGGCCTGCACTTCCTGGCCACGGTGATGGTGGCGGTGGGCACGTTGTTGTCCACCTTCTGGATTCTGTCCGCCAATTCCTGGATGCACACGCCCGCGGGCTTCGAACTGCGCGACGGCATCTTCCATCCCACCGACTGGTGGGCGATCGTGTTCAACCCGTCGTTTCCCTATCGTCTGGCCCACATGGTGCTGGCGGCCTACCTGACCACGGCATTCGTGATTCTCGGAGTGGCGGCCTGGTACCTGCGCCGTGGGCTGGCGCCCCAGGGGGCGAAGGTGATGCTGGCCATGGGCGTGGGTTTCATCGCCATCACTGCGCCGCTGCAGATCGTGGCCGGCGATTTCCACGGGCTGAACGTGCAGGAGCACCAGCCGGCCAAGATAGCGGCGATGGAGGGCCACTGGGAAACCCGGCGCGGGGCCCCGCTGTATCTGTTTGCGATACCTGATCCGGCGAACGAGACCAATCATTACGAAATCGCCATCCCGAAGCTGGGCAGCCTGATCCTGGCGCATGATCTGGACGGCGAAGTGCTGGGACTGGATGCGTTCCCGGTGGAAGACCGTCCGCCGGTGATTCCGGTGTTCTACGCCTTCCGGGTGATGGTGGCGCTGGGGATGCTGATGCTGCTCGCGGCGGTCTGGGGGCTGTGGCTGTGGTGGCGCGGCCGGTTGTTCGAGCCCGGCTGGTATCACCGCTTCATGGTCTGGATGGCGCCGGCCGGCTTCGTGGCGGTGCTGGCCGGCTGGTTTACCGCGGAAATCGGGCGTCAGCCGTGGGTGGTCTATGGTGTGATGCGCACCGCCGACGCGGTGTCGCCGATTCCCGCCGGCGCAGTGGCCGCCAGCCTGATCACGTTCGTGTGTGTCTACTCCGTGGTGTTCGGCGCCGGGCTCTACTACATCCTGCGGCTGATCCGGCAGGGGCCGGAAGCACCGCCACCACGCACGTCCGGCTTCAAGACCCCGGCGCGGCCGATGTCGCTGCCGGACGAGCTCCCGGAGGATTGACCATGGTGGAATGGCTTCCCCTGATCTGGTTCGGAATCATCGGCTTCGGCGTATTCATGTACGTGCTGCTGGACGGCTTCGTGCTGGGCATCGGCATGCTGTCGCGCCTGGCTGCCACCGAGGAAGAGCGCGACATCATGATGAACTCGGTCGCCCCCATCTGGGACGGCAACGAGACCTGGCTGGTGCTGGGCGGGGCCGGTCTGCTGGCGGCGTTCCCCCCGGTCTATTCGGCCATGCTGACGGCGCTGTACCTGCCGCTGACGCTGATGCTGATCGCGCTGATCTTCCGCGGCGTGGCGTTCGAGTTCCGGTTCAAGGCGCGCGACAAGCGGGGCTGGAATCTGGCCTTCCAGGCCGGGTCGGTAGTGGTCACCTTCTGCCAGGGCGTTTCGCTGGGCGCACTGGTCCACGGGATCAACGTGGTAAACAATCAGTATGCCGGCGGCAGTTTCGAATGGCTGTCCCCGTTTGCCCTGATGACCGGGCTGGCGCTGGTGGCCGGGTATGCCCTGCTCGGCGCCACCTGGCTGGTGATCAAGGCGGAAGGGCCGCTGCAGACCCGTGCCTACGGCTGGAGCCGCACATTGCTGGCCGCCGTGGTGGTATTCATGGCCCTGGTCAGCCTGTGGGTGCCGTTTCTCGATGACGCCTATGCCCAGCGCTGGTTCGGCTGGCCCAACATCGTCTGGTTGCTGCCGGTGCCGGTTATCACCCTGGCGCTGTGCGCGGGGCTGTACCGCAGCCTGGGCCGACGGGCCACGTTCAAGCCGTTTCTGTACTCGCTGGGGCTGTTCGCGGTGGGTTATGCGGGGCTGGCCATTTCCATCTGGCCGCATATCCTGCCGCCGCACCTGACCATCTGGAACGCGGCCTCGCCGCCCGCCACCCAGGGCTTCCTGCTGGTCGGGCTGGTTGCGCTGCTGCCCTTCATCCTGTTCTACACCGCTTACTCGTACTGGGTATTCCGCGGCAAGGTCACCGCCTCGACGGGGTACCATTGAACCGGCAGGATGAGGAAACGCGGCCGCCGGTGCGGCGTTCGTGGCCGCAGCGGCTGGCCTGGTTCGCCGGCCTCTGGCTGGCCGGCCTGGTGGTCGTCGGCGGGGGCGCCTACGGCCTGCGGGCGCTGATCAGCCTGCTTTACTGACCCGCGGTCCGCAGCTGGGTGTCGATTTCGGCGGCGATGGTGTCGTAATCGACCACCCCGGGAAATACCTTGTTGCCCACCATGGTTGTCGGGGTGGAGGTCACGCGCAGCTGCTCGGCTACGGCCGCGCTCTGGGCCACCCGCTGGTCGGCTGCCCCCTCGTCCAGACACTGTTCCAGGGCATCAGCGTCGACGCCGCTTTCCACCGCCATATCGAGGAACTCGTTGGTCACGTTGCCGGCCGAGGACCAGCGGGACTGCCGCTCGAACAGGACTTCGTGGTACGCCCAGAACTCGCCCTGCCGCCCGGCGCAGCGGGCCGCCGCCGCCGCCTGGCGCGCATGCTGATGCATGGGCAGCGGGAAGTCGTAGAACACGAAGCGCACCTTGCCCTCGTCGGCATAGTTCTCGCGGATGCGCGCCGCAGTATCCGCGAAGGCGGCGCAGGCCGGGCACTGATAGTCGGCGAATTCCCGCACCACCACCGGCGCATCGTCCGGCCCGTAGGCCACGCCGCGGCGGTCGAATTCGGTGGCCAGCTGTTCCATGGTCTGCGGGTCCAGCGTACGGCCGTCACGGCTTGCGGTGCTGTCGGTGCCGCCACCGCCGGTGATGCGATCACCGAACGTGATCACCAGCAACGCCAGGATGATGGCGCCGACGAACAGGCCGACGGGCACCACGAGGGCCCGGACGAGGCTGTTCTGCGGCGGCGGGTTGTCGGGGGTCTTGCGGCTCACGCGGGTCTCCGGAAAATCAGCTGGAACGGCCGCGAGCATAGCCCAAACGGCCGTGCGAAATAAATCTGGCGGCGCCTCAGTGACAATGCTTGAGATTGCGGGTGAGCAGCCAGTAGTTCACCGGCCAGGCCGCGAGATAGCCGCAGGGCAGGGCCAGGCCGAAGCCGATCCAGAATATCGGCGCCGCCAGCGACCCGGCCTGCACACCGCCCACGGCGTAATCGATGCCGTTCATGGCAATCTCCATCACGGAAATCGAGGCCACCTCGCCCAGCCAGACGGTCGCCAGCGCCGCGCCCAGGGCCAGGCCGTGATTACGCATGACCGTGACCGCCGCCAGGCTGATGCCGACCACGAAGGCCAGGACCACCGCGAGACTCATGGTCGCGAACGCGCCCCAGCCGGCCAGCGTGCCGATGACCAGCCCCAGCAGCTCGCCGATCCCGCAGCCGGTCAGGCAGTGCAGGGTGACGTGGGCAGAGGACTTGAACAGCCCGCTGGTGTGGCCGCCGTGTTCGCAGGTCTGATCGGTTGCGGTGTCGTTCATGCTGTTGTCTCCTGATCGAGCGCTTCGATGATGGGGCAGCCGCTGACGGTGCCGCGCCCGGAGCAGCGCTGGTCCAGATCCGCCAGGGCGTCGCGCATGCGCTGAAGGTCGGCCAGTCGCGCGTCTAGGTCCGCCAGCCTGGCCCGGGCCAGCTCCTTCACGGCGGCCCGGTTGTTGCCGGCTTCCCGCAGGCTTAGCAGTTCGCCGATCTCGGCCAGGGTGAAGCCCAGGGTCTTGGCCCGCCGGATGAATCGCAGCCGGCGGGCCGCGTCCGGCGGATAGCGGCGGTAGCCGTTGCCGGATCGCGGGGGCGGCGGCAGCAGGCCGCGACGTTCGTAGTAGCGGATGGTTTCCACGTCCGAGCCGGCGCGGCGGGCCAGCTGGCCGATGGTCATGTCGGACTCGGAAAGCGCGTTCATGGTCGCCATTGTCACCCCGGAGTTGACTACGGGGTCAAGTCGAAAGAAAGCCCCGTTGCCGAATCGGCAACGGGGCGCTGCAGGCGGGTCCGTCGATCGGTGTCAGGCGGCGGCGTACCGCGCCTTGAGCGCGGCTTCCCGGCCGGGCTGCAGATTGGCCCGGTCCAGGTCGCCGTCGTAATGGGCGACCACCTTCGGGTCCATCACCCGGTACCAGAGCCAGGGAATATAGGCCAGCACGATCATGCCGGCGTAGCCGGTGGGCAGCTGCGGGGCATCGTCAAAGTGGCGCAGGGCCTGGAACCGGCGGGTGGGGTTGGCGTGATGGTCGGAGTGGCGCTGCAGGTGGTAGAGCAGCACGTTGGTCACGATGTGGTTGTTGTTCCAGGAGTGTTCCGGCTTGCAGCGCTCGTAGCGGCCGTCATCGCCCTGCCGGCGCTTGAGGCCGTAGTGCTCGAGGTAGTTGACGGCTTCCAGCAACGAGGCCCCGATGGCGGCCTGGATCAGCAGGAACGGCAGCACGACCCAGCCGAACAGCAGCGCGAGGCCGCCGAACAGCACCACGGTCATGGACCAGGCCTGAAGGTTCTCGTTCTCGAACGACCACACGCTCTTGCCACAGCGGGCCAGGCGCTGCTTCTCGATCTCCCAGGCCGAGGTCAGGCTGCCGATCACCGTGCGTGGCAGGAAGCGGTAGAAGGATTCGCCCATGCGCGAGCTGGCCGGGTCCTCGGGGGTGGCCACGCGCCGGTGGTGGCCCTTGTTGTGCTCCACGAAGAAATGCCCGTAGGCCACCGGGGCCAGCGCGATCTTGGCCAGCCACTTCTCGCCGGCGGGCTTCTTGTGCCCGAGTTCGTGCGCGGTGTTGATGCCCACGCCGGAGAGGATGGCAAGCGACCAGGTCAGGCCGGTCAGTGCCACCCAGTCGAGCGAGCCACTGCCCACCAGCCAGGCGGCCCAGACCACCACCACGTACTGGACCGGGATGAACAGGTAGGTGCACCAGCGGTAGTAGGGATCGTCCTCGAGCTGGCGCAGCACGCTGTCGTCGGCGTTGCTGTCGTCGTCGCCCACCAACCAGTCGGCGAGCGGAACCAGCCCGTAGAGAAAGGCCGGGGCGAAAAACCAGGCCCAGCTGCTGCCGGTGAGCCAGGCAAGCGCCCCGCCGATCATCGGCAGGAAGGCGACGACGGCGCCCCACAGCCAGAGATAGCGTTTGCTGTCGTGGGCGCGGGCGAGTTCGGCGGTGGTGACACTCATGTTGACCAGTCTCCTCGTTGATCGAATTGACCGAGTGGTCAATTCCGGCTGCGCCGTTCAGTGCAGCAATAAGTCGGACGATAAAATTAACCGACCGGTAAGTCAATAGCATGCTATCCTTTGGCCAAATTCCCGCGATGGCACGCCCATGCCCCGCCGCCCCGCCAGTGAACAGGGCGATACCCTCAAGCAGGTCCGCGAGGCCGCATTCTCGTTGTTCGGCCGTTACGGCTATGACGGCGTGTCGATGCTGGCCGTGGCCCGAGCCGCCGGTCTGACCAAGGCCGCGCTCTACTGGCACTACGACGGCAAGGAAGCCCTGTATACCGACTGCGTGCGCCAGCTGAACGCGTTGTTCCGCCGCCACGTGTTCACCCGCATGGCGGCCGAGGACACCCCGATCGAGCGTCTGATGGCGATCTTTCGCGGCATGGGAACGCTGCTGGCGGACCCGGCGGTGGACGAGGGCGTGGCCGGCTACTGGCTGATGCCGTCCACCGCGGACGTCGCGGAGGCGCGCGCGGTACAGGCGCAGTTCGAGGAGGCGTCGGCCCGGGTCATTGGCCAGGCCATCCAGGCGGCGGTGGACGACGGCGACCTGACGCTGGATATCCCCGTCGTGGACATGGCCCAGGCGGTGATGGCCACGATGGAAGCGATCGTGCTGCCGCTGCGGCGCAGCAACCCCGAGCGCAGTCGCCGTCTGATTGCCGCCCTGGCGCATACGTTCTTTCGTGCCCACGCGGTCCGGCCGGAGCTGGCGCGGATGGCGATGGGCGAAAGCGGCCTGGCCACGACTTAGGTTCGGCATAACTGCCGATGGCCCTGACATAGTAGAGTGTGGCTTCCGTAGCGCATCGGGGGCGCACGACAGGAGGAGTGATCATGAGTACTGCCGTACAGGACATTCGCGACCGGTTTGCCCAGGCACCGGACAATCAGGCCACCGAGATCGAGCGCGTATTCGCGCTGCAGCAGAAGCGGGCCCTGACCCTGCGCACGAGCACCGCCGCCGAGCGGATCGCCAAGATCAAGCGACTCAAGCAGGCGCTGCTCGACCGCACCGAGGCAATCCACGAAGCCTGCTACAAGGATTTCCGCAAGCCGCCGGCCGAGGTCGACATGACCGAGATCATGCCGGTGGTGATGGAGGCCAACGACGCCATCCGCCATACCAAGCGGTGGATGAAGCCGATGAAGGTGCCCACCACGCTGGCAATGCTGGGCACCAAGGCGCACGTGCGCTACGAGCCAAAGGGTGTGAGCCTGATCGTGTCGCCGTGGAACTACCCGGTCAATCTCACCTTCTCGCCACTGGTGTCGGCGCTGGCGGCCGGCAATACCGCGATCCTCAAGCCCTCGGAGATGACCCCGCACTGTTCCCAGCTGATGGAGGACATGGTGCGCGAGGTATTCGACGAATCCGAGATCGCCGTGTTCCAGGGCGCGGTGGAAACCTCGCAGAACCTGCTGGACAAGCCGTTCGACCACATCTTCTTCACCGGCTCCCCGGCGGTGGGCAAGATCATCATGGGCGCCGCGGCCAAGCATCTGACCTCGGTTACGCTGGAGCTGGGCGGCAAGTCGCCGGTGATCGTCGACAAGAGCGCCGACCTGGACAAGGCGGCCCGTGCGGTGGCCTGGGGCAAGTTCTTCAACAACGGCCAGACCTGCATCGCGCCCGACCTGACCTACGTCCACGCCGACGTGAAGGATGAGTTCGTCGAGGCGATCAAGCAGCGGCTGGAGACGATGTACGGCTCGCTCGAGAGTATCGAGTCGAATGCGGACTACGCCCGCATCGTCAACAACAAGCACTACAAGCGGATCAAGCATCTGCTGGACGACGCGCAGTCTCGTGGCGCCAGGGTGCTGGCGGGTGGCCAGCATGACGACGCCCAGGACTTCCTGGCCCCGACCCTGCTGACCGACATCGAGCCCGATGCCGAGATCATGCAGGAAGAGATCTTCGGGCCGCTGATGCCGATCATGACCTTCAAGGACACCCGTGAAGTGATCGACGACATCAACAGCCGGCCCAAGCCGCTGGCGCTGTACGTCTTCGGCAAGGACAACGCGTTTGTCGATCGCGTCATCGGCGGCACCTCGGCCGGCGGTACCGCCATCAACACGGTGATGATGCAGTACCTGCACGGCAATCTGCCGTTCGGCGGGGTTAACAACAGCGGCATCGGCATGGCCCACGGTCACTGGGGCTTCAAGAGCTTCTCGCACGAGCGGGGCATCGTGCGCGATCGCTTCTCGTCGACCCACCTGATGCACCCGCCCTACACGCCGTTCACGCGCAAGCTGATCAACTGGACGATCAAGTATTTCGTCTAGATATTCGGGTATCGCGACCCGCCGCGGCGGGTGTTGACCGGCACGGCCCCACCATCAGGTGGGGCCGTTTCATGTGGCCTGGCGTAAAATAACGGGCTCGAAACAGCACAACGGAGACAACCTGATGGCGAGTGCCGCGCAACGCTTCAATCACGCGCTCAGCGAAGAGAACCCCCTGCAGATCGTCGGGGCCGTCAACGCCTACAGCGCGATGCTGGCCGAACACAGCGGCTTCCGCGCCATCTATCTGTCCGGCGGCGGCGTGGCCAACGCGTCCTACGGCCTGCCGGATCTGGGCATGACCAGCATGAACGACGTGCTCGAGGACGTGCGCCGCATTACCGCCGCCACCGACGTGCCGCTGCTGGTCGACATCGACACCGGCTGGGGCAGCGCCTTCAACATCGCCCGCACCATTCGCGAGATGGAGCGCGGCGGCGCCGCCTGCGTGCACATCGAGGACCAGGTCGCGGCCAAGCGCTGCGGGCACCGGCCGGGCAAGGCCATCGTCTCCCAGCAGGAAATGGTCGACCGGGTGAAGGCCGCGGTGGACGCGCGTGACGAAATGCTGGTGATGGCCCGCACCGATGCGCTGGCCGTGGAAGGCCTGGACGCCGCCGTGGAACGTGCCGCGGCTTGCGTGGAAGCCGGCGCCGATTTCGTGTTCGCGGAGGCGATGACCGACATTGCCATGTACCAGCGTTTTGTCGACATCGGCGCGCCGGTGCTGGCCAATATCACCGAATTCGGCGCCACCGACCTCTACACTACCGAGGAACTCGCCGCCCAGGGCGTGCGCATGGTGCTGTACCCGTTGTCGGCCTTCCGTGCCATGAGCCAGGCCGCTCTAAATGTCTACGGAGCGATCCGCGCCGATGGCACCCAGAAGAACGTGCTCGACGGCATGCAGACCCGCAACGACCTCTATGAGCACCTCGGCTACCACGAGTACGAGCAGAAGCTGAACGCGTTGTTCGGTCAGTCGGACTGACCAGCCGCCCGACGCACCATGCATCTGCTCGCCGTGGGCGGTGGCGGCGCGCTGGGCCGTGCCGCTCTGGACCGCATTCGTCAGCTGCCCGCGGTGGCTCGTATCACCGTGGCCGACTATGACGGTGCCGCGGCCGCTGCGGCTGCCGCCGAGCTGGGGGCATCGGCCGCGCCGCTGACGCTGGACATCTGCGATGCGGCGGCGCTTGACGCCGCGGTGGCCTCGGCCGATGTGGTGCTCAACACCAGCGGGCCCTATTTTCGTTACGGGCTGATCGTGCTGAAGGCGGCCCTGGCCGCCGGCCGCCCTTACCTGGATGCCTGCGACGATCCGGAAACTACCCTCGGCATGCTGGTGCTGGACCGGCAGGCCCGAACCGCCGGCGTGCCCGCGCTGATCGGCCTGGGCGCCAGCCCCGGCGTGACCAACCTGCTGGCGGTGGCGGCTCTCGAAGCCCTCGACGACACCCGGCGGCTGGCCACTGCCTGGCGCGCCGACGGCCGGCTGAGCGATGCGGACAATCGCGGGCCGCGGGACACGGCCACCGCGCTGGACCTCCACCGGGTGCAGCAGGCCAGCGGGCAGGTGTCGGTGTACCGCCACGGGGCCCGGGAACTCGCCGAGGCGCTGGCCCCGGTGAAGCTCTCGCTGCCCGGCTACGGCAGTCGTGTGTTCTATCAGTTCGGTCATCCGGAAGCGGTGACGCTGGGCCGCCGGTTTCCGGACCTGGCCGATGCGCCGAGCCTGATTGCCCTGACCGCCAGCCAGCACCACGGCTGGAAGGCGCTGATGCGCAGTAATACCGGTGCCGAGGATGAAGTCGACCGTCTGGCCGGGCTGCTGGCCGCCGGCGCCTTTCCCGGGCCCGGTCTGGGCCGGCGTCTGCGGCGATTCAGCGGGGGAGTGGCACCGCCAACGGCGGTACCCGAGCTGTTTGCCCTGGCCGAGGGACAGCGGGCCGGTCGCAACGCCTCGGCCCTGGCCGAACTGACGGCAGTGCCGGCCAGCAGCTACGCCGAACTGGCGGGCAGCGTTCTCGCGCTTGGCGTCCAGGCGATTGTCGATCGCCGTCTGCCGGAACCGGGCATTTTCACCCCCGAATCCGTGTTCGTGCCGGCAGCGTTCTTTCCGGCGCTGGCCGCCCTGATCACGCCCGATAATCCGGAAAGCGATCTGTTGAAAATCACCGTTACCTGATCCATCGCCGTCATTTCTGCGTAATAATGGGATGGAACGACCAATAATCGAGCCGGCCTCGACGCCGGTCGGAGGAGATTCCCATGCGCGAATTGTCGGTGCGGCCGCTGATAACGGCCCTGGCCGCCCTGTTTCTGCTCGCCGCCTGTGGTGGCGATTCCGGCGGGGGTGGTCTGAGTCTCGGCCCCGGCGGCGACAACGGCGGTGACCCCGGTGATCCCGGCAACCCCGATCCGGCCAGCCGCGCCGGCGAAACCTACCGCCAGGCCATCCAGGTACCGAGCACCGACGATACCCTGATCGCCCAGGTATTCGAGCCGTCAACCGTGACCGATGGCGAGACCTACCCGCTGGTGCTGCACAGTCACGGCTACGGCGGCAGCCGCAACGCCACCCCCAGCGATTTCCAGCAGCGCCTGCGCGACGCCGGCTATTACGTGATCTCGTTCGATCAGCGGGGATTCGGGGAATCCTCCGGCACCGTGCGTATCCAGTCCCCGGATTTCGAGGGCCTTGACCTGATTGCCCTGCTGGACTGGACCGAAGCCAACCTCGAGCAGCTGGCCTACCGCGACGGGCGCATGGTGGTGGGCAGCTACGGTGGTTCCTACGGGGGCATGTATCAGGTGCTGCTCGCGGCGGCGGACCCGGAACAGCGGCTGCGCGTGATCGCGCCGGATATCACTCCGCATGATCTGACCTTCTCGCTCAACCCCGGCGGCGCGATCAAGTCCGGCTGGGCCTTGGCCCTGATCGCCGGTGGCGAACTGCCGCTGCTGGGGCTGGCGACCGGCGGCGCCGGGCCGGAAGCGCTGGTGGACGAACTCGTCACGCTGGCGCTGGAGCGCCAGAATCTGCGCCAGGATCCGCTGATCGTCGAAATTCTCGCGGACGGGGCGCTCACCAATCGACTGTCCGACTCGGGTCGGAATCTGCTGGCCTATCACAGCTTCCGGCATTTCTGTGACGCGCAGGTCGCCGGGCCGCAGGATGGCTTCGTGGTGGGCATGCCCGACCCGCGGGCATTCAGCCCCGGCACCCCGCCGCCGGCCGTCGACGCCCTGATCACCCAGGGGTTCAAGGACACCCTGTTCAACGTCAACGAGGCGCTGGAAAACTATTCCTGTCTGCGCCAGGCCGGTGGCGACGTGCGTCTGCTGACGCACCAGACCGGGCATGTGCTGCCGGCAAGCCTGGAAACCCTGGGTCTTGAGGACCCGCTCGACCCCTTCTACGCGGCGATTAACCCGCCTGCGTTTCAGGACAGCGGCGGCAGTTTCAGCTGTGGCGGTCTCGATCTGGACGATGTGCGCTTCGGCTGGTTCGAAGCCAAGCTCAAGCGTGATTCGGCGGCGCTGGATTCGGCGCTGCCGATCGGCGACGAGATCTGTCTCAGCCTCGCCGAGGGTGACGCGATAACCGTCGACGAGGTTGCCGCCGGCGGCACCTCATTCGACCTGGCCATGACCACCGAAACCAACAGCCTGACTGGCGTGCTGGCTTCGCTGGCGGGCGGGGAAGTGCTCGAGCCCCTGGAACTGGGCACGACGCCGCTCGCCACGGTGGATCAGCCGCGCATTCTGGCGGGCGTGCCCCGTCTTTCCGTGACCGTGGAGCCGGTCATTTCCCTGCTCGGCGATCTGGGCCTGGACTGCGCCCTGGAGGTTCTGCCGGGTCTGCTGCCAACCGGTTGCGATCCGATCCTGCTGTTCGCAGTGGTCCAACGGCCGCCCGGCCAGCAGCGCTGGGACATGGTGGACGACCAGCTCACGCCCGTGCGCGGCTTCGACACCCATGAGCTGGACATGGTGGCTATTGCCGAGCGGTTGCCGGCCGGCACGGAACTGGGGCTGCAGGTGTTCGGATTCCATCCGCAGTACCCGGTGACGCTGTCCCGCGATCTGTTGGTGCCGGCGGTGACCATCGGGGGTCGTGTGGAGCTGCCGTTGCTTGAGGCCACGGATATCGTTCGGGATGGTGTCTGATGTGGGGGCGTTTTGCTGGAGGGCCGCAGGGTGCCATTCATGGCGCCGATCTAATTTCCGCGGCAATTTAAAGAAGAAGATTCCGCCCCGCTGAAGCGGGCCGGGTGACTTTCTTGTGCGACAAGAAAGTCACCAAAGAAGCGCTTCCGGCGGGCGAGTCTTGCCTCGAACGGGGTTCGAGGCAGGATGCCCTGTGCGCTTCGGTCGGCGAGGGGGTTTCCGACAGTACATCCTTGTACTGCCGGAAACCGCGCGCCCGTCCTGGGCGCGCCCCTTCGGGCCTGGAACCTCGCCGCCCTGCAGTGCTCGGCTCGTCCCGACGGGAATAAAAAAGGTGCCACATCCGGGTTCGGCTGCTTCTTCCTCCCGTTAGCGCTTGCCGCCCGATCGCCGGGGCATCGGGTAAACGGGCCACGGATGGCCCGTTTAGTGCCGTTCAGGACACGATGTCCTGTCGGCACGGCCCGCTTCATGCGCCGGCGGTCGGGCGGGAATCCCCCGGTCAGCGCGGCTGCGCTGACCGGGGGACAAGCGGTTCGGGCGCCCTTCTTTTCGTTGCTTTTCTTGGGCGCGCAAGAAAAGGAACTCGCCCTTCAGGGCGAAATTCTTCCGTTTAGCAGCATGAGTCGCATCATGAAGTGTCGCCGATCTTGACTGTCCGCTTCGAACGGACGACTGGCCTACTCGGTCAACCGCCTCTGCGCCTCCCGATACTTGGCCGCGGTATTGTGCAGCACCTCGTCAGGCAGCCGCGGTCCCGGCGCGGTCTTGTTCCAGTCCAGCGTCTCGAGGTAATCGCGGACGTACTGCTTGTCGAACGAGGGCGGGCTGATGCCGGTGCGGTACTCGCTGGCCGGCCAGAAGCGTGACGAATCGGGGGTCAGGACTTCGTCGATGAGTACCACCCGGCCGTCGGCGTCGGTGCCGAATTCCAGCTTGGTGTCGGCGATGATGATGCCGCGCTCGGCAGCGTAGGTGGCTGCCTGCCGGTAGATCGCCAGCGAGATGTCGCGTACCTGCTCGGCCAGATCACGGCCGACCAGGTTGACGGTGGTTTCGAAATCGATGTTCTCGTCGTGTTCGCCGGCCTCGGCCTTGCTAGAGGGTGTGTAGATCGGCTCGGGTAACTGCTGGGCCTGTGCCAGGCCGGCTGGCAGTTCGATGCCGCAGACCCGGCCGGTCTGCTGATAATCCTTCCACCCGGAACCGATGAGGTAGCCGCGCACGATGGCCTCGATGGGCAGCGGGGTGAGTCTCTTCACCAGCATCGCGCGGCCCGATACCTGCGCGAGTTCGGCCGGCGACAGGAAGTCGGTCAGCGCCCGGCCGGCCACGTGGCTGGCCACGCGGTCGCCGAAGTGGTCGAACCAGAAACGCGATACCGAGGTCAGTACCGCGCCCTTGCCGGGGATGGGGTCGGGCAGGACCACGTCGAATGCGGAGATGCGGTCGGTGGCCACAATCACCAGATGATCCGCATCGGCGGCATAGATGTCGCGCACCTTGCCGCGGTTGAGCAACGTCAGGCTGGTGAGATCGGATTCGTACAGCGTGTCTTGCATCGGGTGGGTCCCGCACCTTGAAAAGCCGGCAAGCGTAACCGCGCGAACGCGGCAGGCCAATACGCGGCGGTTGATTACAGCCGGCGGTGCGTCAGTGCCGGAAAGCGTTCGCGGGTGCGCAGCAGTCCGGCCACGTCGACATCGGCCATGGCCAGGCCCGGGCCGGCGGCAACGCGGTCGAGCACGCGGCCCCAGGGGTCGACGATCATGCTGTCGCCGTGGGTTTCCCGGCCGCTGGCGTGGCGCCCGCCCTGATCCGGCGCGATCACGTAGCACAGGTTCTCGATCGCCCGCGCCCGCAACAGTACTTCCCAGTGGGCGCGGCCGGTGGCGGCGGTGAAGGCGGCGGGCACCGCGAGCAGTTCGGCGCCGGCTGCGGACAGTTGCCGGTAGAGTTCGGGGAAGCGCAGGTCGTAGCACACCGTCAGCCCGAGGCGGCCCAGCGGGGTATCGATGACCACCGGTTCGGTGCCGGGGATGGTGCTGCCGGATTCCTTGTACTGTTCCCCGGTATCCGGCACCGATACGTCGAACAGGTGGATCTTGTCGAAGCGCGCCACCCGGGCGCCGTCCTCGGCGTAGACCGGGCAGGTCGCGAATGCGCGATCGCTGCGATCGTTGCCCCGGATCGGCAGCGTACCCCCGACCAGCCAGACCTTGCTGGCCGCGGCGGCGTCGGCGAGGAAATCCTGGATCGGCCCGCTGCCGTCGGGCTCCGCGATCCGCAGCTTGTCCGACTCGCGCTTGCCCATGAAGGCGAAGTTCTCCGGCAGAACAACCAGCCGGGCACCGGCATCGGCGGCGCGCCGGATCAGCTCGCCGGCGGCGGCCAGATTGCGGTCGCGGTCGGCACCGGAAACCATCTGGATGGCGGCAGCATTGGGCATGGTTCGGGTCTACTCCTGGGTGGCCTCTTCCACGGGGTCGATCTGCGGATCGCTCCACTGGCCGGTCAGATCATAGGTCACGCTGGAAATTTCCGCGATCGGTTTGCGCAACAGCCGCTGGGCCACGAACAGGGCGGCCCCCACCGCGGGCCCGCCGAGTACGGTGCCGGCAATGGCCGCGGCGGATGACATCTTGGGCACGATGGTCACCCGCTGATCGTAGTCTCGGGCCGCCAGGCCCACCCGGCCGCGAATGCGGATGATGGCCGACGGCGTGTTGATGCGCAGATTGTCGGTGCGAGCATCGCCCGCGGTCACGTTGAAATCACCCTGCAGCCGGTCGAAGGCCATGCCCTCGTTCAGCACGTCGCGGAAATCCAGCAGCAGCCGGCGAGGCAGGGCGTAGAAATTCACCAGCCCCAGCACCCGGCCGGCGCCGGGTTCGATCGGCACCAGCGTGCCGTCCTCGAGCTTGAAGCTGAGGTGCCCATTGAGTCTTTCCGGCACCAGACCCGCGGCGGACGGTTCGAAGCGCAGCGCGGTAACCACCCGCGCCTTGTCGGCCCGCACGCTGGGGCTGAAGCCCAGGGCCTGGATCAGCCGCGCCAGGCCGCTGCCCTCCAGGGTGCTGTCGAATGTTGCCTGCGATTGCCCGCCGGTCCGCGTCCACTGGCCCTGGCCGGTCAGGTGCGTATCGTTGCCGTTCAGCGAAAGCTCTTCCAGGGCCACGCCGTTGTCGACGGCCCGGGCAGTGGCGGTCAACCGCCCCAGTGCGGTGCCATCGACCCAGAGTTCACTGATGGCAAGATCAACGCCGGGTAGCTGACCGGGGTCCATGGGGGCATCGGTGGCCGCCTGATCATCGGTGGGTTCGGTACGCGCAGCCGGCAACAGCGCCAGATGATCCAGCCGGGCATGCACGGTCGGTCGGCTGTTGCCGGTCTCCCAGCGGACGTTGCCGGTGGCGCCGTCGCCGCTGAGATCGGCCTGCCAGCCGCGGTCGGCGGGCAGCGGCTTTACACGGAAACGCGTCGTCGGGACTGCCTGACCCTGCAGTCGGAGCCGGTCCACGGTCAGGTCACCGCCTCGCAGCCCAAGGCCAGATCCGTTGCGGGCACCGCCTGTCGGCAACAGGGCCTGCCAGGCCGGCAGGTCCAGCTCGGCCAGATACCCGCCCACCCATAAACCGTCGCCGGCCGGCGGGTTCACCGGGTCAGTGCCGAATACCAGGTCCGCCGCCTGCAGACGGTCGTCGGTACGGCGGAGTTCGGCGCGCAAGCGGTCGGCATAGTCCAGGGTGATGCGATTGCTGTCGGCGCTGACCGTGACCGACAGCGGGGCGCTGGTGCCGGCCGGCTTGCCCAGCGGGGCCGGCAGATCGAGGGCCAGGTCGGTCAGGTCACTGTGCAGCCGGAGGTCCGATATCCGGCCGCCGGCCGACACCCGCAGCCCTGCCTGCCAGACGGCGCTGCCGTCGGCGCGGGCCACCAGGTCGGCCGGCAACAGCGGTTCCCACCATGGCGCCTGGGCCGGCAGGCTCAGGTCGGCTCGGGCATCGATGGCCAGGCCGTCGGCCCCGGCCGGGGTCAGGTCCGCCTGCACCGGCATGCCCATGAACCGTCCCTCGATGCCCTGCGCATACAGGCCCTTGAGGTCGAAGCGCAGATCGCCCTCCAGGCCCTGCAGAGGCCGTGGCAGCGCCGGGTGCGTGAGGGTGACGCCGCGCAGGTCGATGGTGCCGTCCACGGCCACATCGGCATCGAGATCCGGCTTCAGCGGCAGCGACAGGGCCAGCGTCAGCCCCGCCGGCCCGCTGACCTCGAGAACTTCTGCAATCCGCCCGAACTTGTCGGCCAGTGGCGACGCGGGAATGAAGCGCATCATGGCATCGGCGCCGGCTTCGTCGAGCCGCCCGTCGACCGCCAGGACGGGTTCGCGCACGTTGGGGACATGGGCGCTGGCCGGCCCTACCTCGACGCCGAGGATGCGCCCCCGCGAGGCCTGGATGTCGAGGGTGTCCCCAACCAGCGTGAGTTGGCCTTCGATGTCCTGCATCGCGGGCCAGTCGGGCTTGTAGGCCATGTCCACGTCTTCGCCGACCACCGAGACGCGGAACTCGCCATTACCCGCGGCGAACGGAAACTGCGATAGCGGACCCGCCAGACGTACCTCGGCGCTGGTGACGCGAGCCGCGGTGATCGCGCGCGGCAGCCAGTCCCGCAGCCGCTTGTTGGGCATGTCATCGGCCTGGGGCAGATGCGCGAACAGCGGCGGGAGATCGGCCGATTCGCCGGTGAACGTCAGATCGGCGCGCGGGGCACCGCCGTTCCCGTCCCAGCTCAGTTCGCCGCCGCCGGCAAACGTGGTTTGCCCCGAGGTCAGCCGGGCATCCGCCAGATGCAACGTGCCGCCGCCCCCGCTATCCGGTGACCAGCTCAGCTTGCCGCGACCGTTGGTCAGCGGCAGTTCGCCGCGCACGTAGCGCTGCCAGGTCAGGCCGCCGTCCACATTTTCGACCGTCAGCGTGGCGCCTTCGGGGCCGAGGGTGGACTGGCCGTCGATTCGCCCCAGCGCCAGACCCAGCCCCGCATGATCCAGGGCCAGGTCCTCGAAGGCCACCAGGCCTCGTGTCTGACCCGGCGTTCGCAGCGGCATCCGGAACGACAGCCGTGATATCCGGCCCTGGCCCGTTAGCTGCCGGGCGCCGAGCAGGCCCACTCGCGCCGCGGCCGCTGCCAGGCTGGCCGGCAGATCGGTGATCTCGCCGCTGAGGCTGGTCAGCGCCGGATTCAACCGGGCCCGGCCGTTGGCCTCAACGGGGCGATCATCCGCGCGTAGCGATTCGAGGTTGATGGCATAGCCCTCCGCGTCGGGCTCAACGTTAAAGTCCATCCGCAGCGGCGGGGCGACGGGGCTGGCATCCCGACCCCGAAGCGCCTCGCTGACGGCCGTGGCCCGCGCGCCGTCCAGCGCCCGGTCGGCCCAGTCCACCCACAGTTCAACATCGCTGTGTCCGCCCTCGAGGCCGGCGGTCTCCAGCCCGGCTTCGGACAGCAGCTCCGGTGCGTTCAGGCCGCCGAGGCGGATGTAGGCATTGGCGGCCAGATCCCGCCAGCGGGTGAGATCGCCGTAGGCGAAGATATCGGCATGCACGTGGTCGCCCCAGGCCGGCGGCAGTTCGGCATCGCCGATCACCCGGTGGCGGCTGTCCTGCGATTGCAGGGTCAGTTCGACATCATCCAGGGTGCCCAGTATCCGGGTGTTGGCGCCGGCGGCCAGGCCCAGCTGGCCGTCGCGAACGCGGATGCGATCCACCCGATCCAGCCAGGTGGCGGCATCGTCCAGGCTGAAAGCCGGGCCGCCGCCGCTGGCCAGCCCGCGCAGACGCAGCCCACCGTCATCACCGCGGTAGATCGCCAGCTGCGGCCCCACCAGCGTGAGGTCGCGCGGAATGCGGCCGCCGCGCAACAGGTCCACGAAGCTGAAGCGTACTGCCAGCTGCTCCAGGCGCACCACGGTGGGGCCGCCGGCGGATTCCAGCAGCGCCACATCGCTGAGTTCCAGGACCGGCCCGGTCCAGTCCCAGGCCAGACCCAGGCGGCCGATAGTCAGCGGCTGCTCTAGCTCCTCGCCGATGCGTTCGGTGAGTTCGGCACGGTAGCCGGGCAGGGTGCGGTCGATCAGGCGTACGGCGCCCACCGCCAGTCCGGCCACGATGACCAGACTGGCCAGGGTGACCAGCAGCAGGGTCTTGAGTCGCAGGTTGCGGCGCCGCATGGCGGCGGCTCAGCCGCGGTCGGCCCGCGGGCGCATTCGGTTGGTGTCTGGCGGCATGGTGTCGGTGGGTGTCACTGGTTTGTACGTCTGTGCCGGTGGGCGCCTGCGGCCGGAAGCTGTTCTCGCGGCAGCCCCGCTACATCAGTACGACATCGAAATTGGCCTGTTGATACAGCGACTCCGCCTGTAAGCGTATCGGCCGATCAATGGTAGCGGACAGTTCGGCCAGTGCCTCGGCCTGTTCATCGAGCAGTACCGCCACCACGTCCGGGCTGGCCAGCAGCAGGATTTCCCGGGCCTCGAACTGGCGGGCGCTCCGCAGGATGTCGCGGAAAATCTCGTGGCAGACGGTTTCCGGCGTTTTCACCGAACCGCGGCCCCCGCAACTGGGACAGGTCTCGCACAGCTGATGTTCCAGGCTGTCGCGGGTGCGCTTGCGGGTCATCTCCACCAGGCCCAGAGGCGAGATCGGGTAGATGGTGCTGCGGGCCGAGTCCTGCGCCAGGGCCTTCTCGAGCATCCGGAGGACCTGCTGGCGGTCCGCCTCCAGGGTCATGTCGATGAAATCGACGATGATCAGGCCGCCCAGGTTGCGCAGGCGCAGCTGCCGGGCCAGCGTCTGGGCGGCTTCCAGGTTGGTGCGCAGGATGGTCTCGTCGAGATTGCGGCTGCCCACGAAGCCGGCGGTGTTCACGTCCACCGTGGTCATCGCCTCGGTCTGCTCGATCACCAGGCTGCCGCCGGATTTCAGCGGCACGGTCGATTGCAGGGCCCGTTCGATCTCGTCCTCCACCCCGAACAGGTCGAAGATGGGCGCGGCACCGGTATAACGCTCGATACGTTCGACCATCTCCGGCACGAAGCGACGGGCGAAGTCCACGGTTTCCTGCCAGGCCTCGGCGTCGTCGATGCGGATGCGCTCGACCGCCGGCGAGAGCAGATCCCGGATCATCCGGGTGACCAGCGGCAGGTCGCCATGCACCAGGGTCGCGGGCTGGGCGGTTCGGACCTGCTCGTTGATCGATTCCCACAGACGCGCGAGAAATCGCATGTCCGCGGCCAGGGCATGCGGCTCGGCCCCCTCGCCAACGGTACGCACGATGAACCCGCCCGGCATCTCCATCTGGGTCTTCAGACGGGTGACCACTTCGATCAGCCGCTCGCGCTCGTCCGTGTCCTCGATGCGGGCGGACACCGCCACCTGCTCGTTGTGCGGCATCAGCACGAGAAACCGCGAGGGAATGGACAACTCGGTGGTCAGCCGTGCGCCCTTGCTGCCGATCGGCTCCTTGACCACCTGCACCAGCACGTTGTCGCCGTCAGCAAGCAACTGCTGGATGCCGGGCGCCTCGATGGTGTCCTCGCCGTGCTGGCGGACGATATCGCTGGCGTGGAGAAAGGCGGTACGGGCCAGCCCGATTTCAATGAAGGCCGCCTGCATGCCGGGCAGCACCCGCTGCACCCGGCCCATGTAAATGTTGCCCGCTACGCCGCGGCGCGAATCGCGCTGCAGAAAGACTTCCTGGAGAGAAGCGTTTTCCACCTGGGCAACGCGGGTCTCCCCCGGTGCCACATTGACCAGGATTTCGAGGCTCACGGCAGGTGGCCTCAGTCGGAATCCGGATCGTCAGTTCGGCGGCTGGATTTGTGATGACAATGGTTCATGGCACCGATTGTCGAACGGCGCCCGGATTGCTGCAAGTTTCGGTGCCGCTGACGGCGATTTCAGCGGTGGTAGGGATGTCCGGCCAGCAGCGAGGTCGCCCGGTAGAGTGCCTCCGCCACCACCACCCGCACCAGACCGTGCGGCAGGGTCAGCGGGGACAGTGACCAGCTCTGATCGGCCCGGGCCCGGCAATCCGGCGACAGGCCATCGGGCCCGCCGATCAGCAGGCTGCGGTCGCGGCCGTCCATGCGCCAGGCTTCGATCTGGTCCGCGAGATCACGGGTGCGCCAGGCGCGGCCGTCCACATCCAGCGCGACTACGGCGTGATTGTCAGGCACGGCAGCCAGCATCCGACGCCCCTCGTCGGCCACCGCCGCGTCCGGGGGTTCCTGCTTGCGGCGGTGCCCCAGCGGGATTTCCGTGAGTTGCAGCGGACAGTCATTGCCCAACCGCTTGGCATACTCGCGATATCCCCGCTCGACCCAGTCGGGCATGCGGGTACCGCAGGCGACCAGATTCAGCCGCAAACCGCGCCTCCGGCTCAGCCCGGCAACAGGCCGTAACGTCCGCCGGCGGCCACCGCCACCACGATCAGGCCCAGCAGCAGGTTGACGCCGATCAGCACGCGAATCTGATTGAGGTAGCGGGCCCCCTCGTTGAGGGTGCCGGCCTCCAGGGCCAGACGCAGCCGGCGCCAGGGGGCGAAGTACACATGTCCGAACAGCGCGAACATCAGCCAGCCGAGGCCGTGCATGATGTGCACATGGGTTCCGGCGCCGCCCATGCCGCCCAGCACCGCGAAGATCAGCCAGTAGCCGGTGGCCAGCAGCGCGATTACCGACAGCCACACGAACGGGAAGAAGCGGGCGAACACGCCGGCCCACAATGCCAGCCGGTCGGCCAGTGCCAGTTGCCCGGCGGCCGGGCGCAGGGCCATGTAGGCGAAGAACATGCCCCCCACCCAGACGACGGCGGCGAGTACGTGGAGTGCGATGGCAAGGCCGTTGATGCTCATGGCGATTCCCTGCTGTGAGGCAATGCCCGGTAGGTTACAGTACGCCGGCCGTGAAACGTGTCGCGCCCGGCCGGTTCGCCCGGCGCGGATGACATCAACAGTAGGAGACGATCATGGCGCTGGCGGATCGTGATTTCCTGATTGCCCCGTCCATTCTGGCTGCCGACCTCGCCCGCCTCGGCGACGAGGTGCACGACGTGCTCGAGGCTGGCGCCGACTGGGTG
Organism: Spectribacter acetivorans; assembly: GCF_031846305.1. NCBI lineage: Bacteria > Pseudomonadati > Pseudomonadota > Gammaproteobacteria > Salinisphaerales > Salinisphaeraceae > Spectribacter > Spectribacter acetivorans. Next base: position 344,168 of record NZ_JAVRHY010000001.1, read on the forward strand.
CATTTCGACGTGATGGACAACCATTACGTGCCCAATCTCACCTTCGGGCCGCCGGTGTGCAAGGCGTTGAAGGATTACGGCATTACCGCGCCGCTGGACGTGCATCTCATGGTCAAGCCGGTGGACCGCCTGATCGGGGATTTTCTCGAGGCCGGTGCGGCCAGCATCACCTTCCATCCGGAGGCCAGCGAGCATATCGATCGCAGCCTGCAGCTGATCCGCGACGGCGGCGCCAAGTGCGGGCTGGTGTTCAACCCGGCTACGCCGCTGTACTACCTCAAGCACGTACTGGACAAGATCGACATCGTGCTGATCATGTCGGTCAACCCGGGCTTCGGCGGCCAGAGCTTCATTCCCGAGGCGCTCAACAAGCTGCGGGAAGCACGCGAGCTGATTGACGCCTCCGGCCAGGACATCCGGCTGGAAGTGGACGGCGGGGTGAAAACCGAGAACATTGCCGAGGTGGCGAAGGCCGGGGCCGATACGTTCGTGGCCGGTTCGGCGATCTTCAGCAAGGATGACTACGCCGCCACCATCGCCGACATGCGGCGCGAGCTGGATCGCCTGCGTTCGGTCTAGAGTGCCTGGCTGGCGGTTGATGACGCAGTCGCGTCTCGCCGTGGACGGCGGGAACGCGTTAAGCTTGGCGCATCCGCGCAACGCGACAGAGTTCCATGCGGCAACGATATTCGATAGGCAACGCCGCCCCGCGGGCGGCATGGCGATGGTGAAGCGCCGCCGCCCGGTCTAGCCGGGCCTGATGGCCCTGTGCCGTCGCCGATGCCCATTCGTTCGCCTGAAGTGTCGTTGCCATGTCCCAGTTCGCCTCCTTTCAGCCCGTCAAACGCGTTCCCGTGGTCCGCGAGGTCCTTGCCGATCTCGACACGCCCCTGTCGGTATATCTCAAGCTAGCCGATGCGCCGTACTCCTTCCTGCTGGAGTCGGTGCAGGGCGGGGAACGCTGGGGCCGTTATTCCATCATCGGCCTGCCCTGCGACGAGCGCATCCGGGTTTCCGGGTCATGCCTGCGCCACGAGCGTGGCGACGACCTGCTGGCCGAGGTCGAAACCGATGATCCGCTGGCCTGGATCCAGGCCTTTGCCGACAGCCGGCCGCTGCCGCGTCTGCCGGAACTGCCGCGGCTGACCGGTGGGCTGGTGGGCTATTTCGGCTACGACACCATCCGCTACATCGAGCCGCGCCTGGCCGGCGTCGATAAACCGGACCCGCTGAATCTGCCGGACATCCTGCTGCTGGTTGCCGAGGAACTGGTGGTGTTCGACAACCTGTCGGGCAAGCTCTACTGCATCGGTCATCACGTCGCGGGGGATACTGCCGATGCGGACCGCGTGGCCGCCCGGCTGGACGGGCTGGTGGCGAAGCTGGCCGAACCCCTGGCCCTGCCCGAGGCCGCGCTGGGCGACGACAGCCTGGACGACGCCAGTTTCGTGTCCGGGCTGACCCAGGCCGGCTACGAGGACGCGGTGCGCCGCATCGTCGACTACACCCGCGCCGGCGACGTCATGCAGGTGGTGCCCAGCCAGCGCCTGTCGGCCCCGTTCACGGCGGAGCCGCTGTCGCTCTACCGAGCGCTGCGCTGTCTGAACCCTTCGCCCTACATGTATTTCATGAATTTCGGCGACCACCACGTCGTCGGGTCCTCGCCGGAAATCCTGGTGCGGGTCAGCGACGACGAGGTCATGGTCCGGCCGATTGCCGGCACCCGGCCGCGCGGGGCTACGCCCGAGGCCGATGCCGCCCTCGAGGCCGAATTGCTGGCCGATCCCAAGGAGCTGGCCGAGCACCTGATGCTGATCGACCTGGGCCGCAACGATGTCGGGCGCGTCGCCGAGACCGGCAGCGTCGAGGTCACCGACCGCATGGTGATCGAGCGCTACTCGCACGTCATGCATATCGTGTCCAACGTCACCGGCCGGCTGCGTGCGGGCCTGCGGCCGCTGGATGCGCTCAAGGCCACGTTCCCGGCCGGAACCCTGTCCGGCGCGCCCAAGATACGGGCGATGGAGATCATCGACGAGCTGGAACCCGTCAAGCGCGGAGTCTACGGCGGGGCGGTGGGCTATCTGGCCGACAACGGCGACATGGACCTGGCGATTGCCATCCGCACCGCCGTGCTCAAGGATGGCGAAATCCATGTCCAGGCCGGCGGCGGCATCGTGGCGGACTCGCAGCCGACGAGTGAATGGGAGGAAACCATGAACAAGGCCCGCGCGGTGATGCGCGCGGCGGCGATGGCAGCGCGCGGACTTTAAGAATGGATCCGCAGATTTCGCAGATTGCACAGATTTTTTTGTGCGGGCTGCCGACGCGCCGAAGTCATTCAAAGCCTATTCGACGGCCTGCATGCAATTACGCTAGCTACTGCCAGGAACAACCGATCTGTGCGATACCAACCGCGTCAGCGGCAACCCTGTCAATCTGTGAAATCTGCGTAATCTGCGGATAAAATTCTTTTCTACTGCAAGGCTGGTAAGCCGGAACATGATTCTCGTCATCGACAACTACGACAGCTTCACCTACAACCTGGTCCAGTACCTGGGCGAGCTGGAGGCGGATGTCGAGGTGCTGCGCAACGATGCCAGCGACCTGGCGGCGATCCGCGCCATGCAGCCGGCGGGCATCGTGATTTCGCCCGGCCCCTGCACCCCGAACGAGGCCGGGGTATCGCTGGAGGTGGCCCGCGAACTGGCAGGGCGGGTGCCGATGCTGGGGGTCTGTCTCGGGCACCAGGCCATCGGTCAGGCGTTTGGCGGCGAGGTGGTGCGGGCCCACGACGTCATGCACGGCAAGACCTCGGTGATCCATCACACCGGGGAAGGCGTGTTCGCCGGTCTGGCCAATCCGCTGACCGCTACCCGCTACCACTCGCTGGTGGTGGCCCGCGACACCCTGCCGGCGGATTTCGCGGTAACGGCCTGGACCGAGACCGAAGCCGGCGAGGTCGACGAGATCATGGGGCTGATCCACCGGCCCACGGGCGCCGAGGGGGTACAGTTCCATCCCGAATCCATCCTCTCCGAGCATGGCCATGCCATGCTGAGGACCTTCCTCGACCGCACGGCAACGCCGGTGCCGGCAGCCTGAATGACCCAATCGGCGGATCAGATTTATTTTGTAACCGCAGATTACGCAGATTTCGCAGATGGGGCGAGGGGATGAATAGTGCATTCCGGCGGATTACGCGACGAGTATCGAACAGGTGGCGGCAAAGCTGTGCGCGCAAGGCCACTCAAGTTGAGTAGCCCGTTAAAAATCTGCGCCAATCTGCGTAATCTGCGGTTTCTCTTCTTCGAATTTTCAAACAACGCCAAGCCATGATCGACGCGCAACTGATGAATCATCTCGTCGCCGGGCGGGACCTTGATCGAGACACCATGGTTCAGGCCATGCGCACGATCATGACGGGCGAAGCCACTCCGGCGCAGATCGGCGGCTTCCTGGTAGCGCTGCGCATGAAGGGTGAGACGGTGGCCGAGATCACCGCCGCTGCCGAGGTCATGCGCGAGCTGGCCACCGCGGTGCCGGTGGACGCGGCCTATACCGAGGAGCTGGTGGATACCTGCGGCACTGGCGGCGACGCGGCCGGGCTGTTCAACGTTTCCACCGCGGCGGCGCTGGTGGTGGCGGCCGCCGGCGGTCGCGTGGCCAAGCACGGCAACCGCTCGGTCTCGGGCAAGAGCGGCAGCGCGGATGTGCTGGAAGCGGCCGGGGTGAATCTGAACACCAGCCCCGATCAGGTTGCCCGTTGTGTGCACGAACTGGGCGTGGGCTTCATGTTCGCGCCCGGCTTCCACGGCGCCATGAAGCACGCCATCGGCCCGCGCCGCGAGCTGGGGGTGCGCACCATCTTCAACATGCTGGGCCCGCTGACCAATCCCGCCGGGGCTCGCAATCAGGTGGTGGGCGTGTTCAACGGCCATCTCACCACGCCGATTGCCGAGGTGCTGGGTCGCCTGGGCAGCCGCCACGTGCTGGTGGTGCACGGCGAGGACGGTCTGGACGAGCTGTCGATCAACGCTCCGACCCGGGTGGCCGAACTGCGCGACGGCCGGGTGGAAAGCTATCTGCTGGCGCCCGAAGATGTCGGCTTGGAGCGGGGATCGCTGGATGCCCTGCGGGTGGAGGATGCCGGGCAGAGCCTGGCACTGATCCGCCGGGTGCTGGACGGCGAGCCGGGGGTGGCGCGCGACATGATCTGTCTCAATGCGGGGGCGGCCCTTTATGTATCCGGTCACGCCCGCGACATTGCCGAGGGTGTCACCCGCGCCGGTGACGCGGTGGACAGCGGCGCGGCGGCCGGCAAACTCGCCGCCCTGGCCGAGCTCACGGCGGGCATGACGCCATGAGCGACGTGCTGACCCGCATTCTGGCCACCAAGCGGGCCGAGATCGCCGCGCTGCCGGCGGTCGACGTGCTGGCCGAGCAGGCGGCGGCCGCGCCGGCCCCGCGTGGTTTCGCCCGGCAGCTGCATCAGGCCGCGGACGCGCGGGGCATGGCGGTAATCGCGGAGATCAAGAAGGCATCGCCCAGCAAGGGCGTGATCCGCGAGGACTTCGACCCGGCCTGGCTGGCCGGCTGCTATGCCGATGGCGGCGCCGCCTGTCTGTCGGTGCTGACCGACCGGGAGTATTTCCAGGGCGCGCCGGAATATCTTGCCGCCGCCCGCGCGGCCTGCGATCTGCCGGTGCTGCGCAAGGACTTCGTGATCGACTCGCGGCAGGTGCTGGAGGCCCGGGCGATGGGCGCTGATGCCGTGCTGCTGATCGTGGCGGCGCTCGATGACGCGGACCTGCGCGCACTGTCCGTGCAGGCCCTGGATCTGGGCATGGACGTGCTGGTCGAGGCCCATGACGGCGAGGAACTGGCCCGCGCCCTGACGCTTGACGAGCGTTGCCTGCTTGGCATCAACAATCGCGATCTGCGCACGTTCCACACCAGCCTGGATGTGAGCATCGCCCTGCGCGACACGGTTCCTGCCGATCGTCTGCTGATCAGCGAAAGCGGCATCCACACCCGGGGCGACCTGGCCCGCCTGCGCGGCGCGGACATTCGCGCCGTGCTGATCGGAGAATCCCTGATGCGCCAGCCGGATCCCGGGCATGCGCTGGCGGGCCTGCTTGCGTAGCCCGGCCAAGGCGTTTCAAGTTTCCGGTTTCGTGTTTCATGGTCTATCGGAACCCACGGAGCCGGCCCAACTCGAAACTCGAAACCTGAAACTCGAGACATCCGCATGAAAGCCACCATCAACTGGCAGGACAACCTGCACTTCACCGGCAGCGCCGACAGCGGCCATCACATCGACATCGACGGGCCACCCGATCTGGGGGGCGAGAACGTCGGCTTCCGGCCGATGGAGCTGATTCTGCTGGGCGTGGGCTCCTGCAGCGCGATGGACGTGATGCACATCCTGAAGAAGGCGCGCCAGCCGGTGACCGGTTGCGACATCGAGGTGGACGGCACCCGCGCCGACACCGATCCCAAGGTATTCACGGCGATTCACCTCAGGTTCGTCGTCACCGGCGATGGTCTGTCGGACCGCCAGGTAGCGCGGGCCGTGCAGCTGTCGGCGGAGAAGTACTGTTCCGCCTCGATCATGCTGCAGAACAGCGTGACCATCACCCACGATTACGAGATTGTTTCCGCGAGCGGCTGACGCGGGCATAATTCGCGCCCTTTCGTCACAGCCCGTACAACCGCTGGAGGTGCCATGGACAAGCTGAGACTCCACGGTTTCAACAACCTCACCAAGTCGCTGTCGTTCAACATCTACGACATCTGCTATGCCCGAACCGGCGAGCAGAAGAAGGCCTACGTGGCCTATCTGGACGAGGTGTTCAACGCCGAGCGGCTGACGCAGATTCTCACCGAGGTCACCGACATGATCGGGGCCAACGTGCTCAATATCGCCCGCCAGGACTACGAGCCCGAAGGCGCGTCGGTGACCATCCTGATCGCCGAGGAAACCGCCTACGACGGGCCGTTACCCGAATCCGTGGTGGGGCATCTGGACAAGAGCCACATCACCGTCCACACCTATCCGGAGTTTCATCCGGACCACGGCATTTCCACCTTCCGGGCGGATATCGACGTGTCCACCTGCGGGCTGATCTCGCCGCTCAAGGCGCTGAATCTTCTGATCAACAGCTTCGAGTCGGACGTGGTGGCGCTGGACTACCGGGTGCGCGGGTTCACCCGTGACGTGGAGGGCGCCAAGCACTTCATCGACCACCAGATCCACTCGATCCAGGATTACATCGCCGACGACATCAAGAACCGCTACCAGATGGTCGACGTGAACGTGCCGGCCGAGCGTATCTTTCACACCAAGATGCGGCTGCTGGACTTCGATATCGATGACTACCTGTTCGGCGACAGTCCCAATGACCTGAGCACCGAGGAGGCCGACGGCATCCGCGAGCGTATCGAGCACGAGGTCAACGAAATCTTCTACGGCCGCAACATCGTCGTGGACGGGGACGGCTGACCGGCAGTGGATATCAAGCCGGAACAGGTTTCCGATCACCTGGCCCGGGGCGCGCTGGCGCCGATCTATCTGCTGGCCGGCGATGAGCCGCTGCTGCTGGATGAAGCCACGTCCGCCATCCGTGCCGCCGCCGTCGCCCAGGGGTTCGACGAGCGCCGGGTGCTACATGCCGAACCCGGCTTCGACTGGTCGGAGCTGACCGCGGCGGTGAGCGAGCCGTCCCTGTTTTCCAGCCGGCAGCTGATCGAACTGCGGCTGTCATCGAAAGGCCCCGGCCAGCCCGGCAGCGCCGCGATCAAGGACTTCGCCGCCCGGGCGCCGGCGGACTGCATGCTGCTGGTACACGCCGGGCGCCTGGACGCGGATCAGCGCCGCTCCGCCTGGGTCAAGGCAATCCAGGGCAGCGGTCACGTGATCTACGCCTGGCCGTTTCCGGTGGCTCGCCTGCCGCAGTGGATCGAACGGCGGTCCACCGCCCGCGGTCTGACCCTGGACGAGGAGGCGCTTGCGGTGCTGGTGGCGCGCACCGAGGGCAACCTGCTGGCCGCGGCCCAGGAGATCGAGCGCCTGACCCTGCTGTTTCCGGAAGGCCGGGTGGACGCCGACGGCATGCGCGCGGCCACCGGCGATTCCGCCCGCTTCGACGTGTTCGATCTGTCCACCAAGGCGCTGGATGCCGACACCGCCGGGGTGGTCCGCAGCCTCGACCGGCTGCGCGAGGCCGGCATCGACCCGGTGCCGGTATTGTGGGCCCTGGTTCAGGACCTGCGCCTGCTGTTCACCGCCAGCCTCGCCGCCCGCCACGGCGGGGTCGATCGGGTGGTCAACGATCGCCGCGTGCGCATGCCGCCGGCCCGCCGCCAGCAGATCGGCGCGGCCGCCCGCCAGCGCCGGCCGCGCGATCTGCTGGCCTTGCTGCGCCGGGCCGCCCATGCCGACCGCGTGTGCAAGGGTGCGGCCCGGGGGCGGCCGTGGGAGGAACTGTTAACATTGGCATTGGGACTGGCCGGCCGGCCGATGGCTGTCTCGGCCCCTGAATCGAGGACAAACGGAGCGCCATGAGCGCAACTCAGACTGCGACCGCCGACGCCGCCAACGGCGTGGCCGAGACCATGCAGGCGATGGGCCGACAGGCCCGCGAGGCCGCCCGGACCATGGCCGCCGCCGATCCGGGCAGCAAGAATGGCGCCCTGTTCGCCATAGCCGATGCGATCGAAGCCGCCGAGGCCGATCTGCTGGCTGCCAATGCCCGGGACCTGAAGGCCGGGAAGGGGCGGTTGGACGATGCCCTCATGGAGCGGCTGGAACTCACCCCTGCCCGCATCGCGGCGATGGCCGAGGGCGTGCGCCAGATCGCTGCGCTGCCCGACCCGGTCGGTGCGATCAGCGACCTCGCCTACCGCCCATCCGGCATCCAGGTCGGACGCATGCGCGTGCCGCTGGGGGTGATCGGCATCATCTACGAGTCGCGGCCCAACGTCACCGCCGACGCCGCTGCCCTGTGTCTGAAATCGGGCAATGCGGCGATCCTGCGCGGCGGTTCGGAAGCGCGTGAATCCAATCTGGCCATTGCCGCCTGCATCGAGCGGGCGCTGGCCGATGCCGGCCTGCCGGCCGCGGCGGTCCAGGTGGTGGCCACCACCGACCGGGCCGCGGTGGGTGAACTGCTGCGCATGGAGGAATACGTCGACGTGGTGGTGCCGCGGGGTGGCAAGTCGCTGGTGGCGTTCGTGGCCGAGAATGCCCGGGTGCCGGTGATCAAGCATCTGGACGGCGTCTGCCACGTTTACATCGACGACGACGCGGACATCGACAAGGCGGTGGCCATTGCGGTGAATGCCAAGACCCAGCGCTACGGCACCTGCAACACCATGGAAACGCTGCTGGTATCCGAGGCCGTGGCCGATCGCGTGCTGCCGCGCATCGGCGAAATCCTGGCCCAGGCCGGCGTCGAAATCCGTGGTTGCGACATTACCCGTGGGCTGCTGACCGATGCCGTCCCCGCCAGCGATGCAGACTGGGGCGAGGAATATCTCGGGCCGGTGCTGGCCGTGCGGGTGGTGGCCGGCGTGGATGCGGCCATGGCGCACATCGACGCCTACGGCTCGCATCACACCGATGCCATCGTCACCGAGAACATGGTCAATGCGCGCCGTTTCATGCGGGAAGTGGATTCCTCCTCGGTGATGGTCAACGCATCCACTCGCTTCGCCGACGGCTTCGAATACGGCCTGGGCGCGGAGATCGGCATTTCCACCGACAAGCTGCACGCGCGCGGGCCGGTAGGGCTGGAAGGCCTGACCACGCTGAAGTACGTGGTGTTCGGGGATGGCCATGTCCGTTGATACCCGGCCGATGCGGGACGTCCGCTCCTGATGTCGCTGACTCGCCCGGTCGGCATCCTCGGGGGTACGTTCGATCCGGTGCACAACGGCCATCTACGGTTGGCCATCGAGCTGGTGGACCAGCTGGGGCTGGCCGAAATGCGGCTGATCCCCTCGGCGCGACCCCCGCATCGGGGCGAGCCCGCGGCCTCGCCCGGCCAGCGCGCCAAATGGCTGCGGGTGGCCATCGCCGAACAGCCGGGACTGCGGCTGGACGACCGCGAGCTGCTGCGTGACGGCCCCTCCTACTCCGTTGATACGCTGGTGGGCCTGCGCGCGGAACTGCCCGACACGCCCCTGTGTCTGGTCATGGGCATGGACGTGTTCGCCGGTCTGCCGGACTGGCATGAATGGCAGCGGCTGTTCGACTACGCCCATATCCTTCTGGTGGCCCGGCCGGGCACCGACGAGGCCCTGCCGGCCGCGGCCCAGGCGGTGCTCGATGCGCGCCTGCAGCCGCATGCCGCGGCGCTGGGGCAGTCACTGGCGGGTGCAATCGTGCGCTGCGAACCGCCGCCGCTGGCGATCTCTGCCAGCCGCATCCGGTCGCTGCTGGCGGCGGGCCGCTCGCCCCGATTCCTGTTGCCGGACGTGGTTCTGGCCGACATCCTCGACGCCGACGTCTACCGGCAACAACAACCTGCGGATTGCGCATGAACGATGACCAACTGCGGACCCTGGCGCTCGATGCCCTGGAAGAACTCAAGGCCGAGCACATCCAGGTGCTCGATGTCCGCGAACTGACCACCATCGCCGACCACATGATCGTGTGCACCGGCCGCTCCGGTCGCCACGTCAAGCGGCTGGGCGAGACCGTGGTCCAGCACGCCAAGCAGGCCGGGCTGACACCCGGGGTGGAGGGTCTGGCCCAGTCCGAATGGGTGCTGATCGATCTCAACGGGGTGATCGTACACATCATGCAGCCCACCACGCGGGCCTATTATCAGCTGGAAAAGCTCTGGGACATGGGCGGCGAATCCGCCACCGAACAGGGCTGATCGGTTTCGATCACGAGGCAGACATGGCAGCAGCGACGCAGGCAACTACCACCGATACCCTCGCCCAGGCGCAGGATGCCCTGCTGGGCCCGACCGCGCTGGAATCGAGCCAGATCGCCCGGGTGCTGGGCTCGCTGATGCGGCCGAACGTGGACGCCGCCGATCTCTACTTCCAGCGTCGCCGCCGCGAGGGTTGGGCGCTGGAGGACGGCATCGTGCGCACCGCCAGCGCCGGCGTGGAACAGGGCGTGGGCGCCCGTGCCATCAGCGGCGAGAAGACCGGTTTCGCCTATTCCGAGGACCTGACCCTGCCCGCACTCACCCGGGCCGGCGACGCCGCTTCGGCCATCGTGCAGGCCGGCAGCACCGGCCGGGTGGCGGCCTGGCAGTCGACGTCCGCGCCGTCGCTGTACGCGGCCCTCGATCCCGCCGACGGCTGGGACGAGGGGGCCAAGGTGGCGTTGTTACATCGCGCCGACGCCGTGGCCCGCAATGCCGACGACCGGGTCACCCAGGTGCAGGTCAGTCTGGCCGGGGTGCAGGACGTCGTGATGGTGGCGGCCTCCGACGGCACGCTGGCCGGGGACGTGCGTCCGCTGGTGCGTCTGACGGTCACCGTGCAGGTGGCCGCGGGCGGCCGGCGCGAACGGGCCAGCGCCGGGGGCGGTGGCCGCTGCGGCTACGATTTCTTCGTCGCCGACGACGAAGACGGCCGCGCGCGGGTCGAGGGCTACGCCCTGGAGGCCGTGCGCCGTGCACTGGTGCGGCTGTCGGCCGAGGAGGCGCCGGCCGGCACCATGAGCGTGGTGCTGGGCCCGGGCTGGCCCGGGGTGCTGCTGCACGAGGCGGTCGGCCACGGGCTGGAAGGCGATTTCAATCGCAAGGGCAGTTCCACCTACAGCGGCCGCGTGGGCGAGAAGGTCGCCTCCGAGCTGTGCACCATCGTGGACGACGGCACCATCGCCGGCCGCCGCGGTTCCCTGAGCATGGACGACGAAGGCGTGCCGGGTGGCTTCAATACCCTGATCCGGGACGGCGTGCTGGTGGGCTACATGCAGGACAAGCACAACGCCGGCCTGATGGGGGTGGCGCCCACCGGCAACGGCCGCCGGGAATCCTTCGCCCATCTGCCCATGCCGCGCATGACCAACACCTACATGCTGCCGGGTAGCGACGACCCCGCCGCCATTCTCGGCTCGGTCGACGAGGGCATCTTCGCGGCCAATTTCGACGGCGGCTCGGTGGACATCACCTCGGGCAACTTCGTGTTCTCCGCGTCCGAGGCCTATCGCATTGAAGGCGGCCGGCTGGGCGCCCCGATCAAGGGCGTCACCCTGATCGGCAACGGCCCCGACGTGCTCGAGAAGGTCTCCATGGTCGGCAACGACCTGGCCCTGGATACCGGCATCGGCGTCTGCGGCAAGAACGGCCAGAGCGTGCCCGTCGGGGTCGGTCAGCCCACCCTGCGGGTGGACGGGCTCACCGTCGGCGGCACCCAGGGCTAGGCTGCCCCGCTTGGGCCAGCGCGGCGACCTGCGCATCGTCGGCGGCGCCTGGCGCGGGCGGCGTATCCCGATCGCCGACGCCCCCGGCCTGCGGCCAACCCCGGACCGGGTTCGTGAAACCCTGTTCAACTGGCTGGCCCCACAGCTGCCGGGGGCCCGTTGTCTGGACGCCTTTGCCGGCAGCGGCGTGCTGGGGCTGGAGGCCCTGTCGCGCGGGGCCGCCGGTTGCGTGTTCATGGAGCCGGACCGCCCCTGCCGCGAGCGACTGGCCGCCGCGGTCGACACCCTGGGCGCGACCGGCGCGGTCATCGACCCGGGCCGGTCGCCGGACGGCTGGCCCGGCCTGGCGGAATCGGGTTTCGATCTGGTGTTTCTCGACCCGCCTTTCGACGCCGATCTGCTGATCCCGGCCCTGGCCGCGCTGCCGCCCCGGCTGCGGCCCGGCCATCGGGTCTATCTGGAGTTCGCTGCCCGCCGGGAACCCGATCTGCTCGCCGGCTGGGCCTGGCACCGGCGCAAGCGGGCCGGGGACGTGGGCTATGGTCTTGCAACCTGGTCGGGTGCGGGCGAGGATGCGGAGCATGACTGAGCACAAACCCGTGCGGGCGGCCTATACCGGCACGTTCGACCCCATTACCAACGGGCACGCGGATGTCATCCGCCGCGCGGCCCGCCTGTTCCCCGAGCTGGTCGTGGCAGTGGCCAATAACACGTCGAAGAAATCCATCTTCGAGCCCGACGAGCGCATCGAACTGGCCCGCCGGACGCTGGCGGACCTGGACAACGTCACCGTCATGGGCACCTCCGGTCTGATCGTGGACTGGGCCCGCGAGCAGGGCGTGACCGTACTGGTGCGCGGCGTGCGCGGCGTGGGGGATTACGAGTACGAACGCCAGATGGCGGTGATGAACCAGCATCTGAACCGCGACGTGGAAACCGTGCTGCTGGCCCCCTCGCCCCAGTACGCCCATATCTCCTCCACGCTGGTGCGGGAAATCGCGATCCTGGGTGGTGACATCGGCGGGCTGGTACCGGCCCCGGTGGCCGAGGCGCTGGCGGCCAAGTCCCGCGGCTGACCCCCCGCCGGCCTGTTCCGGCTCGACACAGATTCAGTGAGGAGACCATTACCGTGCGTATCGTTCCCGGTCGAATGATTCGATCCCTTGTCCTGTGGCTGACCCTGGCCGGCGCCGCAGGCATGGCCGCAGCGGCGGAACCACCGCCGGGTGCGGCCGTGGCCAGTGCCCATCCCGCGGCCACCGAGGCCGGCATCGAGATTCTGGAAGCCGGCGGCAACGCATTCGATGCCGCGGTGGCGGTATCCGCCGCGCTGGCGGTGGTGGAGCCGCAGGGCTCGGGCCTCGGCGGCGGCGGTTTCTGGCTGCTGCATCAGGCCGGGTCCGGTCGCAACGTCATGGTGGACGGCCGCGAGGAGGCCCCGGCGGCGGCCACCGAGGACATGTACCTGGACGAGGACGACGACTACGTGTCGTCGCGTTCCAAGAACGGGCCGCGGGCCGCCGGGATCCCCGGCGAGCCGGCGGCGCTGGCGCACATTGCCGAGAAATACGGCGAGCTGCCGCTGGCCGAGTCGCTGGCGCCGGCGATCCGCCTGGCCCGGGACGGCTTCGCCATCGGCGACGAGTTGGTGACCCTGCTGCACTGGCGGGCGACTACCATGAAGACGGTGGGTGGTGTGGCCGGTGAGCTGTTTCTGCCCGGGGGCGTGGTGCCCGACGCCGGCTTCGTGCTGAAGCAGCCGGCCCTGGCCGACACGCTGACCCGGCTGGCCGAGCAGGGGCGCGACGGGTTCTACACCGGGCCGGTCGCGCAAGCGCTGGTGGACGGCGTGCGTGCGGCCGGCGGTATCTGGCAGCTGTCGGATCTGGCCGATTACGACGTGATCGAGCGCGCGCCCATCGTCTCGAGCTTCCGGGACATGACGCTGATCGGCGCGCCGCCGCCGTCCTCGGGCGGGGTAGTGCTGGCCGAGGCGCTCAATATTCTCGACCGCCTGCCCTGGTCGGGCCTGTCCGAGGTCAAACGCAAGCACCTGGTGGTCGAGGCCATGCGCCGCGCCTATCGGGACCGCGCGGCCTACCAGGGCGACCCGGATTTCGTGGATATGCCCATCGACCGGCTGATCAGCGGTGATTACGCGGCCGGGCTCCGCGTGGGTATCTCGCTGGAACGAGCCACGTCCAGCGACAGTCTGGCGCCGGCGACGGCGGATGTGTCGCCCGGTACGGATACCACGCACTTCTCGGTGATGGATGCCGCCGGCAACCGGGTGGCGGCCACGCTATCCGTGAACTATCCCTTCGGCAGCGGTTTCATGCCGGCCGGCACTGGAGTAGTGCTCAATAACGAGATGGATGATTTCTCCGCCAAGCCGCTGACGCCCAACGGCTATGGTCTGATCGGCACCGGCGCCAACGCCATCGCACCGGGCAAGCGACCGCTGTCCAGCATGAGTCCCAGCTTCGTGGAGGCGCCCGACCGGACCCTGGTGATCGGCACGCCGGGCGGCAGCCGCATCATCTCCATGGTGTTGCTGGGCATTCTCGAGTTCGCCGAAGGCGCGGACGCCCAGGCGATTGCCGCACTGCCCCGGTACCACCACCAGTTCCGACCGGATCATATCTACTTCGAGCCGGCTGCCCTGTCCGACGCCGAACGGGACGCGCTGAAGGCCATGGGGCACGCGCTGGAGTTGTCCGATCGGGATTACGGGGACATGCAGGTGGTGATTCACGACCGCGCCGGTAATCGGCTGGAGACCGGGAGTGATCCGCGGGGTATCGGGGCTGGAAAGGTTCTGGTGGCCGAAGAAGACGATTAAACCGTGCAGCGCGACACGATGTGTAGGGCGCCATTCATGGCGCCTGCCCGAATCAAAAGGCCACCCAACATCAGGCAAGGCGCTGGGGTCGTGCCGGGCAATTGCCGACGACGCCGTTACGCTGCCCGTGATGCCTCGTCAAAACGCTCGGCGAGCGCATTGGCCTCGGCGATGACCCGCTCCCGATACTGAGCCTCCAGCAGCTGGCGCTCCGCATCCAGCCGCTCGATCTCGGCCCGGGGGCGCTGGCGGCGGGCCAGCCGCCGGGGCATGTGTTCGGTGGCGTCATGCAACCCGTAGATGGCCGGGTAGTGATACTGGCCCTCGCCCGGCGGCAGGCGGTTGTCGATCAGTACCTTGAGGCGGATCGCCGCTTCGGTGAGGTTGAGATCGTCCTGCAGCAGGGCGTTCGTGATCAGCCGGATGCTTTGCGACTGGTCGGCCCGGGCCGCGCGGTGCTGTTCGGCCAGCGCCCGCCGGCGGGCCAGCACGCGCCGCCAAAGCCAGGCGGCGTAACCGGCCAGGCCCAGCACGATGACGGCGCCGACGATCATCAGGAAATCGAGCATGGCCGCATTGTACGCGCCGGTTGTCGGTGTCGACGCGTTGTGGTGCACTCCGTTCACGTCATCCGCCGCCGCTTCTTCATGGTCGAAAGCCTCTATCCCCCGGTTCCCCGCTCGCAGTCGGACCTGCGCCATCTGCCCGGCGAGCGCGGGTTGCCGGTGCTGGGCCAGACGCTGTCGTTCGTGTTCCGCATGGACGAGATGCCCCGGCGATTGTGGGAGCGCTACGGGCCGGTGTCGCGGGGGCACGTGCTGTTCGAGCCGGTGGTGAACATGCTGGGGCCGGATGCCAACCAGTTCGTGCTGGCCGACCGGGCCGGCAATTTCTCCGCCTACGGCGGCTGGGAGCCGATCATCGGCCGGCTGTTTCCGCGCGGGCTGATGCTGCGTGACGGCGAGGACCATCGCGCCCACCGCCGCATCATGCAGACGGTGTTTCGCAAGGAAACCCTGGCCGAGGACCTGGCGTTGATGCAGCCGGTGATCCGGCAGCACGTGGAGGCCTGGCCGGAAGAGCTGGCGTTCTACCCGGCGATCAAGTCACTGACGCTGGAGATTGCCGCCGCCATCTTTCTGGGCCTGCCGCTGGGCCGGGAAGCGCGCGAGATCAACGCGGCCTTCGTGGACGTGGTGGAAGCCTCCATGGCCATCATCAAGGCGCCGCTGCCCGGCACCCTGTTGCGGCGGGGCCTGATCGGCCGCCGCCGGCTGGAGCGTTTCTTCCGCGAGCATCTGCCGGCCAAGCGCGCCGCCGAAACCCCGGACCTGTTCAGCCGGCTGTGCCACGCGCGCTCGGAAGACGGCGAACGCTTCTCCGACGCGGAGGTCGTGGATCACCTGGTGTTCGTGATGATGGCCGCTCACGACACCACCACCAGCGCGCTGTCGTCCATGGCCTATCTGCTGGCACGGCACCCCGACTGGCAGGCCAGCCTGTACGACGAAGTGAGCAGCGTGTCGGCGCCGCTGGCCCATGAGGATCTGGACCGGCTCGAGCAGACCGCGGCGGTCCTGCGCGAGGCCCTGCGTCTGTATCCGCCGCTGCCGGCGATGCGGCGCCGGACCCTGCGGGACTGCGAGTTCGAGGGTTTCCACCTGCCGGCGGACACGCCGATCAACATCTTCAACCACTTCACCCACCACATGCCGGAATACTGGGACGAACCCGAGCGTTTCGATCCCACCCGCTTCCAGCGCCAGGAACACCGGCGTCATCCCTTCCAGTTCATTCCGTTCGGGGCCGGGGCGCACACCTGCATTGGGCTGCATTTCGCCGAACTGCAGGTGAAGGCGGTGATGCAGGCATTGCTGCGGCAGCGCCGGCTGACGGTCGAGCCGGGCTATCACATGCCCTGCCAGGTCAGTCCCATCAGCAAGCCGCGCGACGGTCTGCCGCTGCAGTTGATCCGTCGCGGCTGATTCGCGGCCGGGCGAGAATTCGAGGCGCGCTCAGGCGCGACGAACGCGAACCTCGGCCACCACGCCACGCTCGACGAGCTTGCCGCGGACTTCCGCGGCTACCTGATCGTGGACCCGACGGCTCACCAGCCGTGGCGCCACGCGGCCGAGTTGTCCGCCCCAGCGAGTGTGCTCGCGTGCCAGTTCGATCGGATTGTCGATCGTGATCTCGATGGCGGTGCCGCGTTCTGCCGGATCGAGCCGGGCCTGCACCTGGCGCAGCCGCGCCCAGAGCACGACGCTGAGAGCGCCGAGCCCGGCAGTGGCGAGGATCAGGGCAACAACAAGGGCAGCAGAACCCGGGGGCATCGGCGCGAGCAGGGCAGGTTGGCGGCGCGCAAGCTTAGGGCGTGACCGCGTTGCCTGCAACGCGCCCCCGGCGTCGGATGACGGTCAGGCGGCGTCGCTGTCGTCCTTGCTCTGGGCCGCGCCTTTCTTCTTCTTGCCCGGCAGGATACCCATCAGTTTGCAGATGATGCCCAGCATGATCTCGTCGGCGCCGCCGCCGATGGAAATCAGGCGGGTGTCGCGCAGGGCGCGGGCGGTTTCCGACTCCCACATGTAGCCCTGGCCGCCCCAGTACTGCAGACAGCTGTCAGCCACCTCGCGGGCCAGCCGACCGGCCTTCAGCTTGGCCATGGAACACAGCATGGTGGCGTTCTCGCCGCGGGTCATGGCCTCGGTGGCGCGGTAGACTGCCGAGCGCAGCATTTCCACCTCGGTCTTGAGTTCGGCCATGCGGAAATGGATGGTCTGGTTGTCGATCAGCGGCTGGCCGAAGGTCTGGCGGTCGCGGGTGTAGTCGATGGTGGCATCGATCAGGCGCTCCATGCCCTTGAGCACGCTGGCGGCGCCGAACAGACGCTCCTCCTGGAACTGCAGCATCTGGTACATGAAGCCGGCGCCTTCCTGGCCGATCAGGTAGCGCTGCGGCACCCGCACGTCGTCGAAGAACAGCTGTGCGGTGTCCGAGGACCACATGCCCAGCTTGTGCAGCTTGCGGGCCCGTTCCACGCCGGGGGTGTCCAGCGGCACCATGATCAGGGACTTGTTCTCGTGGACCTTGCCCTCCGAGGTGTTGGCCAGCAGGCAGATCCAGTCCCCCTTCATGCCGTTGGTGATCCACATCTTGGAGCCGTTGATGATGTAATCGTCGCCATCCTTGCGGGCGGTGGTCCTGATCCCGGCCACGTCGGAGCCGGCCTGGGGTTCCGACACGCCGATGCAGGCCACCTGTTCGCCCGATACCGCCGGGCCCAGGAACTCGGCCTTGAGTTCATCCGAGCCGAAGCGGGCCAGCGCCGGCGTGGCCATGTCGGTCTGAACGCCGATGGCCATCGGTACCGCGCCGCAGGACACCCGGCCGATCTCTTCGGCCAGGACCAGTCCGTAGCTCCAGTCCAGGCCCAGGCCGCCGACGGATTCGGGCTTGGTGATGCCCAGCAACCCGAGCTCGCCCATCTTGCGGAACAGCTCGTGGGAGGGGAATTGCTGGGCCTCCTCCCACTCGTCGACGAAGGGGTTGATCTCGTTGTCGACAAAGCGCGCGACCGTGCGGCGCAACTCTTCGTGTTCGCTGGTGAACTGCATGGCTGATCCTCGTCGAGGCAAATAATGAAATCGGTGTTACCGGGAAGAATCCCGTAATGCAGGCGTTGTTAGTAGCACGGCGGCAGCGAAGGGCTCAACAGGTAACGGAAATTTCCGTTTTCGGTTGCGATCCCCGGTGTCCCGGATGACGCGGACTTTCCCGGGTGTCCGGTAGCGGTTACATTGCCGGGAAAACGCGACGATGCACGTCACGACCACAACAACGGAGGAGAGCGAACATGGGGGATTTGCAGGGCAAGATCTGTCTGGTGACCGGCGGACTGGGCGGTATCGGCCGGGCCTGCGTGGAAAAGTTTCTTGCCGAGGGCGCCACGGTCCTGTTCACCGATCTGGACGAGGCCGCCGGCCGGGCCGCGGCCGAGGAGCTGGGCGACCGGGCGGCATTCATGGTCCAGGACGTCACTGATACCGACGCCTGGCGCGAGGTCTTCGCCACCATGCGGGAACGCTGGGAGCGGGTCGACGTGGTGGTCAACAACGCCGGCATCGCCGAAGTGGCCAATATCGAGGATGTCAGCCCGGCGTCATGGCGGCGGACGCTGGCGGTAAACCTGGACGGGGTGTTCCACGGCACCCAGCAGGGTATTGCGGCAATGAAGGCTGGCGGTGGCGGGTCGATCGTGAACATCGCCTCGATCGAGGGCTTCATCGGCGAGCCGATCGTGCCGGCCTACAACGCCAGCAAGGGCGGGGTGCGGATCTTCTCGAAATCGGCGGCCAACCACTGCGCCCGGTCCGGCTACAACATCCGCATCAATTGCGTCTGCCCGGGGTTCGTGGGCACCGAGATGGTGTCCGGCGCCATGGCCGCCCTGCCGCCCGATCAGGCGGCCGATTTCGAGACCGCCCTGATGCAGCGGGTACCGATGGGCCGCCTGGGCGAGCCTGCGGAAGTGGCCAACGCGGTGGCGTTCCTGGCCAGCGACGAGGCCAGTTTCATCACCGGCGCCGATCTCTGCGTGGACGGCGGGCATACCGCAAGCTGAGCCCCTAGGCGGGCCGCGTCGTCCGTCAGTGCTCAGATATCGGTGAAATCGCCGCTGCGGCCCTTGCCGTCGGCGAAGCGCCCGGCGCCGGTCACGCCCTCGCCGGACAGGCAGGCCTGGCCGTTGTACCACTCGCGCTGCTGGGCCTCCCGCACGCTCAGGCCGTGCTGCATGTATACCGAGCGCCGGTCGGCGTTCATGCAGGCCTGGGGGAAGCGGGCGATGTCGGCGGCCATGGCCTCGGCGTGTTCGCGGGCGCTGCCGGACGGCACGATCGATTCGCAGGCGCCAATGCGCAGGGCCTCCTCGGCGCCGACCTTGCGGCCGGTCAGGATGATCTCCATTGCTCGGCCCTGGCCCACCAGCCGTGGCAACCGTACCGTGCCGCCGTCGATCAGCGGAATGCCCCAGCGCCGGCAGTAGACGCCGAAATAGGCGTCTTCGGCCATCACGCGGATGTCGCACCAGATGGCCAGTTCGAAGCCTCCGGCCACCGCCGGGCCCTCGACCGCCGCGATTACCGGCTTGGACAGATCCAACCGGGTGGGGCCCAGCGGTCCGCGCGGCACCGGGGCGTTGTCGTCGAACGGGTAATCCAGTTCCGGCAGTGGGCGGTTGCTTTCGCCCAGGCTACTGACGTACTTGAGATCCCAGCCGGAGCAGAAGGCCCCGCCCTCGCCCCAGAGCACCGCCACCCGAGCCTCCGGATCGGCGTCGAACTCATTGAACGCCGCAACCAGCGCGTCGGCGCTGGCCGGGTCCATGGCGTTGCGGGCCTCATCGTAACGGCTGTGGATGATGGTCCAGATGTGGCCCTGCTTTTCTGTGCGAACGGTCATGCGTGGCTCCCGATGGGTGGCAGGCCGGCAACCTTAGCAATTGGTCATCGCCTGCGCGCCACCCGGCGGCTCGACCTGCATCAGCACGACAGACAGAGCCGAAAGACTTACTGGCTGCCAAGAAAGTCGGCTGGGGTCCGGATGGGGATGCCGCGGAAACTGTCGAGGTCGAGCAGGTCGCGGTCGCCGCTGACGATGACATCCGCATGCGCCGCCAGCGCGGTTTCCAGCACCCGGTTATCCGCCGGATCCTGCGTGATGACCTGCAAAGCTTCGGAGGGAGCAACGAATTCGAATGATGTGCTGAACACCCGCAGCATCTGCGCGACTTCCGTCGTGGTCAGCCCGAACTTCGGGCGACGCAGGACCGCGTCCAGTTCCCGGAACATCGGGGTGCTGGTGTAATTCACCAGCCGGTCACTGGCAATCAGTCGCAGAACCCGGTTGGGCGGACCGCCGAACAGCAGACCCGAGACGATGACGTTGGTGTCGCAGACAACTCTCAAGCCTGCCGCACGGCATCGATTTCGCGTTGTATATCCGCTTCGGTCAGCCCCTGTTCGTCCGTGGCGCGTTGCCCGATATCGAACAGGGCGTCCCAGCGGCGCTGACGCTCGATGTAGCTGCGGGCCGCTTCCCGCAACAACTCCGACCGCGAGCGGTGCTCGCGCCGTGCCACCTCGTCAATGGCGGTCAGCAGTTGATCCTGAAACGAGATGTTGACGGTGGTCATGGTGACGGCGCTCGTGAATATACAAGCATTGTATGTGCGCGCCGTCTACCCCGCAACCGGGATTTCCGGCCGCGGCGCGGATTGGGCACCCAGGCACTCAGGCCGCGGCACCGTCCCGGTTGCCGCCATCGCCGGACAGGCTCAGCAGCATCTGATTCATCCGCCGAACGAAGGTGGCGGGATCGTCCAGTTCGCCGCCTTCGGCCAGCACCGCCTGCTCGTGCAGCAGGTGGGCCCATTCGCCGAAACGGTCATCGTCGGTTTCGCCGTCCATGCGCTTGACCAGCGGGTGAGTGGGGTTGACCTCCAGGTGGGCCTTGCTGCCCATGGGAATGGACTGGCCGGCCTCCTTGAGGATGCGCTCCAGATGCGCGGACAGCCCGGCCTCGTCGGCCACCAGACAGGCCGGGGAATCGGTCAGGCGGTGGGTGACGCGGACTTCACCGACGGTCTCGCCCAGGGCGGTCTTGAGTCGCTCCAGCAAATCCTTGGATTCGTTCTCCAGCTTTTTCTGTTCGGCCTTTTCCTCGTCGGTTTCGGCCTCGCCCAGGTCCAGCGCACCCTTGGCCACGGACTGGAATGCCTTGCCCTCGAATTCGGTGAGGTGGGCCATGACCCACTCGTCCACGCGGTCGGTGAGCAGCAGCACCTCGATGCCCTTCTTGCGGAACACTTCCAGATGCGGGCTGTTCTTCGCAGCGGCCAGCGATTCCGCGGTGTGGTAGTAGATTTTCTCCTGCCCCGGCTGCATGCGGGCCACGTAGTCGGACAGCGATACCTTCTGGGCCGGATCGTCATCGTGGGTGGAACTGGCCCGGATCAGTTTCGCAATGATCTCGCGGTTGTCGCCGTCCTCGACCACGCCTTCCTTGAGCACCGGGCCGAATTCGGACCAGAATGCGGCGTAGTCTTCGGGGCGCTTCTCGGCCATGTCCTCAAGCAGGCCCAGCAGCTTCTTCACCGAGCCGGCGCGGATGCGGTCGATCACCCGGTTGGACTGCAGCAGCTCGCGGGATACGTTCAGGGGCAGATCGTTGGAATCGATGATGCCGCGCACGAAGCGCAGGTAGCGGGGCATGAGCTGCTCGGCGTCGTCCATGATGAACACCCGCTGCACGTACAGCTTCACGCCGTGGCTCTGGCGCTGCGGGTCGAACATGTCGAACGGCGCGCGCTTCGGGATGTACAGCAGTGACGTGTATTCCTGGCTGCCCTCCACCTTGTTGTGGGTCCAGGTCAACGGGTCGTCGAAATCGTGGCCCACGTGCTTGTAGAAGGCCTTGTACTCGTCCTCGTCGATGTCGGACTTCGGCCGGGCCCACAGCGGGGCGCCGCGGTTAACCTGTTCCCAGTCGCCCGCCTTCTCGTCGTCGGCGTCGCCCTCGGTCCGCATCTTGATGGGGAAGGCGATGTGGTCGGAATAGCGTTCGATCAGGTGGCGCAGCCGCACGGGCTCAAGGAACTCGTCCTCGCCCTCGCGCAGGTGCAGCGTCACTTCGGTGCCGCGGCCGGGCCTGGCCACCTCTTCGAGGGTGTATTCGCCACCGCCGTCGGATTCCCAGCGGATGCCGGTTTGCTCGCCGGCCTTGCGGGTGGTGACCGTGACCCGGTCGGCGACGATGAACGACGAGTAGAAACCCACGCCGAACTGGCCGATCAGGTGCGCGTCCTTTTTCTGATCGCCTGACAGCGAATCCAGGAACGCCCGGGTGCCGGACTTGGCGATGGTGCCGATGCGGTCGATCACCTCGTCCCGGTTCATGCCGATGCCGTTGTCGGTGATGGAGATCGTGCGGTTGTCCGCATCCACCTCGATCCAGATCGCCAGATCCGGGTCCTTTTCGAACAGCGAATCGTCGGCCACCGCCTGGAAGCGCAGCGTATCCAGCGCGTCGGAGGCGTTGGATACCAGCTCGCGCAGGAATACCTCCTTGTTGGAATACATGGAGTGGATCATCAGCTGCAGCAGCTGCTTGACCTCGGCCTGGAAGCCGTGCGTTTCGCGGTTGGCGGTGTTGTCGCTCATCGTCGTGAAGTCCTTGCGGTTCGCCCAATCGATCCCGGCGAGATAGGGTCGGTACGGCGTTTTTCAAGCGGAGACGCGACTTGCGTATCGAATCGGTGAATGCCGTGACGCTGTTCGTGGCGGAGATGGGAGCCGCCTGCGCGTTCTACGAGGCACTGGGTTTCGTATTGAAATTCGGCGGCCCCGACGCGCGGTTTACCAGCTACCACGCCGGTGACAGCTTCCTGAATCTGGCCGTCGCCCCGGCCCCGGAGACCGGCTGGGGCCGGGCGATATTCCATGTGGACGATGTGGATGCCGTATACGCGACGGCCCTGGCGGTCGGGCTCGAGCCCGCCTTTCCGCCGTGCGATGCGCACTGGGGCGAGCGCTATTTCCACATCCGCGACCCGGACGGACACGAGCTGTCCTTCGCCCGGCCGTTGTCCGGCGCTGGTGTCGTTCCCGATACCGGGCCGCTGCGATAGAATGGGTCGCTTGCGGGTCAGGTGGACCCGGAACAAGACGACGAGGACGCCGACATGGGTATCTGGTTGCTCACCGCCTTTGTACTGTGCGCGGTTTACGTGCAGATGCGTGGCCGGGTCCGGCACGCGGGGCTTGGCCGGAAGATTTCCGACCACGCCAATCTGTTCGCGCCGATCAACTGTCTGTTCTACTGGACCTCGGCAGTGCGCAGCGATCCCTATGCGGCCGTAGACCAGTTCCCCGAGTTGCGGACACTTCAGGAAAACTGGGAAACCATCCGCGACGAAGCCCTGGCGCTCAACGACAGTGCCCGCATCGCCGCCTCCGACCGGCTCGATGACATCGGCTTCAATTCCTTTTTTCGCTCCGGCTGGAAGCGCTTCTATCTCAAGTGGTACGGGGCCAGTCTGAAATCGGCCGAGCAGCTGTGTCCGCGGACCGTGGCGCTGGTCAACCAGTGCAAGTCGGTCAAGGGGGCCATGTTTGCCATGCTGCCCCCGGGTGGCCGGCTGGTAAAGCATCGCGACCCCTACGCGGGCTCGCTGCGCTATCACCTGGGGCTGGCCACCCCCAATTCGCCCGACTGTTACATCTGCGTCGACGGCCAGAAATACCACTGGCGGGACGGCGAGGCAGTGATGTTCGACGAAACCTTCATCCACTACGCCGCCAACGAAAGCGACAGCAATCGCATCATTCTGTTTCTGGACGTGCGCCGGCCGGTCCGCCTGTTCCTGGTGGACTGGTTCAATACGCTGTTCTCGCGTCTGGTGGTGTCGGGTACCGCGAGCAAGAACACCGAGGCCGACAAGGTCGGCTTCATCAACAAGGGGTTCTACTACCTCTACCAGTTGCGCACGCTGGCCAAGCAAGTGAAGGCCTGGAACCGGCCGGTCTACTACGCGCTCAAGTACCTGCTGTACGGCGGACTGGTCTACTGGCTGTTCCTGCGCGGCTCGCTCGAGTGGTTAGCCGGGGTGGTCGGCGTATCGGGCTGAGTCGCCGGCTCGAGCGCGGCCGACACGACGGGCCCGCAAGCAGCACGATTCCCGCGCGGCCGTAAGGCCGGCGCGGGTCGCAACCACGGCGATCATCTCCCCCGTCTGATGTTGGTCGGCAGCCTGATGCCCGGCCGCCCGCCGTTCCGTTCTCGGATTCCCGGCCGACGATCTCGATTCGTGTCGTTGCACGGCAGCACTGGAAACTCCCGAGCGCGTTCCGTAGAATGAATGCGAATGACTTGCATTAATAACCAGCAATGACTGAGGGAGAGCTCATGACACATCGATATCGGGGAATGGCGGCGGTCGCCGGCCTGGCCATGGGTCTGGCGCTGCTGGCGCCGGGCCTGGCCGCAGCCCAGCAGGAATCCGGCAACGGGGCCACGGAACTCGGGCCGATCAGCGTCCAGGCACAGGGTGAATCGGCCACCGGCCCGGTGGATGGCTACAAGGCCGAGCGTTCCACCACCGCCACCAAGACCGACATCCCGCTGATCGAGTCGCCGCAGTCGGTGTCGGTGATCTCGCGCGAACAGCTGGAGGATCGCCAGGCCGACAATCTGGCGGAAGCCGTGGCCTATACCCCCGGGATCTACGTGCAGAACCGCGCGGCGCAGCGGGTGATCGATTCGTTCTCCATCGACATCCGCGGCTTCTCCGCCCAGAACGCGACCTACCGCGACGGCACCCAGATCCAGGCGGGTCTGGTGTACGACTCGCCGCTGGAAACCTACGCCTTCGATCGCATCGAGATCCTGCGTGGCCCGGCGTCGATCCTCTACGGCCAGGCCCAGCCCGGCGGCATCATCAATCTGGTGACCAAGAAGCCGACTGTCCAGCCACTGCGAGAGATCGGTCTGGAGATCGGCGGCGACGGCCACAAGCAGGCCACCGTGGACATCAGCGACCGCATCGATGAAAACGGCGACTGGCGCTACCGAGTGACCGGTCTGGTGCAGCGGGCCGATACCTTCATCGATTTCGTCAACGACGACAGCACCTACATAGCACCCAGCCTGACCTGGCAGCCCACGGATGCGACGTCGCTGACGCTGCTGACGCACTACCAGTCCTACGAGACCCGCTATCCCTGGACCGCGTTTCCACGCCAGGGCACGGCGGACCCGGGCCAGTTCGGCCAGGTGCCCGACAACCGCTACATCGGCGAGCCCGAGTTCGACCGCTACGATTCGCAGGAATGGGCCGCCGGTTATCTGTTCGAGCACGAGTTCAGCGACGTGCTGACCTTTCGCCAGAACCTGCGCTACCGGGAGATCGAGTACGACGTACTCGACACCTTCCGCAACTATTTCGGGCCCTACATCGACGATGATCTGCGCACGCTGGTCGACCGCGGCCAGCGCATCCGCTACGACGAGGGTGACACCCTGACGGTGGACAACCGCCTGATTGGCAAGCTGCGTTTCGGGGCGGTTCAGCACACGGTACTGGCCGGCATCGACTACAAGACCCTGACGCTGGATACGCAGACCAGCGGCTTCGTTCCCATCAACGGGCCTGCCAGCGACCTCGACCTGTTCAACCCGGTGTACGGCCGCGACTTCGTGCCGCCCAGCCTCAATCCGCCCACGTCCACCGACGCCGACCAGATCGGCCTGTACCTGCAGGATCACATCAAGTTCAACGACCGCTGGGTGGTGTCGCTGGGCGGGCGCCAGGACTGGGTGGAAGAAGAAACTACCGGCCAGCCGACTGAGGATCAGGACGAACTGTCGCTGCGCGCGGGCGTGGTCTACCTGGCCGGCGGTGGCTGGGCGCCCTACGCCAGCTACTCGGAATCCTTCACCCCGAATTATGGCGAGAATCAGTTCACCGGCGAGGCTTATGACCCGCAGGTGGGCGAACAGCTCGAGGCCGGGCTGCGCTATCGGCCGCCCGGCAGCGGCCTGTCCGCCACCGTGGCCGTATTCGATATCACCCGCGAGAACGAGGTGGTGCAGAATCCCGCCAACCCGGGCAACCCCATGGATCAGGTGCAGATCGGTGAAACCGAGTCCACCGGGGCCGAGCTGGAAGTGATCGCCGACCTCACGGCAAACCTGCAGGTCATTGCCGGCTACACCTGGCAGCAGGTGGAAGTGGGCGAGGCCGGCGGTGCTCAGGCCACCAACGGCAAGCGGCTTGCCAACAAGCCGGAGCACCTGGCCAACCTCTGGCTGGACTACACACTCTATACGGGCCCGCTGGCCGGTCTCGGGCTGGGTGCCGGGGTGCGTTACACCGGTTCGTCGTTTGCCGACGGCGCCAATGCCGTCCGGTTCCCTTCGGCCACGCTGGTGGACGCCGCCGTACGCTATGACCTGGCCGGCAACGTGGGTTTGCAGCTGGCCGCCAACAATCTGTTCGACGAACAGCCCATTTATTGCGCGGGCACGGCCCCGACTTCGACTTGTGATTACGGCGTCCCGCGCCAGGTGGTCGGCAGCCTGACTTACCGCTGGCAGTAAGTAGCCGGCGGCCTCCGGGGCGCGGCAATGGCGCCGCGCCCCGCATTCCCGGCCTGCCGGCTCGCGGCGGGCCGAAAAACAATGGAAGGGAAAGACGATGAACAGTCGGTTGTTCATGACCGTCTGCGCCATCGGCTTGCTCGGCAGCATGGCTCTCATGCGCGTCGGGCCCGCAAACGCTGAGCCGGAGGCGCGCAACGACAATCAGGAAGCCGGCGAATCCCGGCTGGACCCGATCGAGGTGTCCGGCGACAGCGGCCGGGAAAGCGATGCCTACATCAATCTGGATCAACCCAGCCAGGTGGGCAAGAACCGGGTGCCGGTGGCGGACACGCCGCAGTCCATCGAGGTGGTGGAGCAGGACTTCATCCAGGATATCGGCGCCCAGACCATCGAGGACGCGCTGGTCTATTCGTCGGGGGTGTTCGCCGAGCAGTTCGGCTTCGATACCCGCGTGGATACCGTATCGGTACGCGGGCTCGATGCCTCCCGCTATCTCGACGGCCTGCGCTCGATCTACGGGTTCTACAACAGCGTGCGCACCAACCCCTACGCGCTGGAACGCATCGAGGTACTGAAGGGGCCGTCGTCGGTGCTCTACGGCCAGTCGGAACTGGGCGGCATCATCAACGCCGTGTCCAAGCTGCCGCGTGCCGAGCAGCAGGGCGAAATCTGGGCCCAGGCCGGGTCGTTCTCGCGCCTGCAGTTCGCCATGGATCTGACCGGGCCGCTGACCGAATCCGGCAATCTGCTCTACCGGTTGGTCGCACTGGGGCGGGATGCCGATACGCAGGTGGATTTCGTTGAAGACGACGGCTATGTGCTGTCGCCTTCGCTGACCTGGAAACCGCGTGACGGCACCGAGCTGACCGTCCTGCTCAACCGTCAGGTCAACACCGGCAAGGTGTCCGCGCAGTTCCTGCCCTCCCGCGGCACCATCGACCCCGCCCCGCGTGGCCGTATCCCCACGAACACTTTCGTGGGCGAGCCCGAGTGGGACCGCTACGACCGCGAGAAGACCGAAGTAACGCTGTTCCTGGATCAGCGCCTCACCGAGAACTGGGATTTCCGGGCCACCGCGCGGCATACCGATTCCGAAGCCGAAACCCGTGAGCACTGGACCCAGGTGGGCGAGGTGCCGGACGACGACGGCAACATCCCACGCACCATCTTCCAGAGCGACAAGGCCACTGACGTCACCAATCTCGATCTTCGTCTGGAAGGCGTGGTGGAGCTGGGGCCGACGCGGCACCACCTGGCGATCGGTCTGGACCATCAGGATGCCCTGTTCACCGAGGACAACTACTACTCCGGGCCCGGTGAGGGCGGCACCATCAACGTCTACGATCCGCAGTACGGCAATCTCCAGTCCCAGGTGCTGGACCCCGTCGACCGCCCGGACAGCGAAATCCGCCAGACCGGCCTCTACCTGATCGATCACATCGAGATCGATCGGCTGGTGGTGTCGGCGGCGCTGCGGCGGGATGACTCGGAAAACACCACGCTGGCCGTGGCCGGCCCGGATACCACGACCGAGGACGAGGTGACCACCGGCCGCGCGGGCCTGATGTACCGCTTCGATTCCGGTATATCGCCCTACGTCAGCTACGCGGAATCGTTCGTGCCCAATCTGGGTACCGACGAAGCCGGCGGCACGCTCGAGCCCACCACAGGTTCGCAGGAGGAAATCGGGCTGAAGTACCTGTCGCGCCGGCACAGCCTGTCGGTGGATCTGGCCTGGTTCGATATCGAGCAGGAAGACCGCGTTGCCCGCGGCAACACCCCCGGCGGTGTGACCCAGACCGGGGCCGTGGTCGACGGCTGGGAGGCGCAGGTCAAGAAGCGGTTCGGTCGCTTCGAGGTGCTGGCCAACTACACGCGGCTCGACGCGCGTGACGCGAGCGCGGGTACCCGCCTGGGCTATGTCGCCGAGGAGCTGGCCTCGGTCTGGAGCAAGTACCGCTTCGTGAACGGCTTTCGCCTGGGCGCCGGCGCCCGGCATCAGGCGGGGCTGGTTGGTGGCGGCGGCGCCACGGCAATCCCCGACGTCACGCTTTACGACGCCATGGCGGGGTACCGCACCGGCGCCTGGGACTTCAGCGTCAACGCCCAGAACGTCACCGACAAGACCTATGTTTCCTGGTGTCGCGGGCCGGGGCTGGACTGCGGTTACGGCAGCCGGCGCAACGTCACCGGCAACGTCCGCTACCGTTACTGACGGGGTCCTCACGGTGCCATCAGGCCCGCGGGGCCGTGCTATGCTGCATTACCGACAATAAATCTTTCCCGATAATGCAGCAGGCCTTCCCCGTCGGCGCGGCCGACCTCGCCCGTGCCATCGCCGCCGGCGAGATCGGCAGCCGCCAGGCGCTGGACGTGTTTCTCGAGCGCATCGAACGCCGGAATCCGGCCATCAACGCGGTGGTCGTGCAGGATATCGAGGGCGCGCGCGCCCGGGCCGATGCGGCCGACGCGGCGCGGGCGGCCGGGCAATCCTGGGGGCCGCTGCACGGCGTGCCCATGACGGTTAAGGACACCTGGGAAGTGGCCGGCATGGTCACCGCCTGCGGCGATCCCGGTCTGGCCGATTATCGGCCCGCAACCACAGCCGTGGCCGTCCAGCGGCTGCTCGATGCCGGCGCCATCGTGTTCGGCAAGACCAACACCCCGCGCATGGCCCAGGACCTGCAGACCTACAACAAGGTCTACGGCACCACCAACAATCCCTGGGATGTCAGCCGCACGTCGGGCGGGTCCTCCGGCGGCGCGGCGGCCGCGGTGGCTGCCGGATTCACCGCCCTGGAACTGGGCAGCGATATTGGCGGGTCGATCCGCACCCCGGCCCACTGGTGCGGGGTCTATGGCCACAAACCCAGCTACGGCCTGATCCCGATGACCGGCCATATTCCGGGGCCGCCGGGGACCCGGTCGCAGCCGGATCTGGCCGTGGGCGGGCCGCTGGCCCGTGACGCCGCCGATCTGGAACTGGCAATGGACGTGCTGGCCGGGCCCGATGACCTGGCCGGCCGGGCCTGGCGGCTGTCGCTGCCGCCGGCCCGGCATTCCTCGCTCGCCGATTTCCGCATCGGCTGCTGGTTCGATGACGAGTTCGCGCCGATCGATACCGAGACTCGCCGCCTGCAGGGTACGCTGGCGACGGCGCTTGAGGGGGCGGGGGCCGAGGTCGACGCATCGCCGGATCTGCCGGTTCGCTTTCCCGACAGCTTCCTGCTGTATCAGCAGTTGCTCAACGCGGTGGTCGGGGCCGGCATTCCGCCGAAGCTCTACCGCAGGGCCCGGCGGGCAGCCGCCCTTTTCCGGCTGATGCGGCGTACGCGGGCCGGCACCCTGGGCGGGTTCGTCGCCGAAGCCACCCAGAGCCACAAGACCTGGGCCGGCGCCCACGAACGGCGCGAGCGCCAGCGCCGCGACTGGGCGGCGTTCTTCGAACGCTTCGACGTACTGCTGATGCCGGTGACCGCCACCCCGGCCATCCCGCACAACCAGGAAGGCAACCTGTTCGCCCGCCGCATCGACGTGGACGGCCGGGCGCTGCCGTATCACGAGATGTTCAAGTGGATTGCCCCGCCGACGTCGGCGTATCTGCCGGTGACCGTGGCGCCGATCGGCCGCACCGCCGGCGGGCTGCCGGTTGGCGTGCAGATCGTGGCGCCGTATCTGGAGGACCGCACCGGAATCGCCTTCGCCCGGCTGCTGGCTGACGCGATCGGCGGCTTCGTGGCCCCGCCGGCGTCCTGAGGTCGTCGGCGCGGTCCATCCGTGGCACCGTATCGGATCGCGAACATCAAGGAACGCCGTGACTGCCATGCGTCTGACGCTGATTGCCGTATTCTGTCTTCTCGCCGGCCTGGCCCGGGCCCAGTCCGTCGAGGATCTGGGCGCGGATCTCGAAAATTTCGACTACCCGCATCCCGTCGAGGTCTTCGATCTGGAGACCCTGCGCGGCCCGGTGCCCATGGCCTACATGGATGTCGCGCCGGAAGGCGAGGGCAACGGCGAAACCGTCCTGCTGCTGCACGGCAAGAACTTCTGTGCCGCCTACTGGGAGGCCACCATCGCCACGCTGGTGGATGCCGGCTACCGGGTGGTCGCACCCGATCAGGTCGGTTTCTGCAAATCCGGCAAGCCGGCGGCCTACGGCTACAGCTTCCATCAACTGGCGGCCAACACGGCGACGCTGCTCGACCAACTCGAGGTCGAGCGAGCGACCGTGCTGGGACACTCCATGGGCGGCATGCTGGCGACCCGGTTCGCGCTGATGTTTCCCGAGCGCACGGACCGCCTGATGCTGGTCAACCCGATCGGACTGGAGGACTGGAAGGCGGAGGGCGTGCCGTATCGCGGAGTCGACGCCTGGTACCGGCGCGAGGCGGGCAAGGATTTCACCGCCATCCGTCGCTATCAGCAGAACTACTACTACGACGGCGAGTGGAAGCCCGAATATGAGCGCTGGGCGAGGATGCTGGCCGGCATGTATGTGGGTGACGACGTCTCCCGCGTGGCTTGGGCCCAGGCGCTGACCTACGACAGGGTCTACACCCAGCCGGTAGTGCATGAATTCGGCAATCTCCAGGTGCCGACCACCCTGTTCATCGGCCAACGCGACCGCACCGCCCTGGGCAAGGACCTGGTCGACGACGAACTTGCCGACCGCCTGGGCGACTACCCGGCCCTGGGCCGCGACGCCCGCGACGCCATTCCCGACGCCGAACTGGTCACGTTCGACGACATCGGCCATCTGCCGCATGTCGAGGCACCGGCGCGGTTCCATGACGCGTTGCTCGAAGCGTTGAACGTGCCAGCGACCGAGTAGTCCGGGTACAGGCGTTCAGACACGTCATCAGGCCATGCGGGGGCGCCGGATATGCTGGTCAGCAAGGCCGCGTGCGGGATGGGTTCCGCAGGAAAGCTCGTTTCTCCGGTCCCTGATAGAGCGCGCGCGGTTGCATCGCTGACGTAGTTGATTCGGGTGCGTCTCGGACATTGCCGTCGCCGCAGTATCGAAATCACGATTGTTAATTCATTCAGGATAGACTGAATGAACTGAATGCCACATAATGGCGCCCATGCCTGAATCCAACCCGACAGCCGTCGAAGCCTTCATCGAGCGCATGGGCCTGCATGCCCAGGGTGACGGGCTGCCGCGCATCGCCGGGCGCATGCTCGGTTACCTCATCGTGCACGGCGGTCCGGCCAGCCTGGCGGAGCTTGCGCGCATGCTGCAGGTCAGTCGTGCCAGCGTCAGCACCAATGCGCGGGTGCTGGTGAATCTGGGTGCGATCGAGCGCACCAGCATGCCGGGCGACCGCCAGGACTACTACCGCCTGGCGCCGCAGCCCTACGCCCGCATTCTGGAGGGTTACCTGGAACGCATGCGGCGCACCCGCATCGACGTGGCGCAGCTGGAGGCCGATCTGCCGGCCGAGTGGGCCGGCGCACGGACGCGCATCACCGAGATGCGCCGGTTCTACGACGCCGCGCTGGACAACACCGAGCGTGTGCTGGAGGCGCTGGCGCAGGAAGAAGGAAAACACCGATGAGGGACTGTCCCGGAGCGCGCCCGTGAAGCGGCTGCGCAACCTACACCCGGCGTGGATCGCCGCCGCCATCGCTGCGGCGGTCGCCCTGTGGATGGCGACCGGCCAGGTGGGCGAGGAACCGCGGCCGCAGTCGAAGACCGACGAGTCCGCGCCCGAGCCCGGCCGGGTGAGCGTGCAGGTACGCGAGTCCGAGGCCGAGCCGGTGATGCGGGAGGCCCGCCTGAGCGGTCGTACCGCGCCGGTGCGTGCGGTGACCGTGCGCGCGCGCACCCAGGGCCGGGTGGCGGAGATTGCCGCCGAACGCGGTGCACGGGTGTCCGAGGGCGAGGTGATCGCGCGGCTCGATCCCGACGACCGCCGCAGCCAGCTGGCCGAGGCGCGCGCCACCCTGGAGCAGCGCCGGCTGCAGTTCCAGGCCGCCGAGTCCATGCAGGCCAAGGGCTACCAGACCGAAGTCGATCTCGCCCAGGCGCGCGCCAATCTGGACGCCGCGCGGGCCGCGGTCGAGCGCATCCGTACCGACATCGACCACACCACCATCCGGGCGCCGTTCGACGGGGTGCTGGATACGCGCCCGGTGGAGGTCGGCGACGTGCTGGCGGTGGGCGACACCGTGGGCCGGGTGATCCAGCAGGACCCGTTCATCGTCTACGGCAACGCTCCCGAGGACGTGGTGCCCTATCTGGAGGAGGGCCAGCCGGGTAGTGCCGAACTGATCTCAGGCAAGACCCGCGAGGGGAAGGTGCGCTACATCGCCAGCGAGGCCGATGAAGCCACCCGCACCTTCCGGGTGGAACTCAAGGTCGATAACCTGGACGGCCGCCTGATCGCGGGTGCCTCGGCCGAACTGCGGCTGCCGTTGGAGGAAGTCACCGCGCACGCGGTGGAGCCGGCCATCCTGACCCTGGACGAGGACGGCGTGTTCGGCGTCAAGTCGGTGACCGACGATGGCACCGTGCGCTTCCACGCCGCCGACATCGTGCGCAACCGCGACGGCCGGGTGTGGCTGTCCGGCCTGCCGGAGCGCCTGCGGCTGATCACCGTCGGCCAGGGCTTCGTGCGCGCCGGCGATGCGGTGGACACCGGCACCGAGGACGATAACGACGCGCCGACCGCGGCCGCCGCAGCCGAAGCGGAGTCGCCGGCGCCGTGAACGGATTGCTGGATGCCGCGTTCGCGCGGCCGCGCACCGTGCTGGTGGCGCTGGCCGCCATCCTGATCGCCGGGATGATCGCCTACGTCGAGATTCCCAAGGAAGCCGAACCCGACGTCACCATTCCCACCATCTACGTGTCCATGGCGCACCAGGGCATCTCCCCCGAGGACGCGGCACGCCTGCTGGTCAAGCCCATGGAGCAGGAGCTCAAGGGCCTGGAGGGGATGACCGAGATCCGGGCCACCGCCGGCCAGGGCTACGCCAACGTGGTGCTGGAATTCGAGGCCGGCTTCGATCCCGACCGGGCGCTGGACGAGGTGCGCAACCGGGTCGACCGGGCGCGCCCGGAACTGCCGGACGAGACCGACGAGCCGCATGTCCAGGAGGTCAACGTCGCGCTGTTCCCGGTGCTGATCGTCAATCTCTACGGCGACGTCGCCGAACGCACGCTGGTGCGGCTGGCGCGCGATCTGAAAGACGAGCTGGAAGGCCAGTCCGGGGTGCTGGAGGCCGATATCGGCGGCGATCGCGAGGAGCAGATCGAGCTGATCATCGACCCCACCCGGCTGGAAACCTACGGCCTGTCGCTGGAGGAGGTCTACAACGCCGTCAGCCGCAACAACCAGCTGGTGCCGGCGGGCGCCGTGACCACCGGCAGCGGCCGCTTCCCGCTCAAGGTGCCGGGGGTGATCGACGACCCCGACGAGTTTCTGAACCTGGCGATCAAGGAATCCGAGGGCCGTGTGGTCACGGTGGACGACGTTGCCGAAGTGCGCCGGACCTTCCGCGACCCGCAGGGCTTCGCGCGCCTGAACGGCCAGCCGACGCTGGCGCTGGAGGTCACCAAGCGCCTCGGCGCCAACATCATCGAGACCAACGAAGCGGTACGCGAAGCCACCGAGCGCCTGCGCGAGAACTGGCCGGACGCGGTCCGGGTGGCCTACACCCAGGACCGTTCCGAGGACGTGCGCACCATGCTCTCGGACCTGCAGAACAACGTGCTGTCCGGCGTGCTGCTGGTGATGATCGTGATCGTGGGCATTCTCGGTCTGCGCGCCGGCACCCTGGTGGGCGTGGCCATTCCGGGGTCGTTCCTGCTCGGCATCCTGGTGCTGTCCGCGATGAGCCTGACGGTGAACATCGTGGTGCTGTTCTCGCTGATCCTGGCACTGGGCCTGCTGGTGGACGCCGCCATCGTGGTGGTGGAACTGGCGGATCGTTACCAGGCCGAGGGCCAGCCGCGCACCCAGGCCTACAAGCACGCCGCCCAGCGCATGGCCTGGCCGATCATCTCGTCGACCCTGACCACACTGGCCGCGTTCGCGCCGCTGCTGGTGTGGCCGGGCGTGATCGGCGAGTTCATGCGCTACATGCCCATCACCCTGATCGCGGTGCTGTCGGCGTCGTTGCTGATGGCGCTGGTGTTCGTGCCCAACCTCGGCGCGGCCGTAGGCGGCGCGCCGCCGTCCGGCGGCGAGCGCGCCTGGCGCCCCGGCGACAGCCTGACCGGCTACACCGGCGCCTACGTGCGGGTGCTGCAACGCATGCTGAATCATGCCGGCAAGGTGGCGCTGGGGGCGGTGGTCGCGCTGGTCGGCTCGGTGGTCCTGTACGCGAACGTGGGCAAGGGCGTGGAATTCTTCCCCGACATCGAACCGGACAACGCGGTGGTCCAGATCCGCGGGCGCGGCTCGCTGTCGGTCGAGGAAATCGACAGGTTGGTGCGCAAGGTGGAATCGCGCGTGGTGGGCATGGACGCCTTCGAATCCGTGTACGCGCGCAGCGGCCTGCAGTTTCGCGAGGGCACCGCCGACGACGTCATCGGCCAGGTCCGGCTGGCGTTCGAGGACTGGGAAACCCGGCCGCCGGCGGCCGAGGTCCTGGCCGAGGTCCGTAGCCGGGTGGCGGATATCCCCGGCGTGGCCATCGAGGTGCGCGAGCAGGAACAGGGGCCGCAGGAGGGCAAGCCGGTGGTGCTGGAGCTGTCCGGACCGTCGCTGGCCGAACTGGCACCCGCCGCCGAGTGGGTGCGCAAGGGTATGCGCGAGGTCGGCGGCTTCACCGACGTTACCGACAGCCGGCCCACGCCGGGCCTGGAATGGCGCCTGCAGGTCGATCGCGGCGAGGCCGCACGCTACGGCGCCGACATCGCCTCCATCGGGCAGGCGGTGCAGCTGGTCACCCAGGGCATCAAGGTGGGCGAGTACCAGGCCGCCGATGCCGAGGACGAACTGGATATCCGGGTGCGCTATCCACGGGCCCACCGTGACCTGGACGCCCTGAGCGATCTGCGCGTGCAGACCGCCGACGGCATGGCGCCGGTAAGCAACTTCGTCACCCGCGTGCCGGGCCAGAAGGTGGACCTGATCCACCGCACCGATGGTCGGCAGACGGTCAGCGTGGAGGCCGATGTCGCTCACGGCCGGCTGGTGGCCGCGCAACTCGCCGAGCTGCGCGACTGGGTGGCGGAGAACCGGGCCGACGCTGATCTCGATCCGCGCCTGGGCGTGACCTTCAAGGGCGAGGACGAGGATCTGCGTGAGGCCGAGTCGTTCCTGAGCAAGGCCTTCCTGGCCGCCATCGCGCTGATCGCGATGATCTTGCTGACCCAGTTCAACAGCTTCTACCAGGCGTTCCTGATCCTGTCCGCGGTGGTGTTCTCCACCATCGGCGTGCTGCTGGGGCTGATCGTCACCGGCCGGCCGTTCGGCGTGGTGATGTCGGGCATCGGCGTGATCGCGCTGGCCGGCATCGTGGTCAACAACAACATCATCCTCATCGACACCTACAACCTGATCCGGGCCGAAGGCCGCGGCTATCTCGACGCCGTGCTGCAGACCGGCGCCGAGCGCCTGCGGCCGGTGATCCTGACCACCGTGACCACGGTGCTGGGCCTGATGCCGATGGTGCTGGGGCTGAACATCAACCTGTTCGCGCGGGAGGTCAGTATCGGCGCCCCCTCCACCCAGTGGTGGACGCAGCTTTCCACCGCGGTGGTCGGCGGCCTGCTGTTCGCCACCGTGCTGACGCTGATCGTGACGCCCTGCCTGCTGGTGCTGGGGGCGCGCACGCATGATTGGCTCGCCGCGCGCCGCGGCGCGCGCACGGAGGGAGGCTGACATGCGCGCAACCGCCGTTATCACTGCCGCCGTGCTGCTGCCGTTGGCCGGCACCGCCGTGGCCGCCGACGACCTGCTGCAGGTCTACGACCGGGCCCGGTCGGCCGACACCGAATTGCAGTCCGCCCGCGCCGAAGCCGGTGCCGCCGATGCCCGCTACCGCCAGGCGCGCGGACAGCTGCTGCCGAACATTTCCGGCAGCGCCAGCTATTCGCAGGTCAGCCAGGAGCAGCGCTTCGAGGGCACCGATGGTGCCGACGCCGGGTTCGGCGGCGGGGGTGGCAACGACGATTTCCAGGAACAGCAGTCGTTGGCGCTGTCGCTGAACCAGCCGCTGTTCGATTGGGCGGCCTGGCAGTCCAAGGATGCCGCGGCGGCGCGCGGCGACGCCGCCGAGCGCGATCTCGCCGCGGCCGAGCAGTCCCTGATGGTGCGTACCGCCCAAGCCTACTTCGACGTGCTGGCCGCGCGCGACGACCTGGAGGCCGCGCAGCGCCAGCAGGAAGTCATCGCGCGCCAGCTCGACCGTGCCGATGCCGCGTTCGAGTCAGGCCTGTCGCCGGTGACCGAGCGTCAGGAGGCGCAGTCGGAGCTGGACGGCGCCCGGGTCGATGCCATCACTGCCCGCAACGGCCTGAACCGGGCGCGCGACGCCCTGCGCCAGCTTACCGGACAGGCACCGGCGGGTCTGGCGCCGCTGGCGGATACCGGACCGGCATCCGCGCCGGAGGCCGACGTCGAGACCTGGCTGGCGCGGGCGCAGTCCCGGAGTCCGGCCGTGGCGGCCGCACGGCGCGCCTACGCGGCGGCCCGTGAGGACGTGGACAGCCAGCAGGGTGGGCACCTGCCCACGGTGTCGCTGGTGGGGCGGATCGGTGAGAGCGAGCAGGTGGTCAACTTCCCGGTCGGCGGCACCAGCGGCGAGTTCGACTCGATCACCGAAACCCGCTCGGTCGGCATCGAACTGAGCCTGCCGATCTTTTCCGGGGGCGCGACCAGCGCGGCGGTGGACGAGGCCCGCTATCAACTGGAACAGGCCCGCCAGGACCTGATCGCCGCCCGCCGTCAGGTGACCGTGGACGTACGCACTGCCTACGACGACGTAACCGCCGCCGCGGCCCGCATCGAGGCCCTGGATGCCGCCATCGCCTCCGGCGAGACCGCGGTGGAGGCGGCGCGCGCCGGCCGGCAGACCGGTACCCGCAATATCCTCGATGTGCTCGAGGCCGAGATCGAACTGGTGCGTCGGCGTGCCGACCGCCAGCAAGCCTGGTACGACTTTTTCGGGGCCAAACTGCGGCTGCGTCAGGCGGCCGGCATTCTGGGCAGGGACGACCTCGAACGCGTCAACGCGCGTCTGGCGAAGGCGGACACGGCAACCGGGCAGGAGTGAGCATGCCGCGTTCGATGCGGGTTCCCGGGGCCGGGTTGGCGTGGCCACTCCTCATTTCCACCGCTGCCCGGAAGCGGGATTAGCCCGCCATAAGCTTCAAGCCCAGCGGCCCGGATGATCGACATGCGGGAAAGTCACAACGGGCCGATCGCGTTCAATCCGCCGCCGGCCCGAACGGCGAGGCCATGCGCTCGGGCCCGTCGTTGTCGTCGGCGATTTCCAGCCGCAGGGTACTGGGGTCCAGTTTCAGGTCCGAGTGATTGATGATCGCCTTGACCCGATCATCGGGCAGTTGCAACTTCAGCCCGAAGCTGCGCGTGACCGGCGTGGACACCACCTGGTCGACCGCCAGGGTGGTGGATAGCACCGTCTCGAGCCGGGTGTTGAGGTTCTGGTTGGCTACCACGGTGAGCGGGCCGTCGTACTTGAAGCGGATGGTCTCGCGCACCGGCACCTTGAGGTTGACCGGAATCTTGAGCTTGAGCGGCAGGCGGGCCTTGATCTCGATATTGCGGTACTGCTTGATGGTGCGGAAATCCAGGTCGGTGCGGGCGGTGATGTCGGCGTAGGTGTCCACCGGCAGCAGCCCGTTGTAGGTGATGTCGAAGTCCAGCGGGACCTGGGCGTCGAGCGACACGTCCAGCTCATACTCGCCGCGCATGGGCACGACCACCTCGCGGTCGAACGGCACCTGGGCGTTGATCAACCCCTTCATGCCGATGTCCAGCACGTTGGTCACCTCGGTCTCCACTTCCAGTTCGTCCGGCAGACCCAGGGCCAGCGGCTGTTCCGAAATGGTCAGCCCCAGCCGCAGGTTGAGCAGCAGCCAGAAGCCCGCAGCACCGCCGATCACCACCGCACCCACCACCAGGCCGCCGCCCAGCAGCCAGGGCAGGATGCCGCCGCGTTGCTGCAGCGGCAGCGGTATCACGGAGATTCCTCCGCGCCGGCTTCATCTTTCAGGCCGACGTCGAGCGTGCGCAGCGGCAGCTTCAGGTCGGCGTAGTCGATGATCACTTCGGTGGGGTCCTCGGGCATGAACACCCGGGCCTTGAGCTGGGATTTCACCGGCACGCTGAGATCGGCCTGGATGGGGATGTCGGCGTCGATGGTCGTTTTCAGCGGGACTTCCAGATTCTGCTTGAGCTTGGCGGCCACCGGCGCGGTGAATTTGAGCTGGACGTTCTTGTCCACCGGGATGTTCAGATTGATGGGCACGTCGGCCTTGATCGGGATGTCGCCGCGGATGGGCAGCTCCAGCGTGTCGCCCAGGACCTCGGCCGTGATCACCGCATCCACGCTCAGGGTCTGATCGATGGTGATGGTCTCGTTGACCGGCACGTTCATCCGGATCGGGACCTCGGCATCGAACTTGGCCAGCAGGTTGAGGGTTTCGTCCACCGGGATGGAGACGGTCTGGTCGATGGGCACGCTGGTGGAGATGACGTCGTCCAGCGTGATGTCGAGGTTGTTGAGCACGTCCGCGGTGGCGTTGAGCGGTTCCGGAATGGTCACCATCGCCGGCTGATTGGTCAGCAGCAGCCGGGCATCCACGTTCTTGAATACCCAGTAGCCGATCAGGGCGCCGCCGGCGGCGGCCCCGGCCAGCACCACCAGCAGGAACAGCCAGAAACCGATCGCGCCCCGCTGGTGGCGGGGTGACGAAGCATCAGCGCGCATGTGGCTTGCCCTCTTCAGAATTCATAACCAACGGACAGCGTGAGATTGTCGCGGTCGGTCAGGATGTTGTTGTTACCGCCGCCCGCGAAGATGGTCTGGGTGATGTTGGCGGACCAGCGGCCGGCGTTGAGTTCCAGGTCCAGGAACAGGATCTTGCGGCCCTCGATGAAGTTGGCCGCCAGGCCGGGCGATACCCCGTCCACATCGTGGAACAGGGCAATGGTGGGTACCAGCGAGGCGCCCGACCAGGGCACGTTCTGGTAGCTGAGCAGCGACGCCACCCGATAACCCCAGGCGAACTCGGTGACGAACCCGTCGGTGGTCTGGGCCGGGTTGATCTTGAGCGCGTCACCGGTTTCGGCAATGCCGGGCGAGGCGTGGGTGAGCGTGCCCTGGGCCTCGAACTGCAGGTCGCGCTTGTCCGGTAGATCCGGCAGCCAGGAGGTCGCCACGTCGAACAGCAGAATGAACTGGTCCGCCCCGAATGGCGCGCTGGCGCCCCCGCGCAGCCGGGTGAAGTTGAAGCTGGTGGTCAGGTTCTTGAGCCGTTCGTAGCCGTGGATGGACTGACCCGGGCGGATCTCGCCGGGGGTGCCGCCCCGGTAGGCGGTGACGAAATCCGGCAGGGCCCGCTGCGAGCCCGCCAGCGTCGCCCCGCCCAGACCTTCCAGGGTGGGAAATCCGAGGGCCTCGGTCAGGCTTTCCTGGGTGCCGGCGATGGTGTCGCAGACCGGCCCGAGAATGCCCAGGGCATCCAGGCTGTTGCAGGCGTTGCCCGGGTCCAGTGAGTCCACTGCGTTGGGGATCAGCGGCACGTC
The DNA here is from genome assembly GCF_031846305.1 of Spectribacter acetivorans. Taxonomy (NCBI): domain Bacteria; kingdom Pseudomonadati; phylum Pseudomonadota; class Gammaproteobacteria; order Salinisphaerales; family Salinisphaeraceae; genus Spectribacter; species Spectribacter acetivorans. Next base: position 384,285 of record NZ_JAVRHY010000001.1, read on the forward strand.
GTTGCGCGGGAAGGCCGGCTGGAAGGCGGCGAACAGCACGTCCTCGATATCCACCTGTACCGGCAGGTTGGGGCGGAAGGCGAACTCCCCCTGCATCGCCCAGCCGCCGATCAGGGTGTTGTAGGTCAGCCCGAAGATGTGGATGTCCTCCGGATATTCCAGAAAGTAGGTGGCGGTATCCAGCGGCAGGGCGTTGCGCTCGGTGAGCAGGCCGCCGGTGCTGGGCCCAGTGGGATTCAGCCCGCAAGCGGCGAAGAAGTCGGCGACATTGGTGGCGTCCAGCCCCAGCGGATTGCCCTCGCGCCGGGCGCAGGTGGCATCGGTCGCGGTGGCCCCCACCAGTGGAATGCGGCTGTGGTAGTTGGCGGCATAGAAGCCGATGTCCAGGCCGCTGTCGCCGATGGCGTCGGTAAACCAGTTGACGCGGATGCCGTACTGGCCGCCATCCTCGGGTTCCCGGTTGGCCGAGCGGGCGCCGGCAAAGCTGGTATCGGTGACCAGTGCCGCGGTGTCGTTGGCCGGGGTGCCGAGCTGGTTCGGGTCATCCGGCGTCTTGCCGAAAGGCAGCGGAATGGCATCGTCGGAGGACACCTCGTTGTTGGCGTCGAAGAATGACACCAGCCCGCCCTTGGGCGGCAGCAGGTACGGCCGCCATTCGAACTGATAGAACGCCTCGGCGGACAGGGTCGGTGTGAGCTGGGTGCCGAACGAGGCCAGCCCCACCGGCCGGTAGAGTTCGGTCAGCTCGAACCCCGGGCGCAGCAGATTGGTGTAGGCCGGTGGATTGATGAAATTGAGTGAGCCGCGCAGGGCGATGGTGCCCTCGCCCCAGGGCAGCAGCTGGCGCCCGATCTTGACGTCCAGTTCGCGCTCGCCGATGAACGGCACCCGGAAGAACACGTTGAGCTCGCGCAGATCGAACAGCCGGCCGAGCTGGCGCTCGGTTTCCTCGTTGCGCTCCTCGGTGACCTGAACGCCGGGCTGGGGACCGGGTTCCACGATCTGGTTGGGCCGGGTTTCCTGATAGTTGATGTTGATGGGGTCGACCAGCGCCAGCCAGCCGATCTCCATCCCCACGTTATCGAACCAGCCGCGGTCGCCGAATCGCAGCGTGGCCATGGACAGCCACTTGGTGGTGGTGGCGGTGACGTCGTACTTGTCGTAGTTGAGGTTGCCGTCGTCGGTGAACATCGCGGTGGCCCCGGGCGCGGCCAGGAAGCGCTCGTTGGGTTCGGTGTCGTCCGGGTCCACGCTGATGCAGTCGTCGGCGGCACACAGATCGCGGTTCTCCGGCAGCGAGGCCTTGCCGATCAGGTCCCGGTCGGGGCTCTGGGTGCGCAGCTGAATACCGGTGGAAAGCTTGTTCTGCCAGTCGATGTCGATACCGCCCAGGGCGTCGACATCCCAGCGCAGCGCCTGCGCCGGCAGGGCCGTGGCCAGTGCCGCCAGTGCAATCAGCAATCCCCCCTGCCGCATAGGCATGCGGTGTCTCCTCTCGCGTCTCTCGCGTCTCTCGCGTCGCCCCGGCTCGACGGCCGGTGGCCTGTTGCTTTAATCGCGCTTGCGGCTGCGCCAGAACTGGATGCGTGGCAGGTCCTCCGCAATCTCCTCGGTCTGCCCGGCGATGCTTTCGATCTGCCCGCCCAGGGACTCCAGGAACAGGGCGATGCGGAACACCGTCATCACGAACTCCAGGAACACCCGGATGGCGGTGACCACGGCCACGAACAGCGCCGGGCCGATCACCAGCAGCCAGGCCACGCCCATGGTCCAGGACTGCCCGAAGCCCCAGGCAATCCAATACACTGTCAGCAGGGCGGCGAAGCCGATCGCCAGCCCGTAGATGATGGGCAGCATCCGGGTCGTTAGCAGTTCGCGCATCTGCAGGTCGAAAAGCTGGCGCGCGAACAGCCGGCCGAGTTCCGCCACCGACCGCCGCAGGGAGGTCGGCCGGGTATCGCCAGCCGGGTCGGGCTGCGATGGTGGTACTTGATCACCCATGACGCCCCCGCGAGAAAGAGGAAAGCCGCTTTACTCGTTTACAGTAACGAATGTAACTTAAGTGTGACGGCCTGCCAACCAAGCTGCAGCATGGGGCGAGACGGGCCGCGACAACCGCCAATGCCGTGCGACAGGAGTCCCCGATGAGCGATCGCCGTTTGCCCCTGCGACGGGCCCCGTTGCCGTTTCGCCTGCTGGGCAGTGCGGTTCGGGCCGCCGGCAGCCTGCCGGGCGGTGATCTGGCCGCCCGCGGGGCCCGTGAAACCGAATCCTGGCTGCTGGGCGAACTGGCCCAGCGCCTGGATGGCTTGCGGCACGAGCCGGGGGCAGACGGTGACGCCGGCGACGTGACGGACCTGCCGCCCCAGGCCGATGCCATCGCCCGTTTCCAGGGCCTGCTGGCAGTCTCGCTGAACCAGCGCCCGGAAGATGCCCGCCGGTATCTGTTCGACCGGATCGTGGCGCAACTGGTGCCGGACGAGGCCCGCATCATCGCGGCGCTGTCGGATGGCGAGCCGGTGGCCGTGTGCCACGTCGGCGCCGGTATGCGGGTGGGGCCGGTGTCGCGCTGGGTGCTGGAAAACGCCTCCACCGTGGGCAAGGATGCCGGGGTCATGCTGCTCGATCAGGTGCCCAACTACATCGCCCATCTGCGCCTGCTCGGTCTGGTGCAGTTGGGCGGGCCCAGCGACGCCCTGCACACCCGGTACGAAATCCTGGAAACCGACGCCCGCGTGCGCGGTGCCGTGGCAATGGTGGACAATGAATTGAAAATGCGGCCGCGCCTGCAGCGCGGCACGCTGGTGTTGTCGGAACTGGGGCAGGCGCTGTGGCGGGCCTGCGAGGCGTCGGCAATCGAACACGACGGCTAGCTGGACTCAGCGGATTCGGGGGAGGGCAGATGGAGGAAGCCGGGTTTCTCGGCCTGGGGCTGGAAACATGGAAGTACATCTCCATGCCCGTGATCAGCGCGGTGGTGGGCTATGTTACCAACGTGATCGCCATCCGCATGATGTTCCACCCCCTGGAGTTCATCGGCATCAAGGAGCCGATCCTTGGCTGGCAGGGCATCGTGCCGCGCAAGTGCGCGAAGATGGCCGGCATCGCGGTAGATACCATCACGTCCAAGCTGCTCGACGAGGAGGAAATATTCTCGCGGCTGGACCCCCAGCGCATCGCCGACGAGCTGGAGCAGCCCACGCTGGCCATGGTCGACGAAATCACCGAGGCGGTGATGCGCCGGCATCAGCCGCTGTTGTGGGAGTCGCTGCCCGGCGCGATCAAGCGCCAGATCATTCGCCGTGTCCAGGGCGAGGCCCCGGAGGTGATCGCCGAGGTGATGGGCGAGGTGCGCACCAACATCCGCCAGATGTTCGATCTCAAGGATATGGTGGTATCGAGCCTGGTGCGCGACAAGCCGCTGCTCAATCGCATCTTCAAGGAAACCGGGCGGGCCGAGTTCAAGTTCATCGGTCGCTCCGGGCTCTATTTCGGCTTCCTGTTCGGCTGCCTGCAGATGGGCGTCTGGGTGTTCTACCAGACCTGGTGGCTACTGCCGGCGTTCGGGCTGATGGTGGGTTACGCCACCAACTGGGTGGCACTGAAGATGATCTTCAATCCCAAGGAGTTGTGGCGGATCGGCCCGTTTTCCGTCCAGGGGCTGTTCCACAAGCGGCAGATGGAAGTGGCGCGGGATTACGGCGAGCTGGTGTCGCAGGAAATCCTCACACCCGGCAACATTCTCGAGGCCATTCTCAAGGGTCCCTACGCGGACAAGCTGTTCGCGTTGGTGGGCCGGCACGTGCAGGAGGCGATCGACGATTCCGCCAGCGTGGCCCGGCCGTTTGTCGCCTGGACCGTGGGCACGCGAAACTATCGGCTGATGAAGGAATCCGCCATCAGCGAGGTGCTGGCCCGCATGCCGGTGGCCCTGCAGCACGTCACCGACTATGCCGAGGACGCGATGCAGATTCGCGAGACCCTGGTCACCCGGCTGCAGGCACTGAATTCCACCGACTTCGAAGGCATGCTGCGGCCCGCCTTCGAGGAGGATGAATGGATTCTGATCGCGGTGGGCGCGGCGCTGGGCTTCGCGGTGGGCTGGTTCCAGTTGATCGTGTTGTTCGGTAGCGAGTTCGCGGCCGCATTCGGCTGATCGTCAGGAGAACGAAGTCATGGCAGACAAACCCGGCAAGAGCCTGCGCCTGCCCACGCCGATGCCGGTGCGTCTGCTGCGCCGGGCCGCCGAGCGGGCCCAGGAATGGCCGATGGCCGGCACCGCGGTGAAACGACTGCAGGCGGCCGAGGAATGGGCCGTCAATGAACTCAAGCACCGGCTGGACGAGCTGTCCGACAGCGAGCCGCGCCGGCCCCGGCACAGCCAGGCGGGCGATGCCCGGGCGATGCTGGCCGGACTGCTCACCGATGCCGATCGGCTGACCCTGGACGAGGCCCGGGAGCGTGAGTTCATCGGGGTGCTGGGTCAGCTGTGCCCCGGTCAGGCCAAGATGCTGGCGGTGCTCGGCGACGGCCGGCAGTTGCCGCTGGTGCATGTGGGCGCCGGCTTGCCCGCCGGCGCCATTCGTGAGTGGGTGCTGGAGAACGCCACCAGCCTGGGGCGCGAGGCGGGCGTCACGCTGCGTGACGACGTGCCCCGTCTGGTCGGTCACATGCGTTCGCTGGGCCTGCTGCACGTGGGGCCGGAGGATGCCGGCCTCAAGACCGCCTACGAAATGCTGGCTGCCGACACCGGCGTGCGTGACGCCAGCGTCTACATCAAGACCACTCTGCGCCTGTGGCCGCGGCTACAACGGCATACCGTGTCGCTGTCGGGTTTCGGGCAGGCGCTGTGGGCGTTTGCCGGGCCGGGATCGTGACCGACGGCCCCTGGCTCTGGGTGGCGCTGGGCGTGCTGACCTTCGTGTTCGGCTTCATGCTGTCCTGGTGGCAGATGCGCCGGCGGCTGCAGGCCCGGGTGAACGAGGTGGTGGCCGAGGAGGTAGCCAGACGCATCCAGCAACGGGTGCTCGACGAGCTTGGCGGTCGCCGGCCAACCGAAACGCAGCAACGACATGAATCAGACCATGACGCAGAAAAACGCTGATCGCATCACCTTTGGGGATCTGGCCCGCGCCGGTCTCCGGGATATCGTACGTACGCCCAGTCTGGCCCGCGGCGTGGGGCTGATCGGCGCCTCGCGGGTACTCAAGCACCTGTCAATCGGCCGCCTGGTGGAACACCACGCCCGGCGCCACCCGCACCGCACCGCCCTGCGTTTCGAGGACGAGGAATACAACTACGCGGAGTTCAATGCCGCGGCCAATCGCTACGCCCACGTGCTCAAGAAATCCGGCATCCGGTCAGGCGATCGGGTCGCGGTGCTGGTGGGCAATCGTTCGCACACGCTCATGGCGATAACCGCCATCGTCAAGCTGGGCGCGGCAGCGGCCATGTGCAATACCAAGCAGCGGGGCGAGGTGCTGGCTCACAGTCTGGGTCTGGTCGAGCCCGCGGCCGTGCTGGTTGGTGACGATCTGCACGAGGCCTTCGACGAGGTGCGTGGCGGGCTCGGGTTCGACCAGGGCGATCGCGTCTGGCATCTGGGCGAGGACAGTCGCCCCCCGGATTCCGCCGCCTACCGGGATCTGAACGCGGAGGCGCGCTCGCAGTCCGCCGCCAATCCCCCCGATACCCGCCGGGTGGAAAAGTCCCAGCCAGCCTTCTTCATCTTCACCTCCGGCACCACCGGGATGCCCAAGGCCTCGGTGATGAGTCACACCCGCTGGCTGCGCGGCGGGGCCGGGCTGGGCCTGGCCGGCATGGGGTTGTGCGCGGACGATGCGCTCTACTGCTGCCTGCCGCTCTACCACAACAACGCGCTGACCGTGTCCTGGGGCGCGGTGCTCTGCGCCGGGGCCACCATGGCGCTGGGCCGCAAGTTCAGCGTCTCGGCCTTCTGGGACGAGGCCCGCCGCTACGAGGCCACCGCCTTCTGCTACATCGGCGAGCTGTGCCGCTATCTGCTGCGGGCCCCGGCCGGGCCCGGCGACCGCGATCACCTGGTGCGGGTGATCATCGGTAATGGTCTGCGCCCCGACATCTGGGACGAGTTCAAGAGCCGCTTCGGCATCGAGCGTGTCTGCGAGTTCTACGGCGCCAGCGAAGGCAACCTAGTGTTCGTCAACGGCTTCAACATGGATCGCACCGCCGGGTTCTGCCCGTTGTCATTCGCGGTGGTGGCGTTCGATCCGGTCACCGAGGCACCCACCAAGGACGACCACGGCCGCCTGCAGGAAGTGGCCACTGGCGAAGTGGGCCTGCTGGTGACCAAGATCACCAACATGGCCCCGTTCGAGGGATACACCGACGTCGAAGCCAGCGAGAAGAAACTGTTCCGCGATGCGTTCAAGAAGGGCGACTGCTGGTTCAATACCGGCGATCTCGTGCGCGATCAGGGCATGCGCCACATCGCCTTCGTCGACCGCCTCGGCGATACCTTCCGCTGGAAGGGCGAGAACGTGGCCACGACGGAAGTGGAAAAGGCCCTCAACAGCCACCCCCAGGTTGCCGAAAGCGTGGTCTACGGGGTCGAGGTGCCGCACACGGACGGTCGCGCCGGCATGGCCGCGATCACACCCGAGGGCGACGACCTCGATTGGGCCGGTCTGGCCGTGCATCTGAAAGCGGAACTGCCGGCCTATGCGGTGCCGGTGTTTCTCCGCCTGAAGGGCGAACAGGAAGTCACCGGCACCTTCAAGCACCGCAAGGTGGAGCTCAAGAAGGAAGGCTTCGCGCCGCCGGATGACGAGGCGGTCTACTGGCTGCCGCCGGGCGGTGACGCCTACGAGCTCATGACCGCCGACGCCCGCCGGGCAATCGAGCAGGGCGAGATATCGCTCTAGCCAGGCCGGCTCAGGGTGACGCCGTAGAACTCGGTCATCAGCCGGTACAGGGGATCGTGAGCGTTCGCCAGTACGTCCGGGGACTGGAAGAACATTTCCGACGCGCCCAGGAACAGCGCATCCGGTATATCCGTGTCGGCCAGCGTCGGCAGGGCCTCGCGCGTGGTGCGGTCGGTGGCCACTGCCGTGAACTGGCGCCACCATTTTTCCGGATACTCGGCCGCACAACGGTTGCGGGGATGGGCCGTGCGCTGATCCGCCAGCCGCGCGGCGAAGGCCCGGATCACCGGGTTGCGCGGGCTGCCGCTCATCGCGTCTTCCACGTCAATCCAGGCCAGGCCGATGCGGGCAGGGGGATCGTCCGCGTCGTCAAGCGCGACCTCGCGGACGTCCGGAAAACAGTCCGCATCCCGGCCCAGCCGCAGCAGGCAGGCGTTGCCGGCCACCGCCAGGCGGATGATGTCGGGTACGGTCTGGCCGCTGGCGGTGAACCTCTTGCGCTTGAGGAAAAGGCGGACCCGGGTGGCCAGGCGTTTCCGTTCGGCCGGGGTCAGCCGCGAAAAGGCGTGGACCGTGGCCGCGAGCCGTTCGTTATCGACCCCCGGCGCGCGCCGCCGGCGGGCGATCACGACCGGGACGAAGAACAACACCACCCCCAGGGCGGCAATGCCGGCCCCGGCGGCGATGAATACCAGTGCCCCGTTCACGCGTCCGGCGTCAGACCAGCCCGGTGCTCTGCAGCAGCATCACTGCGGCCTGGCCGCCGCCCCCGGTAATACCCATCTCGTCGCCGAACAGCACCACCAGCTGGAATACGCCGACCATGAAGCCGAGTGCGGCACCCACCGCGATCAGGATCCACTCGTCCTGTTCGAATGCGGGGCGCAGCATGCCCTCGAACTCCTCCGGGGACAGGGCCTGCAGGCGTGTCATCAGCGTGTTCTGCAGATCGAGCGCGTCGTCGGCATAGGCCTCCACATGCTTGAGCGCGTCCGGCATGTTGTCGATGATCCTGGCCACCGCGCTGTTCTTCATCCGGATGTAATTCTGGGTGCCCACGGTGAAGGTGACGAACGGTTTGGCGATGCTGGTCTGGTCGTCGATCGCCTTCTGCACGTGTCGGCCGATCATTGCGAATACCTTGTCCGAGTACGGCCCCTTGAGCACGGCCTCGATGATGTTGGCCGGGGTGATGATCTCCTGCGACACCAGCCGGCCGTAGTCGGCGGCGACCTCCTCCTGGCGTTTCATGAACAGGCCCTGGATGTTGAACGGGCCGATGCGGAAGACCTCCTTCGGATTGAAGATCATCTGCAGGGCCAGCCAGTTGGTGGCGTAGCCCACCGCCAGGCCGAAGGCGGGCAGCAGCCACCATTCCTGGAAGAACAGCCAGACGATCATCTGCACCACGCCGAACAGGCCGCCGAAGTAGATGCCGGACCGGGCGATGAACTTGAACTCCGCGTAGCCCACTTCCTGAAAGATAGTGTTGAGCAGGGCCTTGTCGCGGGTCAGGTTGGTGATGACCATGTCCTTGAGGTCATACATCTGCTCGATGTTGGTCTTCAGCTCGGCCATGATCTCGGCCACGATCTCCGGCATCTCGCGGTTGATGCGCTTGTAGATCTGGTTCTTGACCACGTTCGGCAGGGATTCCCACAGGGTGGGCTGGTGTTCCCGCATCACCTGGTTGGTGATGTCCTCCACCATGTTGTTGAGCGGTCCCTCGAGCTCCTCGGCGATGCGCTCGGGATCCAGCCGCTCGAAGATTTCCTTCTGGTCGATCAGCTTCTCGGTGATGGTGTCCACCGAAATGCCCGCCATCTTGGCGGCCCGCCGCGGGATGATGCCCTGCCAGCCCAGGATCGGCTTGTACACGCCGACGAATTCCAGCGGATGAAACATCATGTAGATGGCGACCACGTTGGTGCCATAACCCACGATCGCGCTGATCACCGGCATCGACAGATAGACCAGGGGATTGGCCAGGAAATCGGCAAAGCCTTCCATGATGAGTCTCGCTCCCGTCGTCGAGCGGGCCGGGGGCCGCTCCTCCCTGCACCTGGTCACGATGTCGCGATCGTGCCGGTTTAGTGTTGTAAAAGTCAGTAATGACTGTAACAGTATGTCAGAGAATTCTGTAAGCCAAATCACGGCGGCTGCAGCCTGGCGGGGCCGGCGATAACGAACTTGCCCGACCCCGACTCGACGTGGCGCCAGGCAAGATTGCGGGAGGGGAAAAGCATGAGTCAGAACCCGATGCAGGCGCTGCAACAGCGGCTGGGGGCCAATGCCGACGAACTGGCGTTTCTGGAATTCGTGGACGACGACACGCTGACGGCAATCAGCGAGGCCGCCGGCCGCGAACTGGATGCCCGTCACGATGCACTGACCGCCGCGATCACCAACGGCGTTGCGGCACTGCCGGGCATGCTCGGCGGCCTCGCCCGCCGCGTGCTCACCTGAGGGGCTGGCGATGACCGAGCAAGCCCTGCCCGATCTGGAAACCCGCGCCGAGCTGGCCAAGCTGTCCGCTTTGCTGGATCTGTCGGAAGATCAGCTGACCGGGTTGCGCGGCAGTGGGGCGGCGAATATCCGTCGCCTGCGCCGGCGCATCCTGCAGTCCGCCTTCGAGGACCGCCGCGACCGCTTCGCCCGGCTTGAACGGCTTACCCGGCTGCTGCCCAAGGCCATGCTGGCGCGCCTGGCCGAATCCGCCTTCGGGCCGTTGCTGTCCGGGCGTCTGGTCGGCGAAATGAACGCCATCCGCGCGTTCAAGATCGCCAAGCGGCTACCGCCGGGCTTTCTTGCCGATACCGCCATGCACGTGGATCCGGACAAGGTGCGGCCCATCATCCGGCGCCTGCCGGCCGAACTGATCCGCGACGCCGCCCTGATCCTGGTCGAGCGCAAGGACTACATTACCCTCGGCCGCTTCGCCGATGCCCTGTCCGCCCCGGCCATCCGCGCGGTGGTGGCGGCGGTGGATGACGACGCCGTGCTGCTGCACATCGCCTTCTACATGGAGGAGAAGGCGCAGTTGTCGCGCATCCTGCGGATGATCGACAACGACCGCGTGGCCCGCATCATGCGCGCCGGGACGGAACAGAACCTCTGGCCCGAGGCGCTATCGGTGATCGACAACGTCGACGACGACCTGCGTGGCCGGCTGGCCAACATCATGGCCGAGCAGGACGAGGCCACCCTCAACGGGCTGGTAGGAGTGGCCCACGCGCAGAATCTGTGGGGGCCGGTGCTTCGCGGCATGGCCCGCATGAACCCCAAATACCACCGCAAGATCGTCAACCTGCCCGCCGTACGCGACGAAACCGTGCTGGGCGATCTGGTCAATACCGCCTACCGCGAGGGCCTGCTGGAAGCCGCCCTGCCGCTGGCCCGGCCGATGCGGCGGGAGTGGCAGCGGGTGGTCGCCCATGCAGCACTTGCCCAGGGCCCGGAAGTGGCCGAAGCCGCGATGTGGGCCGCCCACAATGCCGATCAGTGGGACGTGGCCATCGACCTGTTCGAATACACCGACGATGCCGAGCGCGACATGATTGCCCGGCTGCCCATTGCCGCCAACAAGCACGTGCTGGAAAGCCTGATCGCCACCGCCGCGCGCACCGGCCGGCTGGGACTGCTACTGGATTTCGTTGAGCGTATGGAAACCGCCGGCCAGCGCTCGGCGGCGCAGATCAGCCTCGCCAACGACGGCGACCTGCTGGAATCGATCCTGGATGCCGCCCGTGATACCGGTGGCTGGGCGGCGGTGGCGGTGGCCCTGTCGTCAGTGGAAGCCGATGATCTCGGCCAGGCGGGCGAAGTCTATCGCCGCCAGAGCGCCGACGATCAAGCCGCATTCCAGGCCGCCGCCCGCGACCGCGGCGTGTGGGATCAGCTTGCCCCGGCGCTGGAGGGCACCGCGGCCTGAGCACCAGCTGGTTAGGGGAGCCATCCCCTCTCCCCGTGGGAGAGGGCCAGGGAGAGGGGCTCAGCTGTGCCGCCCGACCTCTGCTCAGGCCTTCCCGCCCAGCGCCCCTTCCGCCAGCGCCAGCACGTCAACCGTCGCCGCCTCGGCCAGGTCCGGCCGGGATAGCCGGTGATTGGCCTGGCGCACGATGTTCTCCTGCACCGCGATGGCCAGCGGGTTGATGCGATCGAGCAGCCGGGTGGGAAGCGCCCGCAGTTCGCGCGGCATGCGGGTAGTCACCTTGACGTTCCGATGCGTGAGCGGCCGGGGCACCAGCTTGATGGTCAGCGGGGCGAAGGTGTGCACGTCGATGGCCACGCGGATGCTCACGTCCATGGGCAGGCCGACGGTCATGCCCATCACCTTGATCTTGAGCGTGAGCACGCCGCCCAGCACCAGCGAGAAGGCCACTTCCGCGTCGTCGCTGACCCGCCGTTCGATCTCGATGTCGTGGGGCGCGAACCGGTAGGAGGCCACCAGCAGTTCGTTGGGCAGGGCCTCGGCCGAGCCCTCCATGGTGGCCTGGAGAATCTGTTCCACTTCCGCGCGCAGGCGCGGCACGGTCACCAGATGGCGGATGAACTGCTCGCCGAAGGTCTGGTAGGAAATCGGCTCGCCGTCGGCGGGTTCGTCGCCGTCGGCGAGGTCGAGATGGTCGGTATCGTCCTCGCTGGCCATGCCGGGTCTGCGTCCTGTCGGTCGGGCCGATCAGCGCGCGGGCGCCGGTCGGCAAAACGCAGACATTACGTCAATTGGCCGCCCCGAGTCAGGCTCAGCCGGCGCGGCGATCCACCCGGGCCGCTGCCGGCACCCGCGTCCACTGCGAGGTGCAGGGAATGCGGTCCCGGTCGCAGCGTTCGCGATAGCGCTGGCCGATTTCCACGATCTCTTCCAGCAACCCGGTGCGCAGGGTGGTGGGCTGCAGGCCCAGGTCGATCAGACAGCGGGCGTCGGCGGCCAGGTCGTTGGCGTCGGCTTCCTTGCGCGGGTTGTCGAGATAGGCGATCTCGGCCCCGGTGAGTTCCGCTACGATCCGCGCCAGATCGGCCACCCGGTGGGTCTCGGTCATCTGGTTGAAGATGCGTACCCGTTCACTGGTTGCCGGGGGATGCGTCAGCGCCATCTCGATGCAGCGCACGCTGTCCTGGATGTGGATGAAGGCCCGGGTCTGGCCGCCGCTGCCGTGCACGGTCAGCGGGTAGCCCACCGCGGCCTGCATCAGGAATCGGTTGAGCACGGTGCCGTAGTCGCCGTCGTAGTCGAAGCGGTTGATCAGGCGCTCGTCCAGCCGGGTCTCGCGGGTCTGGGTGCCCCACACCACGCCCTGGTGCAGGTCGGTGATGCGGATGCCGTCATTCTTGTTGTAGAAGTAGAACAGCAGCTGATCCTGGGTTTTGGTCATGTGGTAAATGCTGCCCGGGTCCGGCGGGAACAGGATTTCCCGCTCCAGTCGGCCGCCGTCCGAGGCCTCGGCCTGGATGGTCAGATACCCCTCGGGAATGCGCATGCCGCCGCCGTAGCCGTAGACGCCCATGGTGCCCAGGTGCACCAGATGGGCGTCGATGCCGGTTTCCACCAGCGCGCACAGCAGGTTCTGGGTGGCGGAGAGATTGTTCTCCAGCGTGTAGCGCTTGGTGGCCGCCGACTTCATGGAATAGGGGGCCGAGCGCTGTTCGGCGAAGTGCACCACCGCATCCGGCCGCCAGTCGCGGATCAGGCGTTCCAGGGCGTCGTAGTCGCGGGCGGCGTCGAGATCGGTCCACTCGATCTGCCGGCCGGTCAGCTCGCGCCAGGCCGCCAGCCGGTTGCGCAGCGGCGCGATCGGGGTGAGCGAATCCACCCCCAGTTCGATGTCGATCTTGCGCCGCGAGAGGTTGTCCACCAGATGCACCGCGTGCCCGCGGGCGGACAGATGCAGGGCCGTGGCCCAGCCGCAGAAGCCGTCGCCACCGGGAATCAGGATCTTCATCCGGGTCTCCTTTGGGGTCGCAGAATCGCCGCACGCCCGGACTGGCGCGCCGGTACCAGGTTGTGCCGGAATTCGCGGGCCGAGGCCGCCCAGCTCCAGCGCTCGGCCTGGCGGCGGCAGGTGTCGCCGTCCAGTGCCAGCGCGGCCAGCGCCGCGGCGCGCAGGTCCCCGTCAAGCACGCCCGTTTCGCCCGAGTCCACTACCTGGGACGGCCCGGTGACCGGATAGGCCGCCACCGGCACGCCGCAGGCCATCGCCTCGAGCAGCACCAGGCCGAGGGTATCGGTGCGGCTGGGAAAGACCAGGCAGTCGGCGGCGGACAGATGCCGTACGAGATCGTCGCCCAGCTTCAGGCCCAGCCAGTGCACCTCGGGATAGCGCCGCGACAGCGACGGGAAGGCCGGGCCGTCGCCCACCACCACCTTGCTGCCGGGCAGGTCGAGATCGAGAAAGGCCTGGATATTCTTCTCCACCGCCACCCGGCCCATCGACATGAATATCGGGCGGGGCAGGTCGGCCAGCACGTCGCTGGCCAGCGGCCGGAAGCGTTCGGTGTCGACCCCGCGCGCCCATTGCCTGAGGTTGGAGAAGCCGCGCTCGCGCAGGAAGTCGGCCAGCGGCGGCGTGCTCACCATGGTGGCGTCGGCCGCGCCGTGGAAGCGCGCCAGCACCCGGTAGCCCAGCGATACCGGCAGGAACGGCAGCCGGGCGTGCAGGTACTCGGGAAACCGCGTGTGGAACGAGGTGGTGAAATGTAGCCCGTGGCGCTGGCAGTAAAGCCAGGCGGCCATGCCGCAGGGACCTTCGGTGGCAATGTGGATGGCATCCGGCTGCCAGCGCTTGAGCCGGCGCGCGACTCCCGGGTAGGGCACTGCCGCCAGCCGGATTTCCCGATAGGTGGGCAGGGGCACGGTGACGAAACGCCCCGGATGAATCACCCGCACCTCGTCGCCGGCGCGGTGCAGTTCGGACACCAGCGCGGACAGGGCCGTGACCACCCCGTTGACCTGCGGGTGCCAGGCGTCGGTAATCAGTGCAATGCGGCTCAAATCGACGGTCCGTGATCAGGCACCGCGTCAATTTGCGTCAGTCAGATGACCGTTTGATAAAGCCCGGGCGACGTTTTCGTGACAGCGGCTGGGGCCGCAGGCGCGGGTTAGCCGACTGGCGGCCAGTCCGTGCTGTAGCGCTTGGTGCCGATGATCACCGCGCGGAAGATCAGCACCGCCTCGCGCGCCAGTCCGCCGGCATCCAGCCCGGTGTCCTCGACCAGCCATTCGGTGATCAGTTCGTTGACCACGCCCACCAGGGCCACCGCGGGGAAGTGGTAGTCACGCTGGGGCAGTTCGCCGGCCTCGGCCAGATGCTGGGAGTAGTCACGGATGATCGAGGCCAGGTTGTGAATCGCCTCGCGGCGGTGGCTTTCCATCTCGCGGCTGACGCCGACCGATTCCATGCACATCACCCGTGCCCGGCGCGGATCGTTGAGCAGGTAGAGCACCGCCTGGCCGATAGCGTCCGACACCCGTTCGTGCAGATCCCGGTCGGGGTTTTTCAGTGCCGTGGCCAGGACCGTGCCGGTGGCCGCCACCAGTTCGTCGAACACCGCCCGCAACAGGGCTTCGCGGCCGTCGAACTGTTCGTAGAAGTGGCGGGTGGCCACGCTACCGGTGGAACAGATCAGCTCGATCGGCGCGTTGGCGTAACCGCGCTCACCGAACAGCGCGAGGCCGGCGTCGAGCAGGCGCTGGCGGCGCTCGCCGCGCAGCTGTTCCGGGGTGCGGCCGCGGTAACGGCGGCCGGCGGGCTTGGTGGTCGTGGCCAAGGGTCGAACCTCATTCCGGGCACGTTTGAGGGTCATGTTAGCGCAAACCGCAGCATAGGAAACCTACCTTTCCGGAAACTTGACATACCCGTCACGCTGGCGTAGGTTCTGAAAAGATTTCTTTCCTATGTTGCATCGCGGCACCCGGCTGGCCCGGCGTTGCCCGCGACAGGAGTCGACAACATGATTGCTCTGGCCATTGCGCTCGCGATTCTCGCCCTCTACGGCACGCTGCTTTATCGCGGCGTCTCGCTGGCCGTGTTCACGGCCGTGACCGGCGGATTGCTGGTCGCCGGCTACGCAACCGGCATCTACGGCACGCTCGGCGCCGGCATTGCCGCCGCGCTGTTCCTGCCGCCGGCGGTGCTGTTCAACCTGGTGCCGCTGCGCCGCGCGGTGGTCTCGCGGCCGCTCTACAAGGTCTTCCGCAGCGTGCTGCCGGAAATGAACCGCACCGAGCGCGAGGCCCTGGAAGCCGGTGACGTGTGGTGGGAAGGCGAATGTTTTCGTGGCCGGCCGGACTGGTCGAAGCTGCTGGAATTCCCGTACACGACGCTCACCGATGAAGAACAGGCCTTCCTGGACGGCCCGACGCACGAACTGTGCGCGATGATCGACGACTGGGAAGTCCACTTCGAACGCAAGGACCTGCCGCCGGAGGTCTGGCAGTTCATCCGCGACAACGGCTTCTTCGCGATGCTGATTCCGAAGTCGCATGGCGGCCTGGGCTTCTCCGCCTACGGCCAGTCCTGCGTGGTGGCCAAGATCGCCACCCGCAGCCTGACCGCGGCCGTCACCGTGATGGTGCCGAACTCGCTCGGGCCGGGCGAGCTGCTGGTGCATTACGGCACCAAGGCGCAGCAGCAGAAGTGGCTGCCCGGCCTGGCCGCCGGCCGCGAGATTCCCTGTTTCGCGTTGACCGGGCCGGAAGCCGGGTCGGACGCCACCGCCATGCCGGACACCGGCGTGGTGGAAAAGCGAGTGGTCGACGGCGAAGAAGTGGTGGGCATCCGCCTGAACTTCTCCAAGCGCTACATCACCCTGGCCCCGGTGGCCACGCTGATGGGCCTGGCCTTCAAGCTGCAGGATCCGGACGGCCTGCTGGGTAATCCGGACAAGACCGACTACGGCATTAGCTGTGCGCTGATCCCCACCGATACCGACGGCATCGAGATCGGCCGCCGCCACTATCCAGGCGCGGCCTTCATGAATGGCCCGATCAAGGGCACCGACGTTTTCGTGCCGGTGGACGCCATCATCGGCGGGCCGGAACAGGCCGGCAACGGCTGGCGGATGCTGGTGGAATGCCTGTCCGCCGGGCGCGGTATCTCCCTGCCGGCGCTGTCGACCGCTACCGGCAAGGGCATGTACGGCATCACCTCCGCGTATTCGAAGATCCGCCGCCAGTTCGGCGTGGCCATCGGCAAGTTCGAGGGTATCCAGGAACCGCTGGGCCGCATCGGCGGCTACGCCTATTCGATGGAGGCCTGCCGCAATCTCACCGCCAGCGCGGTGGATCACTGCGCCCCGTCCATCGTCACCGCGATGATGAAGTATCACATGACGGAGATGATGCGCACCGTCATCACCGACGCCATGGACATCCACAGCGGCAAGACCATCATCATGGGGCCGCGCAACTACCTGGCCGCGGCCTACCAGGCCCTGCCGGTGGCGATCACCGTGGAAGGCGCCAACATCATGACGCGCAACCTCATGGTGTTCGGCCAGGGCGCGATCCGCTGCCATCCGTACGTGTTCGCGGAAATGGAAGCCGCCCGCCATGCCGACCCGAAGGCCGGCCTGCGCGATTTCGACAGGCTGCTGTTCGGTCATATCGGCTATTCCGTGAACCGCGGCGTGCGGGCGTTGGTGCTGGGCCTGACCAATGGCCGGCTGGCCAAGGCGCCGGTGGACGGCGAGACTGCCGGCTACTACCGCCAGCTGGAGCGCTACTCCGCGTCGCTGGCGTTCGCCTCCGACGTGGCCATGGGCGTGCTCGGCGGTTCGCTCAAGCTGCGCGAACGCACCTCGGCGCGTCTGGGCGACATGCTCAGTAATCTGTACATGGCCTCGGCCACGCTGCGCTACGTGCACGAGCACGGGGAAAGCGAGGCCGACATGGCCCATGTGCGCTGGGTAATGGCCCATCATCTGGCCGAGCTGGACAAGGCTCTGTACGAGGTCATTCGCAACTTCCCGGTCAAGGCGGTGCGGCCGATCCTCAAGCTGGCCACCATGCCGCGCGGCCGACAGTTCGACGGACCGTCGGATGCCGACAACGCCGCCGTATGCGACGTGATGCTGGACAGCGCCACCGACAGCGAACTCAACCAGCGCCTCCAGTACGACCTATACATCGGCGGTGCCGACAACGGCCCCACCGGCCACTTGCTGCGCACGGTGGAGAAGCTGCAGGAGATCGAGGCCGACTACGAGCCGTTCCTCAAGGCGGTCAAGACCGGTCGGGTGCGTGGCGAAGACGTGTCCGCCCAGCTCACCGATGCGGTCAATCAGGGGCTGATCAGCCAGGCGGCCGCCGACGGCATCCGCGAGTACGACGCCCTGCGTTACGAAGCCATCCTTACCGATGACTTCAGCCAGGATTACGTGCGCGAGCCGCTGGCCCATCCCCGCGACGAGCCCGGCCCGGGCGAGGCCCGCATCCGGGCGGTGTCCTGAGGCGCGCGATGACCCGCAGCCTGCTGGGAGCCGCGCTGGTCGACGTCCCCGAGGATCTGGCGGACGTCACCGGCATTGACGACCGCCTGGAACGCCCGCCCGGCGCGGGCGGGCTGTCCGCGCGGGCGGTGGATGCGATCTGGGGCGCCACCGAAGAGCTCTACCGCAGCGGCGCCTACCCGGCCATCACACTGTGCCTGCGCCGCCAGGGCCAGATCGTGCTCAACCGGTCGCTGGGCCATGTCCGCGGCAACGGGCCGGTCGACAACGAGCGCGAGCCGCGCCTGCTGGCGCGGCCGGATACCCCGGTCTGCCTGTTCTCGGCCTCCAAGGCGGTGACCGCCATTCTGGTTCACAAGCTGGCCGAGGAGGGCGGCATCCACCTCGATGAGCGGGTGTCGCACTACCTCCCGGAATTCGCCGCCGCCGGCAAGGGCGAGACCACGATCGCCGAGGTGCTGGCGCACCGCGGCGGCTTCCCGATGTTCGATGTGGCCGGCGAGGCCGCGCAGGTGGAAACCCTGCTCGACTGGGACCGCTGCATCGAGATGATCTGCGCGGCCAGCCCCACCTGGCGCGACGGCCCCCGCATGGCCTACCACGCCATCACCGGCGGCTTCATCCTGGGCGAAGTCATCCGGCGGGTGACCGGGGCGCCGATCAGCGAGTATCTCGACACCCGCCTGCGCGCCCCGCTGGGGATGAAGACCTTCACCTATGGCCTGGAACCGGCGCTGCGCCCGAACGGCGCGCTCAACTACGCCGCCGGCCAGCCGGTTCGTTTCCCGCTGTCCGCGGTGGTGGCCCGTGCGCTGACCGTGCCCTTCGAGAAGGTGATCGAGGCGTCCAACACCGATGTCTTCATGGACGCGGTGGTGCCCGCCGGCAATCTCTACGCCAGCGCCGAGGAACTGTCGCGCTTCTACCAGATGTTGCTCAACGGCGGCAGCTGGCAGGGCGAACAGGTGTTGCAGGAAGCCACCGTGGCGCGCGCGGTGCGGCCGGCCAACCGGCTGCAGTTCGACCACACGCTCAAGATTCCGATGCGCTACTCGGAAGGCCTGATGCTCGGCGCCAACCCGTTCGGGCTTTACGGGCCGATGACCGGGGCCGCCTATGGCCATCTCGGATTCATGAACATCCTCGGCTGGGCCGATCCCTCCCGCGACATCGCCGCGTCCCTGCTGGTTACCGGCAAGGCGGTGCTGGGCGGGCACCTGATCGCGCTCGGCGAACTCCTGACCACCATTGCATGGCAGTGCCGGAAATGAGTGATCGCTATACGCAGCATGTGAAGCCTCGCCGCCTGTCCGCCCAGGACTGGGCCCAGGGCGCCGTCCAGCTGTGGCGTGGGCTGTTCTTCGGCGTCACCGATATCGTCGAGGAGGTGCACAGCTCGGTGCTGCGCACCATCGGTCGGGTCAACCCGATCGACCGGCAGCTGGTCGATCGCACCCAGCGGGTCTACCGCGGCGTGCGCGAAATCGGCGATGCCTCCTTCATCGTGGCCGACCAGGCCGTGGGTCTGGCCGGGGCGCTGGTGCCGGTGCGCCGCGGACTGGATCTGGGCCGCAGCCGGCTGGCGGTGATCTCGGCGCTCAATGGCGTGCTGGGTGACCGCATGGCGGCCGAGGGCAATCCGCTGGCCATCCGCATGGGGCTGCATCAAGCGGATGGCACCGAGGTGGAGATCGACCGCGAGGGTCTGCGCCGGGCCCTGGGCAAGCCGCGCAAGCGGCTGGTGATCCTGGTCCACGGCCTGGGCATGAACGATCAGCAGTGGCAGCGCCCCGGCGGCCCCGATCTGGGTGCCCGGCTGGTCGAGGAACACGGCTACAGCGCCCTCTACGTGCGCTACAACAGCGGCTGCCACATCTCGGAAAACGGCCGCGAGCTTGCGGCCCTGCTCGAGCGGTTGGTGGAACGCTATCCCGCGAAACTCCAGCGGCTGGTGATCATCGGGCACAGCATGGGCGGGCTGGTGGCCCGCAGCGCTACCCATTACGGCCGCGAGGCCGGCTGTCGCTGGCCGACCGAACTCACCGAACTGGTGTGCCTGGGCTCGCCGCATCTCGGCGCCCCGCTGGAACGGCTGGGCAGCGCGTTCACCCATGCCCTGACCTGGACCCGCTTCACCGCCCCGTTCGCGCGCATCGGCAACGTCCGCAGCGCGGGGGTGAAGGACCTGCGCTACGGCTTCCTGGTGGACGAGGACTGGCGCGGCCGCGATCCCGACCACCCGGAAAAGGTCACCCCGCGCAAACTGCGGCCGCTGGAAGGCACCCGCAACTACCTGGTGGCCGCCAGCCTGGGCCGCCGCCACGGCGACTTCGCCGACCGCTGGCTGGGTGACCTGCTGGTGCCCATCCGCAGCGCCACCGGGGCGTCGCGCAAGCCCAGCCGCCGGCTGCATTTCAACGATGCCGACGGTCGCATTTTCTTCGGCATGAACCACTTCGAGATCATGAATCACCCGCAGGTCTATACCGCGCTGTCCGAGTGGCTGCACGGCAAATCGCGCGGCCGTCTGCGGCAGCGCGTGAAGCAGGCCATCGGATCGTGATGCGTAACGCCGAGCCCGCCACGGGGTAGGGCGGACTTCAGTCCGCCGCTCCGGGGCAGAACCGAACCGCCGACAGGCATCCGGCCCGTGCGACTTCAAGCGCGTCAGCCACAGGAGACACAAACCCATGTCCGATCTGCAACAACAGTTCAACGCCGCCGTCGACAAGGTGCGCAACGCCCCGACCGACGGCGACTTCAAGCCCAGCAATGACTACAAGCTGACGATGTACGCGCTTTACCGGCAGGCCACCGACGGCGACGTGTCCGGCAAGCGGCCGGGTATGCTCAACGTGATCGAACGGGCCAAGTACGACGCCTGGGCCAAGCGCAAGGGGATGACTCGCGACCAGGCCATGCAGGCCTATGTGGACGAAGTGGACAAGGTCGAAGCACAGTACGGCTAGGGGCTGCGCCGGGGCACTACCGGTTTCCGTGACGCAGACCCCTGACGGCCCCGCCGGTTCCGTGCCGGTGCGATGGCTGAAAAACAATACGAACAAGAGGGGGGAGACAACATGCGGATCAAACCGCTTTTCATCGCGGGCCTGGCGGTGGCCGCGGTCGCCGGCCTGGCCGCGCTGGTGGTGGCAATTCGCGGGCTGGAAGCCGGCAACGAGGACGCGGTACGCGCCGAGTTCCGATCCCTGGAACGCCTCGACGCCCGTTTCAATGAAGAGGTTGCCCGCGCCCGGCTGATTGTCGACGTGCAGCGCGACGTGCTCTACGAATTGCTCGACGAGGTCGCCGCCCGCATGGACGATCTGGCCGCCGATAACGGGCCGCTGGCCGGCATCGCCCCGGCCATGGACGCGGCCCGGGCGGACTACATCGCCGCCATGCGCGAGAAGGTGGAGCTGGGCCGCGAGTACGAGCGCCGCAATCTGCGTCTGGTCAATGCGCTGGCGCTGATCCCGAGCGTGTCCGACGAACTGCTGGCCCAGCTGCCGGTCACCGACGAATTCGATCCGGCGATCGACTTCGTCAACCGCTTCAACAAGGAAATCCTGGCCTACGGCATGCTGCCGAACCCGACCAATCTCGAGGCGGTGGAGGACATGCTCTACCGCGTGAGCCAGTCCGACATCGCGCTTCCGGACGGTGCGGGCACGCCGTTCCGGCGGCTGGCCTCGCTGGGCAACGCGGTGCTCGGCGACAAGCAGGTGGTGCAGACCTCGCTGGAAAAGCTGCTGGCCTTCCCGACCAGTGAACGGCTGGGCGCGATCCAGAGCGCCTACGCCGACGCCCGCGGCGCGCGGCTGGCCGCGGCCCAGCAGTACCGCTGGGCGCTGCTGGCCTATGCCGGCCTGCTGCTGCTGGGGCTGGCCTGGCTGGGCTGGCGGTTGCGCGCCAGCTACCGCAGCCTGGACACCGCCAACGATGCCCTGCGCGATGCCAACGTGGAACTGGAACAGCGGGTGGCCCGCCGCACCGAGCATCTGGAGCAGGCGATGGCCGATCTGAAATCGTCCCAGGCCCAGCTGGTCCAGTCCGAGAAGATGGCGTCGCTGGGCCAGATGGTTGCCGGCGTATCGCACGAGATCAACACGCCGCTGGGCTACGTGCGCAGCAACAACGAGATCGTGTCCACCTCGATGCAGGAAGTGGCGATGCTGCTGGGCAGCTATCGCGACGCCCTGGCGTTGCTGGACAACCCGGCGGCCGACTTCGAGGCCACCGCCCGCGCCCTGCAGGAACTGGAACAACTCAAGGCCGAGCTGGAACCCGACACCCTGCTGGAGGAGCTGCAGCAACTGGTGGCCGACAATCACCACGGCCTGGCGCAGATCGGCGAGCTGGTGGCCAACCTCAAGGACTTCAGCCGGCTGGACCGGTCCCGCACCGAGTTCATCAATCTCAACGACGGCCTGGATGCGGCCCTCAACATCTGCCAGAGCCAGCTCAAGCACCGCATCGAGGTGGTGCGCGACTACGGCGAGCTGCCCGAGATCGAGTGCGCGCCGTCGCAGGTCAACCAGGTGTTTCTCAACCTGATTACCAACGCCGGGCAGGCCATGGGCGATGCCGGCCGGCTCACGCTGATCACCCGTCACGAGGCCGACCGCGTGCTGGTGCGCATCCGTGACACCGGCGCCGGCATGGACGAAGCCACCCGGGCGCAGATATTCGATCCGTTCTTCACCACCAAGCCGCTGGGCGAGGGCACCGGGCTGGGGCTGGCGATCGTCTACCGCATCGTCAACGAACACGGCGGCCGCATCGTCGCCGCCTCGGTGCCCGGCCGCGGCACGGAGTTCACGGTCATGCTGCCGCTGCGTCAGGCGCAGGCCCCGGAAACGGCCGAGACAGTCGGCATGGCGGAGGAGATGTCGGCATGAGCGAACTTGACCCCAATATCCCGCAGGCCCCGACCCTCGGCCACCGACCCCGGGTGCTGTTCGTCGACGACGAGCCGCGCATTCTCACCAGCCTGCGCATGCTGTGCCGGCGGCGCTACGACGTGCGCATCGCCGAAGGCGGCGACGCGGCGCTGGCGGTTCTTCGCGAGCATCCGGTGGATGTCCTGGTCAGCGACCAGCGCATGCCCGGCATGACCGGTTTCGAGCTGCTGCGCGAAGCCCGCAGCATCCAGCCCGGCGCCATGCGCCTGCTGCTGACCGGCTACGCCGATCTCAACGCCATCATCGGCTCGATCAACGAAGGCGAGATCTTCCGCTTCATCAGCAAGCCCTGGGTCAACGACGAATTGCTGGCCATCATCGACGAAGCCGCCGCCGCGGCGGCGGCCGCGCCGGTACCCGCGGCCCCGGCCGCCCCGACGCCGGCGGACGCCGATCCCGATCCACAGACCGAGCCCGCGCAAACGGCTGGCCCCGCCGTGCTGGTGCTGGACCCCTCGCCGGCCCGCCGCGCCGAAATGGCAGGCGTGCTGGGCGGCAGCTACCGCGTGATCGAGGCGGCTGACCTGGACACCGCGGTGGAACGGCTGCAGAGCGACGACATCGGCGTGATGATTTCGGACGTGCGGGTGGAGAACACGCGCATCGTCGAGTTGCTGGGCCTGCTCAAGACCCACGCGCCCAATCTGGTGTCCATCATCGTCACCGAGCGGGCCGATGCGCATGACGCCATCGACCTGATCAACCGCAGCCAGGTCTACCGCTTCCTGGTCCGGCCGCTGCGCCAGACCATGTGCCGCATCAGCGTGCGTTCCGCGCTGGAGCGGCATCACACGCTGCGACAGAACCCGGAGCAGACGCGGCGCTACGCCGCTCGGCCCGTCACCGAAGAACCCGTCGGTCTGGGCCGCGGCCTGATCGATCGCATCCGCCGCATGCGCCAGCGGCTCCAGCCCGGGGCATCCGCCTGACAGGAGACGATATGAATCTGAATCCAACTGGCCTCGGCCTTGCCGTGCTGCGGCGCGTCGCGGCCAACCCCTGGCTGCAGCGCAGCGGTCTGGGGCCGCGTTTCGACCGGCTCATCTACCACGGCAGCCGGGCCGGCTTTGCCGCGGCTACTGCCGGCAACCGCGCGTTCAAGGCGGCGCGGTCGCTATCCGCGCCCGGCCGACCGCCGGGAGTCGATCCTGCCGGCGTGTTCGACCTGACACCCACCGACGATCAGGCGATGCTGCGCGAGGCGGCTGCCCGCTTCGCCGGGGAACGCCTGCGCCGCGAGGCTACCGACGCGGACGAGACCTGCGCGCCCCCCGCCGACCTGCTGGACGAGGCCGCCGGTCTGGGGCTGGCGTCGTTGTCGGTGCCCGAGGAGCTGGACGGCGCCGGCGCCGAGCATTCCGCCGTCACCGGCGCGCTGATCGCCGAGGCGCTGGCGCATGGCGACATGGGTCTGGCGGTGGCCTGCCTGGCCCCGGTCAGTGCCGCCAACGCGTTGCTGCGCTGGGGCACGGGCGCACAGCAGGCGGCGTATCTCGCGCCGTTCGCCGGCGAGCAACCGCCGGCAGCCGCTATCGCGGTGGCGGAAGACCGGCCCCTGTTCGACCCGCTGTCACCGGCGACCACGGCCGGACGTCGCGGTGATCAGATCGTGCTCAACGGCCGCAAGGTACTGGTGCCGCGGGCCGCGGATGCCGAGTTCTTCCTGGTGGCGGCCGGCGAGGCCGACGGCGGCGTCGGTGTCTACATCGTCGAGCGCAGTGCCGGCGGCCTTTCGGTCGAGCCGGCACCCGGCATGGGCGTGCGCGGCGCCGGCACCGGCAGTCTGGTGCTGAACGACACGACCATCCCGGCCGGCAACCGCCTGGGCGGCGACGACGGCTGCGACTACCCGGCCCTGCTGGCGCTGTTCCGCCTGGCCTGGTGCGCCCTGGCCGCCGGCACCGGTCAGGCCGTGCTGGACTACGTCACCGACTACGCCAACGACCGCCAGGCCTTCGGCGAGCCGATCAGCCACCGTCAGGGGGTGGCCTTCGCCATCGCCGACATGGCCATCGAACTGGAAGGCCTGCGCCTGGCCGCCTGGCGCGCCGCGGCCCTGGCCGATGCCGGCAAGCCGTTCACGAAGGAAGCCGCCATCGCCCATCGCCTCGCCAGCCGCCACGGCATGGCCATCGGCAGCTGGGGCGTGCAACTGCTGGGCGGCCACGGCTTCGTCAAGGAACACCCGGTGGAGCGCTGGTACCGCGACCTGCGGGCAGTCGGGGTTCTGACCGGGGCGGTTTGTCTATAAGAGCTTTTATAACCGCAGATTACGCAGATTGAATGAATATTGACGGCGGCCCGCACCGCGCCAGGTCCAATAAGGCCCTCGCCCCGCTTGCGGGGAGAGGGCTGGGTGAGGGGCTCTTGATCGAGTCGCCTGAACCCTGGCGGGGCGAGGGATTACAACGGCACAGGCGTAAGAAAAGCCACCCACCGAATCTGCGTAATCGGCGAAATCTGCGGATCCTTCTTCTTACTTCGAGCAGAAAACCATGATCAACCTCGAAAATCCCAGACGCTATCGCGGCCTCGTTGACCAGGCCCAACAGGTGGCCCGGGAAATGTTCCGGCCCATCTCGCGCAAGTACGACCGTGCCGAGCACGAGTATCCGAAGGAACTCGACACCCTCGCCGCGCTGCTGGACGGCATGAACGACAGCGGCGGCGAAGGCGCCGGGGCCGGCAAGCTCAGCCAGGAGAAATCCGCCGACGGCAGCGTGGTCAACGGCCGCAACATGTCCGCGGTGCTGGGCATGACCGAGCTCTGCTGGGGCGACGTCGGTCTGGCCCTGTCATTGCCGCGGCAGGGGCTGGGCAACGCCGCCATTTCCGCCGTGGCCAACGAGGAACAGGCCGAACGTTTCGAGGGCTGCTGGGCGGCGATGGCCATTACCGAGCCGGGCGCCGGGTCGGACTCCGCGGCCATCCGCACCCGCGCGGTCGAGGACGGTGACGACTATGTGCTGAATGGCGAGAAGATCTACGTCACTGCCGGCGGGCGCTGTGACACCGTGGTGGTCTGGGCCACGCTGGACCCGGCCGCCGGCCGCGCCGCGATCAAGTCCTTCGTGGTGCCCAAGGGCACGCCCGGCATGGAGGTGGTGCGGCTCGACCACAAACTGGGCATCCGTGCGTCCGACACCGCGACGATTCGTTTCACCGACTGCCGGGTGCCGAAGGAAAATCTGCTCGGCTCGCCCGAAATCGACACCAAGCGCTCCTTCGCGGGGGCGATGAAGACGTTCGACAACACCCGTCCGCTGGTCGCCGCCATGGCGATCGGTCTGGCCCGGGCCAGCCTGGAAGAAACCCGCCGGCTGCTGGGCGAGGCCGGGGTGACCATCGATTACGACCGCCCCGTCCACTGCCAGTCCGCCGCGGCGGCAGCGTTCCTGGATATGGAAGCCGACTACGAGGCCGCCCGGCTGCTGACCCTGCAAGCCGCCTGGATGGCGGACAACAGCCAGCCCAACTCCCTGCAGGCCTCCATGGCCAAGGCCAAGGCTGGCCGCATGGGGACGGCCGTGTCGCTGGGCTGCCTGGAACTGATCGGCCCGCTGGCCTACACCGAAGACACCCTGCTGGAGAAGTGGGCTCGCGACGCCAAGATTCTGGACATCTTCGAGGGCACCCAGCAGATCCAGCTGCTGATCGTGGCGCGGCGGCTGCTGGGCAAGACTTCCAGCGAGTTGAAGTAGCCCTGTGCCGTCAGGCATCAGTCGGCGTAAAGCTGGCCAGCTCATTGGTCCGGAAATCAGGTCTCGCGGTAGGATTGACTCAGCGTTGACCGACAGGAGCGATTCGATGTCGCAAGTGGAAGAGATCGAGGACGCAGTGAAAAACCTACCGGCCGCTGAGCTCCGGCGCTTTCGCGAATGGTTCGCGGCGTTTGACGCCGAAGCTTGGGATGCTCAGATCGAAGCGGATGCCGCTAAGGGCAAGCTCGACGCGCTGGCGAGTGCCGCCATCAAGGACTACAAGAGCGGCGAAGCAAGCGAGCTTTGAAGCATTACGCCGGCAAAGCCTTCTGGCAATGCTATGAACGATTGCCGGCCAGGGCTCGGGATCTCGCCGACAAGAACTTCGACCTTCTCAGAAGCAACCCGACGCATCCGTCGCTTCATTTCAAGATGGTCGGTCGATTCCGTTCGGTACGTGTGGGCATGCGATACCGGGCGCTCGGCGTCGAAGTCCCCGAAGGTATCCTCTGGTTCTGGATCGGGACGCACAACGAGTACGACAAGCTGATCGGCAACTAGGCAGATCGGCGTTTGCCGGGGCATCGGGGTCGCTGGCCAGCATTCATTCGCCGCACTATCGTTTATCGGTCACAGCGTCTTGTCTCATTTCAGACCGCTCCGGTCAGGGTGAACCCATGGAACAACCAATCTGGCGACCGTCCGAAGCACGGATCCGGAACGCCAATATCACGCGCTTCCTGGAACGGGTCCGCGCCGATGGCAACCCCGCCATCGAAAGCTACCGCGACCTGTGGCCGTGGTCCGTCGACCAGCCGGCGGCTTTCTGGCGGCACATTCGCGACTTCTGTGGGCTGCAGCTTCATCGCGAGCCGGATGCGGTGGTCGAACCGGCCGACCATATCCGCGACACGCGCTTCTTCCCCGGCGCCCGGCTCAACTTCGCCGAGAACCTGCTGCGCTTCGACGACGACCGCCCGGCGCTGGTCTTCCGCAACGAAGCCGGCGAGCGCCTGGTCTGGACCTACGCCGACCTGCATCGCGAGACCGCCCGCATCGCCGCCGGCCTGCGCGCGGACGGCGTCGAGGCCGGCGACCGGGTGGCGGGCCTGCTGCTGAACCGGCCGGAAGCCGTGGCCGCCATGCTGGCCGCCACCAGTATCGGTGCGATCTGGACCTCCTGCTCGCCGGACTTCGCCGAGTCCGCGATCGTGGACCGCTTCAGCCAGGTCGAGCCGAAAGTCCTGTTCGTCAGCGACGGCTACGTGTTCAAGGGCCGTACGTTCGACGTGCGCGACACCGCCCGGCGGCTGGCCGAACGCATCGGCAGCATCCGGCGCACGGTTTGGGTGCCCTACGCCGGTCTGGACATGCCCGGCGACGGCGTGGCCTACGCCGACTACGGCGAGCCCGGCGCCGATCTCTTGTTCGCGCCGCTGCCGTTCGATCACCCGGTCTACATCCTGTATTCGTCGGGCACCACCGGCGCGCCCAAGTGCATTGTCCACGGCGCCGGCGGCACGCTGCTGCAGCACCTGAAGGAACACGTGCTGCATACCGACATCGGCCGCGACGACCGTGTGTTCTTCTTCACCACCTGCGGCTGGATGATGTGGAACTGGCTGGTCAGCGGCCTGGCCACCGGGGCCACGCTGGTGCTGTTTGACGGCCAGCCGTTCCACCCCGACCCCGGCGTGCTGCCGCGCATGGCCGCGGAAGAGGGCATCACCGTGTTCGGCGCCAGCGCCGGCTATTACGGCGCGCTGGAAAAGGCCGGCGCCGAGCCGGGCCGCGAGCATGACCTGTCGGCGCTGCGGACCGTGCTGTCCACCGGCTCGCCGCTGATGCCGGAATCCTTCGACTACATCTACCGCGCCGTCCACCCCGACGTGTGCCTGGCCTCCATCTCCGGCGGCACCGACATCGTTGCCTGCTTCGCCCTGGGCAATCCAGCGCTGCCCGTCTACCGCGGCGAACTGCAGTGCCGGGCCCTCGGCATGCGTACGGAAGTCTTCGACGAGGACGGCAACCCGGTCCGCGAGGAAAAGGGCGAACTCGTCTGCACCGCCCCGTTCCCGTCCATGCCGGTGAAGTTCTGGAACGACCCGGACGGCACGCGCTACCACCGCGCCTACTTCGAGCGCTTCCCCAACGTCTGGCACCACGGCGACTACGCCATGCTCACCGAGCGCGACGGCCTGGTCATCTACGGCCGCTCCGATGCCGTGCTCAACCCCGGCGGCGTGCGCATCGGCACCGCCGAGATCTATCGCCCGGTCAAGCAGTTACCGGAAGTGGTGGAATGCGTGGCCGTCGGCCAGGCCTGGAACGGCGACACCCGCGTGGTGCTGTTCGTGCAGCTCGACGAGGGCATCGCACTGGACGACGCCCTGCGCGATCGCATCCGCCAGACCATCCGCGAGAACGCCAGCCCCCGCCACGTGCCGGCGAAGATTCTGGCGGTGTCCGATATTCCGCGAACGCGGAACGCCAAGCTGGCCGAGATCGCCGTCCGCCAGGCTGTGCATGGCGAGGACATCGGCAACACGTCAGCCCTGGCCAATCCGGAAGCGATCGAGGAATTCCGCGACCGGCCGGAGTTGCAGGCGACTGATTGACGTAGGGCTGGCGCTCAGGCGGCCGCGCTCGGTCGTGCAGAGAGGCTGTCGTACCAGCGCCGCGTATTTGTATTGGCTTCCGGTATCCGGATTTCCACCCAGCCGGCGAAGTCGATGGCGCAGAGCGCAGTGATGTCGGCGAGGGACAATTGGTTACCAGCTACGAATTCGCTGTGGTCCAGATGACCCTCCAGCGCATCGAAAAAACCTCCGAGCGTTCGTCGACCGCGGGCCACCAGTCCGGCAACGGCAGGCGGGCGGTTCGGATCGCCGGGCAGGCTGCGGTCCGCGAAGTCCGGATGCGAGTTCCGGAAAACCTCGGATGTGGCAATCATGCCGTCGAACTCCATCTGGCGTTGGCGTGCTTCTACCACGGCGCGTTCGCCCGGGGTCGTTCCGAGCAGCGCCGGCGTCGGGTGAAGTTCCTCCAGATAGCGACAGATGGCCACCACCTCATCGATCACGGTGCCGTCGTCGAGCTGCAGCGCGGGCAACAGGCCGCGAGGATTGACTGCCAGGTAGTCCGGTTTCAGGTTGTCGCCTGCCAGCAGGTCAACCTGCACCGTGGGGATATCCAGACCCTTTTCCGCGATGAACATTCTTGCGCGGCGGGGATTCGGCGCGATGGCGCAATCGTAGAGTTTCATGCAGGCCTTGGTAGTTTCGGCTGACAGTCAGGCTATGCCTGGCGGTATCCAGCGTCAACGACGCCCCGGGCTTACGATGTCGATTGTTTGATTCTGGCGTGTGGACGCCCATACCCGCTCATGACGCCGGATGCGCGAAGATGCAGCCTGTTGTCGTGAAGGCTGGGCGCCGGCAGGTTGGTCAATGATGACCAATCCGGTCTGTCGGAGGTCCTGACGGCGTCATTGCCGGTCGGAGGGGGTCGACGATGGGCATTGCTCGTCAAGTAGCGGCCGGCTCAGTTCCAGCCATCCGCAAAGGCGCATTCGGGTCTCACCGGGATTGATCAGGTCATGGACGGCAAACGTCTCTGCCCGCGGAAACGGCGACTGCCGAGCCGCGAACTGTTCCTCAAGTTCCTGCCGCTTCGCCTCCGGATCCTCCGCCGCCTCAATCTCCCGCTTGAACGCCAACGCCACCCCGCCTTCTACCGGCAGCGCCCCGAACTCGGCTGACGGCCAGGCCAACACGTACGCCTGATCGCCGTAGTGCAGGGCACTGGCCAGGCCCATGCTCTTGCGCATGACCACCGAGGCCCAGGGCACGGTGGTGGTGGCGACCGTTGTCAGCGCTTCGCCGCCGGCGCGGATGGTGCCGTCCTGTTCGGCCTGCAGGCCGATCATGAAGCCGGGTTCGTCCACGAAGCTGATGACCGGCAGGTGGAACTGCTCGCAGAATTCGACGAAGCGTTTGAGCTTGCGGCAGGCGTTGGCGTCCATGGCGCCGGCGATGCGGGTGCAGTCGTTGGCCAGCACCCCCACGGGCACGCCGTTCAGGCGGGCCAGGGCGGTGATCAGGCTGGGGCCGTAGCCGGCGGTCATCTCGAAGACCGAACCGCGGTCGAGCACGCCGTGCAGGATGAGGCGCACGTCGTAGGTCATCTTTCGGTTATCCGGGATGACGTCGTTCAGCGCCTCGTCCCGGCGTTCGGGCGAGTCGGTGGTTTCGGCGACGGGCGGCAGTTCGTTGACGTTGGCCGGCAGGTAGCTCAGGAAGCGCCGGATGGCATCGAACGCCGCGAATTCGTCGTCCACCACGGCATCCACCACGCCGCTGCATTCGTGCACCTCGGGACCGCCGAGTTCTTCCTTGGTGAGTTTGCGTTTCAGCGCGCGTTCGACCAGCGCCGGACCGCCGATCAGCACCTGGGAATTGCGGGTCATCACCGCGAAGTGTGAGGACACCAGCCGGCCGGCGGGCATGCCGGCCACCGCACCCAGGGCGGCGCTGGCAACGGGTACGGTCTTGAGCGCCCGGGCGATCGACTTGAAGCGGTGGGTCTCGTACACCGGCGCGTGGCTCTGACCCTTGCCGGAGCTGCCGGCCACGCTGCCGCCGGCGCCCTGGTGCAGGCGGATGAGCGGCACGCGGTAGCGGACCGCCAGTTCCTCGGTGTACACGCTCTTGCGCAGGCCGGCGGCGTTGGGTGAGCCGCCGCCCTGGGTGAAGTCCTCGCCGCCGACCACGCAATGGCGGCCCTCGATGCGGCCGGTGCCGAGCACGAAGTTGGCGGGCTGGAACTCGGTGAGATTGCCGTCCTCGTCGCGTTCCCCGGCCCCGGCGATGGGGCCGACTTCGCGGAAGGAGTTGGCGTCCAGCAGGCCGTCGATGCGCTCGCGGATGGTGAGCAGGCCCTTGCCGTGCTGCCTGGCCACGGCGTCTTCGCCGCCCTGCTCGAGGGCGGCGCGTCGGCGCTGTTCGATTTCGTCGCGCTGCGTTTTCCAGCTCATGCCGCGGGGTTGTCCGAGGACCGGCTAGTCATTGTCGGGGATGGGGCGGCGGATGAACAGGTCGGGGTCTGCTTGGCGAACCGAAGTCCGCCCTGCAGCCCGAACTGTTACGCGGGGCCTGACTCAGACCGCTGGTCGTACCGTGCCGGGTGTTCGTCCCCGGCACCCGGCATATCGAGTGCCGGCTGGCGGACTGAAGTCCGCCCTACGCTTCCGCGAGACTGACTGCTCCGCTACAGCCGCAGCATGCGCCGCACGATGCCGTCGTTGCCGAAGGCGTGGTAGATGGCGCCGCTGATGTGCACGGCGATCAGGCCGAGCAGGGCCCAGCAGGTCCACAGGTGGATGTCGGAGAACAGCATGTTCAGGTCCTCGTCCTCCCAGCCCCAGTGGTAGAGGTCGACGGTCCACCACAGGGTGGTACCCCAGCCGCTGAACGACGAGGAGATGTAGCCGCTGATGCAGCAGGCGAAGATCACCAGATACAGGATCACGTGATCGATGGCCGCCAGCTTGTGCATCCAGGGCTTCATCGCCGGCGATTGTTCCGGCACGGGCCGGTGGCGCAGGCGCACGTACAGCAGCAGGAACAGCAGGAATACCAGCGTGATACCCAGGTTCTTGTGCAGCTGGAACGGGAAGGCACGGAACTGGAATTCCGGGCCCGGCAGCGGCAGGGCCAGCATCCACCAGCTGGATATGAACAGGAAGAAGATGGATACCGCGATCAGCCAGTGGGTGATGACGGCGGTGGGTCGGTAAGCCTTGTTTGCCATGTCGGCTCTCGCTTGTCTGGACTAAGGTCGGCCGCGTCAGGCGGTCTGTTCGTGCTGGGCGCCCACGATTGCGCCCAGCATCATCATCAGGTGCAGGCAGAACCAGAGCAGTGCATCCCACAGGTACATGGCCCGCAGGATCGGCCCGGTCTGTACGGCGGTGACGAAAGTGACGACGTCGACAGCCACGAGCGCGCCGAATACCACCACCGCGGCGCCCGCGGCCCAGCGGCGGTAGTTCACCAGTGCCGCGCCCACCAGGATGGAGGCGAACGCCAGGCCGGTGCCCACGGCCGACACCACCAGTTGCGAGCTGCGGAACCAGTCCGGCCGCGACACGCGAATGCTCTGCAGATTGGAAACCATCTGCTCGCACTGGGCGACGGTCAGGCCTTCCTCCTCCAGCTCGTCCTGCGGGCAGTCGGCGGGCGGCAGGTCGGATACCGTTTCGCCCACCGCCGGGATGGAGTACTGGGTAATCCACTCGTTGCCGTGGGCGGCCACCAGCAGCACGCCGAGCACGATGGCGACCACGCCCAGCGCGCTGGCCCAGGCCGGTCCGGTTTCGAGGTGTTCGACGTTCTCGCTCATGACGTCTCTCTTGTTGAACGCTCGACAGAGGCGGCTACGTTAGCCCCTACCGCGCGTGACGACAATGCGGGGGCGCAAGCCGGGAATTTTTCCTGATTTTGGTGATTTCTCAGGTGGCCTTCATGACAGCGTGATGCGCGCCTGATAGCGGCCCGGAGACTCGCCGGTCCAGTGGCGAAACGCCCGTGAAAAGGCGCTTTGCTCGGCATAGCCCAGCAGCAGCGCCACCTCCGCCAGCGTCAGCCGGGGGTCGGCCAGGTAGCGTTGTGCCAGTTGCCGGCGGGTGTCATCCCGCAGCATTCGGAAGGTGACCCCGCGCGCGGCCAGCCGCCGGTGCAGGGTGCGTTCGGACAATGCCAGCCGCTTTGCCACCGCCGCCAGCGTGGGTTCGGCGTCCGGGAGCAGGCCGGCGATCAGGCGCCGCACCTCGTCCTCGAGCTGACCGCCAGAAGGTAGTTGCGCCAGCAACGCTTCGGCCTGGGTTTCCAGCAGGCGCAGCAGGGCCGGGTCCGCCTGCTGCAGCGGCCGGGCCAGCGTGAGCCGCGGAATGCGAATGCGGGTATGCGGTTCCTCGAAATGCACCGGGCAGTGGAAGTAGTCCCGATACGGCGCCGGATCCGGCGGCCGGGGATTGACGAAATGCACTGACAGCGGCGCCAGTGTCTCCCCGGTCAGCGCCCGGGCGAAGGCCACCAGGGCAGTGATGGCGGTTTCGTCCACCAGCGGGCCGGGCCGGCCGTGGCCCAGCCCCCATTCCAGCACCAGCGCGTCGTGGTCCTGGCTGAACTGGACCGGTTCCATGTCGTAGATCAGCCGTTCGAAGCGCCGGTAGCGCTCGAACGCCGCGCCCAGGTCGGCGCAGTTGTGCAGCACGTAGCCCATCACGCCGAAGTGGGCGGCGGTGGCGGTCTGGCCGAGTTTCAGGCCCAGCAGCGGGTCGTCCAGATGCGCGGCGGCGCGTTCCAGCAGCGCCTGCCAGCGGGTGGCCGGGTAGCGGCCCAGTCCGTGCACGCCGGGGTCGGGCCGGGGTTCGCCCAGCAGGTGGTCGGCATCGAGGCCACTGGCGTCGAGATAGTCGTAGAGCAATCCCACCAGGGTGCCCGGGACCACGCCGTGAACAGGGATATCTGCAGCCATGTTGCGCCGTGTCGGAAAACCGGTTCCCGCGCCCGAAGATCGGGTCAGCCGCATCATGCGCGATTGGCGGGAAATGTCAAAATGCCGCGGTTGCGGTCAAGACGGCCGTGCGGCCTCCGGCCTACGCTTGCTTTCTATAATCGAGTAGACAGGGTGCGTGATGGATTCGATGATGCCGTGGCTCCAGTTCTTCTTCGGCACGAATGTGGACTGGAAGCAGGTGCTGCTGGTGGGCATGTCGCCGATCTTCGTGCTGGCGTTCCTGGTGGAATGGCGGGTGATGTTGCGGCGCGGGCGTGACCGCCAGTTCCGCTGGAAGGAGATCGGGGCCAACATCGCGCTGGGCGGTTCCTACCAGATTGCGGAAACCGTGATGTGGCTGCTGATTACCGGGGCGGTGTTCGGCGCGGTGTACCAGTTCCGGCTGTTCGACATGCCGGTCAACGGCTGGACCATCCTGCCGATCTTCGTCGGCGTGGAGTTCTGCTACTACTGGTTCCACCGCTGCTCTCACCGGATGCGCTGGTTCTGGACCGCGCACGTGGTGCACCACAGCGGCGAGACCATGAACTTCACCACCGCCATGCGCCAGAGCGTGCTCAACGCCTTCATCGGCAGCTACGTGTTCTACCTGCCGCTGGTCCTGCTGGGCGTGCCGCCGGCGGTGGTGATGTTCCTGTACGCGGTCAATCTGAGTTACCAGTACTTCGTGCATACCGAGGTGGTTGGCCGGCTGCCGCGCTGGTGCGAGTTCTGGCTCAACACGCCGTCCAATCATCGTGTTCACCACGGCCGCAATCCGGAGTACATCGACCGCAACTACGGCGGCGTGCTGATCATCTTCGACCGCTTGTTCGGCACTTACGAACGCGAGGACGCGCCGGTCGACTACGGTATTCCGCAGCAGATCGTCAGCTACAACTTCCTGGTGCTGAATGTGCACGAGTTCGTGGACATGGTGCGCGACGTGCTCGCGCCGGGACCCTGGTCCCAGCGGCTGAAGCACCTGTGGAAGCCGCCGGCCTGGCGGCGGCCCGGGCACGAGGGCGTGCGCACCTGGACCACCGAGAGCCGCGCGGCTGATCGGGGCTAGGCCGGGCTCGCGTCGGCCTCGCCACGCGGCGCGCGCAGCACCGTCTGAAGCGTGCCCAGGGCGATCATCAGGTAGCCGAACACCTCGATCACCTCCTCGATCACGCGCTTGTACACCGGCTGGTAATCGTCGGCCAGCAGTGGTTCCAGAAAGTCGCCATGTCCGATCTGCTGGGCCATGAGCGCGGTGATCACCAGACCGGCCCACAGCATGCCGAAGGCATCGCTGCGAATGAAACCCACCAGCTCCTGCCCCAGTCGCCGACGCACGCGGATCAGGAATGCGGCCAGGGCGGCCAGCACCACGAAGGCCGGCCCCTGCCAGCCCAGTACCGGCAGCGTGGCATTCAGATAATTATTGAGTTCCCGGATGGAGCCCAGAAGACCCAGGAACGCCAGGGCAACGAAAACGTTGCGCCACGCCGGGCGCATGATGGCGCCGATGACCGCCAGGATCATCACGCCTGCGAGCAGGCCCTGATGGATGCCCTCCAGCCAGTTGCCTTCCCTGAAAAAGGCCTGGTTGTCCGCTGCCGCGATCTTGGCCAGCGCGAGCAGGGCCGCCGCATAGGCAAGCGTGTAGAGGAACAGAATGACGAAATTCCTGGTATTCGACATGGCGATACTCGTTATTGTCCGAAATCCGCGACGGTGACTCGATGGCTGCGCGCCGGGCGGCGAGCCACGCAAGTGGCCGTCGAATGGCCCCTCCCCCGAGAGGGCGACTGGTGGATGCGGCCCATGCGATGGGACCGCACGCGCCGGCTTCAAGGGACCGGCGCGGTGACAACCCGCTTGCTAGGGGCCGTCGCGGGCGTGGCAGGCACGCGCAATCGGCACGGGTCGCAAGGCGATACTCACTTACTCGAAGAAGGCGAGGGTGCGAACCTCGATGCTCTCCCGCGCCGGATGCTCGGGCCGGGTGCGCGGATCGCTGAATGCACCGTGCGGCGTGTACCGGGCCCGGCCGTCCCGGCGCGAATCGAAGCCCTTGATCAGGATCGCCGAGTCGGGACCGATGTCCGGGAAGTACAGCCACCGCTGCGCCGGATTATACGCCAGGTGGTAGATCTCCCCGACGCGGTCGGGGTAATGCATGTCGGTGCCGATCAGATCGCCCGGGTCCAGGCTGGTGGCGTCGAGCAGGGCCAGCGGCGAACGCTTGACCGGGCCGGCGATGGAACGCCAGACGTTGATCTGGGCGAACGGCACGCCCTGCAGCCGGGCGGCTTCCTCGGCGCCCAGCACGTCGCGCACGCGCTGTTCGCCGGACCAGTCGGTGTAGTCGTTGTGCACGCGGCTGGCCGGCTGCTTGGCCCGATCATCGCCGCCGCCGTCCCGCCGCCGGGTGTGGTCGAAGATTTCCACCCGGCTGGCGCCGGTGACCTCGCGGATCAACGCGATCACGTCGGGGTAGTAGCGTGCGCTTACCTCGGCATCGTCGTAGAAGTCGGCGACCTCCACCGGATGGTGGCGGCAGGCGATGCCCTCCCGGTCCAGCGACAAGGCGTCGGCCTCGGGCCAGGCGTCGCGAATCGGCACCTGGTGATCGGCCATGGCGGCCACGTAGTGGGGTTCGGGGTCGCCGGTCAGGGCTTCGGTACGCACATACGGCCGCGTGTCCTGCTTGACCATGAAGGTCAGCGTGGCGTGCACCGCGCCGGGGGTTTCAACGGTTTCCGCAGATGCCGACATGACGAATTTCCGATTTGGATCAGGTTACGAATATGTGTTCGCCGGCGGCCGTCTCAAGGGGCAACACGCGCCGCGAGTGTCAGCGGGTACGCCCCAGGTCCAGCGAGGCGGCCAGTTCGGCCAGGCGTCCGGCATCCGGCTCGCCGGCCCGCTGTGCCACATGCCCGGCCACCTCGTCCCGCAGTCCTGCCGGCAGCCCGCTGAATACGGACACCGCATCGGGCAGCAGATCGGGCTCGGCCGCGGCATCTAGCCAGGCCCGCCAGACCTCGTCCGGCTGGGCCAGCGCGGCCTCCACCGCGGCGGTGCGGGCGTCGTCGGTCATCATCGCCAGCAGCGGTACCACCACCGGCCACAGGGCCTGCCGGTAGGCGGCCTCGATCAGCGCGTTGAGCACCGCAGGGTCGGTCACCGAGGGCAGGTTCACCACCCGCTGGCGATTGGCCGCCTGCATGCTGCCGACCGCCACCAGCACCTCCGGCCACAGCGACTGTTCCTGGGCCACATGCACCAGTGAGTCCAGTACCGCCTCGTCCTCGTCAGCCACCAGATCGCCGAGCCGGCCCTTCTGCTCGTCGCCCACCAGTTGCACCAGGGCCAGGGCTTCCGGCCAGAGGTCCTGTTCCGTGGCGGTGGCTATCACGCCGCGCAGGCGATCGTCGTCCAGATATTCCAGGATCCGGTCCAGCCGGCCGGCGTCCTCCACATAGAAGCCGATGTGCAGCAGGGCTTCATCGTCCAGCCGGTCGATCACCCGGAACAGGGCGGCCTCGGACACCGCCCCGACGAAGCGGCCCATGGTGATGAATTCGCGCTGGCCCACCAGGATGACCGCCACCTTCTCGATCATGTCGACCGGCATCGCGGCCAGCACCGGCTTCGCCCGTTCCGGCTCGATGTAGAGCGAGGTCTCGGCCAGGAAGTCGGTGGGCAGCTTGCGGGCGATGGCCACGGCCCGTTTCGGGGTCATCTCGCCGGTGACCCGGCCGGCCAGGAATGCACCCAGCGCCATGTGGGCGATGCGCGCCGTGATTCCCGCGGGCAGCAGGCCGCTCAGGCTGGCCAGCAGCCGGAAGCTGCTGCTGTGGCGCTTGAACATGGCCTCGGCCACGCCCTCGCGCATCTGCCGCAGGTCGGCGGCCGGCTTGCCGGCGAGAAAATCCAGCGCCGCGGCATCGGTATCGAGCAGCCGCGCCAGCTTCTGCAGTTCGGCGCGAACGGCCAGGCGCGGCATCAGTCGTGGTCACCGAACAGCAGTTTCTTGACCGGCCCGCGGAAGGCCCGCGGCACCAGCCGCAGCGCGTCTTCGCCGGCCTCGTCGATGCGGGCTTCCTGCCGTGCCACCGCCTCGCCGATCAGCCCGGCGAGCTGCTCGCGGTCGCCCTCGTCCAGCCCGTCGAAGAAGCGCTGAACGTCCACATTCATCGGGATTTCGGCCCGCAGCTGGTCCAGCCTGTCGCCCATGGGATGACTATCCGTTGTAGACGGCCTGTTCGAAGGCCTGGAACAGCGGCGCGGACTCCGGATCGAAGAACGGCAGGATCTGGGTGAAGTACACGCCGGTTACGCCCTTGTCGTGGTCGATCCAGTAGTAGCTGTTGGCCAGACCCGCCCAGGCGAGACTGCCCGCGGCACGCCCCTCGGGGGTTTCCTCGGTATTGATCAGGAAGCTCAGGCCCCACTTCTTGGACATGCCGGGATACAGCTCGACATTGTTGGACAGGGTGGGGTCGATGCTCTCGATCGCCGGGACCTCGAGATCGCCGATATGGTTCTGGCGCATCAGGTCCACCGTCTTGGCCTGCAGGATGCGCTTCCCGTCGAGTTCGCCGCCGTTGAGGATGGCGCGGGTGAAGCGCAGGTAATCGCCGGCAGTGCCGTAGAGGCCGTGGCCGGACATCTGCTGTTCCGGGTCCTGTTCCAGCACCAGCGGGTGCGGCGCGAGCTGGCCGTCCGGGGTGCGGGCGTGGATGGTGGCCAGCCGGGCACGGGCGTCGTCCGACATGGTGAAGGCGGTGTCGGTCATGCCCAGCGGCTGGAAGATGTGCTCGCGGAAGTAGTGGCCCAGCCGCTGGCCGGACGCGGCTTCCACCAGCCGGCCGACCCAGTCGATACCGGTGCCGTATTCCCAGCGGGTGCCGGGGTCCGACATCAGCGGTACCTGCAGCGCCGCGCGCTGGCCGCTGAAGATGCCCGGGATGCCCTTCTGTTCCTGGTAACGGGCCAGGTCGGCATTCCAGATCTCGTAGCCGAAGCCGGAGGTGTGGGTCAGCAGGTTACGCAGCGTCACCGTGCTGCGCGGGCGGCGCAGCCGCGGCTGGTCGCCCTCGAAGCCGTCCAGCACCCGGATTTCGGCGAGTTCGGGCAGCAGTTCGCTGGCCGCGCCGTCCAGGGTGAGATCACCCTTTTCCACCAGCTGCATGGCCGCGGTGGCGCCCACCGCCTTGGTCATGGACGCGAGCAGGAAGACCGTGTCCTCGGTCATCGCGGTGCCGCCGCCGAGTTCCCGTTCGCCAAAGGCGCCGGTGTAGGTGACGCCGTCGGCATCGGCGGCCATCGCCACCACGCCCGGTACCTTGCCGGCCTCGGCAGCCCCGCCCAGCAGGGCGTCGAGTCTGTTCTTGTCCATCGGGTTTCTCCTCCTCGCGTCTGGCTCTTGGTATGGCCTGTTATTGCGGCTTGATCGCTATTGCTGGTTGATGCCCGCCTGTCCCTTTCTGAGGACGAATTTCTGAATCTTGCCGGTGGCGGTCTTGGGCAGTTCGTCGACGAACGAGAACCACTGCGGCGTCTTGAAGTGGGCGAGGTTGTCGCGCACGAACTGACGCAGCTCGTCCTCGGTGACCTCGGCGTCGGGCTGCCGGATGATGAAGGCGTGGGGGGACTCGCCCCATTTTTCGTGTGGCATGCCCACCACGGCGGCTTCCTGCACCGCCGGGTGACGCAGCAGCACGCCCTCGACCTCCACCGAGGAGATATTCTCGCCGCCGCTGATGATCACGTCCTTGATGCGGTCGCGGATTTCGACGTAACCGTCCGGGTGCACCACCGCGGCGTCGCCGGAATGGAAATAGCCGTTACGGATGGCCTGTTCGGTGGCTTCGGGGTCGTTGTAGTAGCCCTTCATCACCACGTTGCCCCGCACCGTGATCTGGCCCAGGGTCTGGCCGTCCCAGGGGACCTCATTGCCGTCGTCATCCACCACCCGCAGATCGCCGGAGGTCATCAGTTCCACCCCCTGGCGGGCCTTGAGCGTGGCGCGATCGGCGGCGGACAGGTCGTCATGTTCCGGGCGCGGCTCGCAGATGGTGATGAACGGGGCGGTTTCGGTCAGGCCGTAGACCTGGGTCAGTTCCCAGCCCAGTTCGTTTTCCACCCGCTCGATGGTGGCGGCGGCCGGCGGGGCGCCGGCGGTGAACAGCCGGATGCCCTTCGGGGCGTTGTCGCGCAACTCCTTCGGCGCGTTGGCGATGCCGATCAGTACCGTGGGGGCGGCGCAGAACATGCTGATGCGCTCGGCGGCCATCAAATGGAAGATTTCCGGCGGCGCCACCTGGCGCAGGCACACGTGCGCGGCGCCACAG
The DNA here is from genome assembly GCF_031846305.1 of Spectribacter acetivorans. Classification (NCBI taxonomy): domain Bacteria; kingdom Pseudomonadati; phylum Pseudomonadota; class Gammaproteobacteria; order Salinisphaerales; family Salinisphaeraceae; genus Spectribacter; species Spectribacter acetivorans. Next base: position 424,208 of record NZ_JAVRHY010000001.1, read on the forward strand.
GCGGTGATCAGCCATACGAAGGTCCAGCCGTTGGCGTGGAACATCGGCAGCGTCCACAGATACCGGTCGCGGGTGCCGAGGTTGTGATGGGCCAGCGTGCCCACGGCGTTCACCCAGGCGTTGCGGTGGGTGATCATCACCCCCTTGGGCCGGGAGGTGGTGCCGCTGGTGTAGTTGATGGTGATCAGATCGTTCTCGTCGATCTCCGGCGCGTCGAAATCCGGGGAGGCGTCGGCGATCAGCGCCTCGTACTGTTGCCAGCCCTCGGCCTCGCCTTCCAGCGCGATGAAGTGCCTGACGCCGGGAATCTGGTCGCGGATGCCGTCGACCATGTCGATGTAGTCGGGATGCACGCACACCACGGTCGCACCGCTGTGGTCGATGATGTACGCGAACTCGGCGGCCGACAGGCGGTAGTTGATCGGCACCAGCACGGCGCCGATCTGGGGCACGGCGTAGTAGCCCTCGAGGTGGGCGTGGGTGTTGGGGGCGATATAGGCCACCCGGTCGCCGAAGGCCACGCCCAGCGACTGGAACATGGTCGAGGCGCGGTCACAGCGGTCGAGGAACTCGCGGTAGGTGAAACGCCGGTCGCCGTCCACCACCGCCTCGCGGTCGCCATACAGCCGGCGCGCGCGGCGCGCGAAGTCCAGCGGGGTCAAAGGGGTCTGCATCGACGTGTCTCCTCCTGGTGTCGCAAATCCGTCCCGGCCTTATTTACTGGTTGGCCGGGTACGCGTCACCCCTGCTGCACTATACAACCTCCGTCCCGGGCCGGGGCTACCCGGCCGGGGCGGGGGCGAATTGCGTGTCAGCCGGCGGCCGTCTGGTTCGGCACCCGGTCCAGCGCGCGGCCGATCAGGGTCCGGAGCACGCCGGCAATCAGCTTGCCGGAACCGGGGATGCGGCCCTCGAACTCGATGGTGTAGTGCAGCGCGGTGCCGCCGCTCTTGGTGGGGCGGAACTCGATGCGGCCGAGGTGGTTCTTGATCGGGCCCCCGCGGCTGACGGTGTACTCGATCAGTTCCAGCGGCTCGGCGGTCAGCACCGTCTCCTCGAACGCGAACGGGCCGCCCGCGATGCGGCGTACCGAGCCCACGCCGTTGGGGTCGGTGCCGGCCGGGGCATCCTTGATGCGCTTGATCGGGGCGCCCAGCAGCTTGCCGAAGCGGTGGTGATCGGCGAACAGCGGGAAGACCTGATCCGGCGGCTGGGAGTATTGTTTCTTGAACACAACGCGTTGACGCGGCATGGCGATTCTCGTTTGTCGTGGTTGTACCGGTATTGTGCCGAAAGCCGTGGCCACCTGCCCGGACGGGTGGGGTTTTGCCGGCAGCCAGCCGCCACGCTAGGCAGCGGCGCTGGCGGCCGTGGGTAAACGGTGTCAGCCTGCAATTCCAAATAAACGCAATGCCGCCCGATCGGCGTTGCGGCATCAACCGAGGAGGAGACCACGCGATGCTCGACAAACAGCTCGAAGCCGTGATGCAGATGGCCGCCGATCAGGGCGCCCCCGATTTTTCCGATCTGGAACCCCCCGAGTGCCGGGCCTTTTTCCGGGACTTCGTTACCAGCGTCGACCTGCCGCAGGGCGACGTGGACGTGGACAACCGCACCATCCCCGGCCCGGGCGGTGATCTGGCCATCCGCATCTACAAGCCGAAGGGCAGCGGGCCGCATCCGATCCTGATGTATTTCCACGGCGGTGGCTGGGTGATCGGCGACCTGGATGCCTACAACGGCGTGGCCAGCAATCTGGCGGAGAAGGCCGGCTGCGTGACCATTGCGGTGGACTACCGGCTGGCGCCGGAGCACCCGTATCCGGCGGCGGTGGAGGACTGCTACGCCGCGCTGGAATGGGCTGCCGCCAATGCCGGCGAGATCGGCGCCGACGCCGGCCGCATCGCGGTGTCCGGCGACAGCGCGGGCGGCAACCTGGCTACGGTCTGCGCCATGATGGCGCGGGACAACAACGGGCCCAAGGTCAGCTATCAGGCGCTGGTGTACCCGGTTACCCAGACCAAGACCGGCGGCTTCCCCTCCTACGACAAGTACGGCGAGGGCCACCTGCTGACCAATCGCGCCATGGACTATTTCCGCAAGCACTACTTGGACGGCGCCAGCGAGCCGGTGGATTTCCGCGCCGACCCGCTCAACCACGGCAAACTGGCGGATCTGCCGCCGGCGCTGGTGCTGGTGGCCGGTTTCGACCCGCTGCACGACGAAGGTATCGCCTACGCCGAGAAGATGAATGAGGCGGGCGTGCACGTGGTGCTGGCCGACTACCCGGCCGTGGCCCACGGCTTCTTCATGATGGGCGGTGCGCTGGAGGCCTCGCGCCAGGCGGTGGACCAGGCGGCCGGCGCCATTCGCCGGGCGCTCGCGGCCTAGCACCCGGCAAGCGACTCGCGCCGCCGGCGTCTACGGGCGTCGGCGGCGCTTTCCGTCTTGCTCAATGAAAGGAGCCTCGCGCCGATGACCCGCATTACCGATCCGATCACGCTGCCCTGCGGGGTCGAGTTGCCCAACCGCCTGGCCAAGGCCGCGATGACCGAGGGCCTGGCCGATCCGCGCAACCGCGCCACCGAGCGGCACATCAATCTTTACAACTACTGGGCGGCCAGCCATGTCGGCATGGCCCTGTCCGGCAACATCCATGTCGACCGGCGCTATCTCGAACGCGCCGGCAACGTGGCGGTTGACGGCAACGGCGGCCTGGACGAACTCAAGGCCATGGCCGCCGCCGGCAGCCAGAACGGCACGCATTTCTGGGCCCAGATCAGCCACGCCGGGCGCCAGTCACCGGCGCCCATCTGCGCCGAGCCGCTGGCGCCGTCGGCCAGTGCCGTGCACATGCCGGGGGCGGAGTTCAATACGCCGCGGGCGGCCACCGAGGACGATATCGCCGACGTGATCGAACGTTTCGTCCATGCGGCCGAAACCGCCAGAGCCTGCGGATTCGGCGGCATTCAGGTGCATGCGGCGCACGGCTATCTGCTCAGCGAGTTCCTGTCGCCGCTGACCAACCAGCGCAACGACCGCTGGGGCGGCTCGCTGGAAAACCGAGCCCGCCTGCTGACCGAGATCATCACCCGGGTACGCAAGGCGGTGGGGCCGGCCTACCCCATTGCGGTCAAGCTCAACTCCGCCGATTTCCAGAAGGGCGGCTTCAGCCCCGAGGATTCGCGCGAGGTGCTGCGCATGCTCGACGATCTGGGCGTGGATCTGGTGGAACTGTCCGGCGGCAACTACGAGGATCCGGTGCTGCTGTTCGGCGACAAGGACGCCAACGGCCGGCCGGTGCGCGAAAGCACGCGCCAGCGGGAAGCCTATTTTCTCGATTTTGCCCGCGATGCCCGCGAGGTCTGGCAGCGGCCCCTGATGGTCACCGGTGGTTTCCGCACCGCGCAGGCCATGAATGCGGCGCTGGCCGCCGGGGAACTGGATCTGATCGGCATCGGCCGGCCGCTGGTGGGCGACCCGTCCTGCACCGCGCGCCTGCTCGACGGCAGTGCGGATTCGCTGCCCCGCTTCGAGGACCAGCTACAGCCGGTCGGCCCGGAGCAACTGCCGGACCTGGACGAGGCCACGCGGCTCACGGCCAACACCTTCGGGCATCTCGGCTGGTTCTACATGAACCTCTTCCGCATCGGCGACGGCGAAGCGCCGGCCACCGATGCCACCATGCTGGATTCGATTCAGAAGTTTCCGCCGATGGAGCAGGCGGTGGTCGAGCGCTGGGACTCGCCGTGGTCCGCCTGACGTCGGACCGTTCCAGGGTGGCCGGGCAGGCGTTGCGCCCCGTACCCGGCCGGGTATGATGAACATGCCGCGGCACCGCGTCGCGGCAACAACCAACAAGTAAGAAGAGGGGGAGACGATGACAGCATTTACCGCGGTACTTCTGTACCTGATCTGGATGGTGGCGTTGACGCTGGTCTACGCCGGCTACCGCATTCCGCTGGTGCTCACCGGCCAGAAGAGCGCCGATCACTGGGGCCGGGGCCGGCCGTCGGATGATCCGGCGATTCTGCAGCGGGCCAAGGATGCGCATCTCAACTGCGTGGAGAACTTCGCCCTGTTTGCGGGCGTGGTGCTGGTGGCCTCGGCCATGGGCGAGATGGCACTGGCCAATGCCCTGGGGGCGTATGTGCTCTATGCCCGCATCGGGCAGAGCGTGGCGCATCTGATCGGCACCTCGTTCCTGCTGGTGCTGATCCGGGCCACGTTCTTCATCATCCAGCTGCTGCTGATTCTCTACATGGCGATCGATCTGCTCTAACCGGGCCGGTCGATTGGGATCGGGGCGGCCCTTGATACGGCCGCCCTGATTCAGGCCCGCGCTTCGCTGATGCGCTCGTAGGCGTTGGTGATCTCGCGGGTCTTCTGTTCCGCCATCTCCCGCATGCTTTCGGGCAGCCCCTTGGCCGCCAGCTTGTCCGGGTGGTTCTGGCTCATCAGCCGGCGATAGGCCTTCTTGACCTCGGCATCGCTGGCGTCCGGATCGACGCCGAGTACCTCGTAGGCCTGTTCCAGCGACGCCTGGCTGGGGACGCCGCCGCTGCCGGCGCCGCCGAGCATCGCCTCCAGCCGCGCCAGTTCGGCTTCCGACAGCCCCAGCCCGCGGGCCACCCGCCGCAGCATCTCCTGCTCGGCCGGATCGATGTGGCCGTCCGCCGCGATCGCCGACAACTGCACCTGCAGGAACATCTGCAGCAGCGGCCGCTGGCCGCGGGCCTCTGTCGCGAAGGCCGCGACCTCGGCGTCCAGATCGAATTCGGGCGTCTTGCCGCGGTTGAATGCCGCCTTGGCGGCCTCGCGATCGGCGCCGGACAGGCGCAGCTTATCGAACATGGTCTCCGCCATGTCGATCTCGTCGCTGGTGACCTGGCCGTCGGCCTTGCACATTGCCCCCATCACCGCGAATGTCGCTTCCAGGAACCGGGTGCGCACGCGGCCGATCTGGCCGCTGGCCAGCGTCAGCTTGACGGCTCGGCCGCCCCAGACGCCGAGGATGGCGCCGATGATCAGGCCGGGGAATCCGGCGATCATCCACCCGAAGGTGGCGCCGAGCAGGGTAATGGTGACCATGATGTAGAGTTATGGGCTGAGTGGGTGTGTGGCAATGCAACCGTACGGTGGTTCACGCCGTATTCCCGCTGCCATCAAGAGGAAATCGCATGCGTCAGAACGTGTTCGCCGTTGTTACCGCGGGCATTGTAGCCTTGTTGTCCGCCTGCAGCGTGATGCCGCCCGATACCTTCCCCCGTGAAGGGTCGGTGGATATCGAGCGCTACATGGGTGCCTGGTATGTCATCGCCCACATTCCGCCGGATCGCACCCGCAACTCCTACAACAGCATCGAACGCTACACCCTGACCGACGACGGGCGGGTGGCAACCCGCTTCACCTATCGCGAGGGCGGCTTCGATGGCGAGCTGGTCACCATGGAACCAACCGGCCATCCGCTGGCCGAAACCAATAACGCGGTGTGGGGCATGGAATTCTTCTGGCCCCTGCAGATGGAGTACACCATCAGCTATGTGGATCCGGACTACGAGACCACCATCGTCGCCCGCTCGGAGCGGGACTGGGTCTGGATCATGGCGCGCACGCCGGAGGTTGCCGGGCCGGTCTACGACGACCTTGTCCAGCGGGTGGCCGCCCTCGGTTACGACCCCGAGGCCCTGCGTCGGGTGCCGCAGCAGCCGCTGGCGCAGCGCGACGACCTTCAAGCCGAATAACCGCCCTTCATGGCCCGCGTGATGTCGCCGCGGTGCAGGGTCGCACTGCTGGCCACGATGTTCGCGTTGCCCAGCATCGCCGCTGCGGACCCGGCCGACGACGCGCTCAAGCGGTCCAACCACTTCAAGAGCATCGCGGTGCAGCGGTTGTCCGACCTCCAGGGGCAGGTGTTGCGCGAGCGCTTCCCGCCCGATCAGCGGGTGCGCGTCTTCCTCGATGTGCACATGGCCGATTTCCTGCTGGAACACGCCGAAGTCCGGCTCAATGGCAACCGGATCGCCGAACATGACTACAGCGATGCCGAGGCCCGGGCCCTGCGCGATCAGCCCGAGACAACCCACGCCATCGCTCGCGATACCGCCGCCCCCGGGGTGAACACGCTGGAAGTGCGCTACCGCGGCCGCACCGGCGCGGACGGTGATCCGGTGTCCGGCTCGTACCGCCTGAATTTCGACAAGACCGACCGCGGCAAGCTGCTGACGGTGCCGGTGCTGCCGGGGCACACCGTGCGCGACGCGCGCGATCCCACTGCCGGCGGCGTCGCCTGGCAGAGCGATCCGGATGATGCCCGTCTGGGCATGGTGCGCCTGCTGCAGGCCACCGACAGGCCGCTGGCCGCGCTGCTGTTCCTGCTGGAAATTTCCGCGTCGGTCACGACCGCGGAATCGCTGCCCGCCGGTTTCCACACGCTGCTGGCCAGTGGCTACATCGACCTGGGCATGCGGGATCAGGCCTACCGGGCGCTGGCCGATGCCGCCGAGGCGGAAGAGCCGACGGTGGCGGTCACCGGCGCCGCCATCGATCTGGCGGCGCTGGAGTATCGTCATCGGCACGTCGAAGCGGCGCTGGCCATTCTGGAAAATCATCGCGACCGGCTTACCCCGGTCCATCGCAACGACTGGGAGGAGCTGCGCGGCCGGTGCCTGCTGGCCCTGGGCGACAACGACCGCGCGGTGGGAGCGCTGCAGGCGGTCGACTGGTCGCTGGACGAGGCGCCGCATGTGCATTTCAACCTGGCGGTGGCGCTGATCCGCCGCGGCGACGACGAGGCCGGACGCAAGCTGCTCGACCGTCTCGGCCGTGCCGACGACGGCAAGCTGCGTGACAAGGCGAATCTGGCGCTGGGTTACGAGTATCTGCGTGCCGGCGACGGCGAGCGGGCGCGCCGGACCTTTGCCCGGCTGCCCTGGCGTGGGCCGCATACCAGCCGGGCGCTGGCGGGTTTCGGCTGGAGCGAGCTGGCGCCGCTCGCCGGCGATGGCGAGCCGCCGCGCGAAACCGGGGGTATCCGTTTCGGGCCGTTCGTGTTCGGCGCCAGTGAAGTCAAACCCGAGGAAGCCGCGGCGCGGGCGATGTCGGCCTGGAATGCGCTGCTCGAACGGCACCCGCTGGAGCCGGCGGTGCAGGAAGCCCGGGTGGCGCGGGCCTACACGCTGGCCCGTACCGGCGACCATCAGGGGGCGGTGGCGGATTACGAGGCCGCCGTCGACTGGCTCACCGACCAGCGGCGCCGGCTCGACCGCCTTGTCCAGGATCTGCAACGGGGCGAGTACGCGGCCGCCCTGGCCCGCGACGAGTACGGCGAGCTGCCGCCGACCGCCTGGCTGCGGCATACCGTGGCCGAGTCACGCTTCCGCCAGTTGCAGCGCAATTACCAGGAACTGCGTTTTCTGCAGGGGGCCCTGGCCCAGGCCGATCCCTATGGCACGCGGGTGATGCAGCAGGCGCTGTCGCAGATTGCGGATCGCAACCTCCGGGCCGCGCAGATGCTCATCGTGGAACGGGCCAAGCGCCAGGATCAGGTGATCGACAATTACATCCTGGCCGCCCACCGCGGCCGCGTGCGGCTGCTGGAAGAGGCCCGCGAGGCGCGGGCCCGTCCCGGTGTGAACACGCCCTAGCGTTTGCGGGTCAGGCCGCCGGTATGCAGGCCGGTGCGGCCGCTGAGAAGCAGGTCGTCGCCGCGCCGGATCACGTCGGATAGCGGCTCTGCCGTCGGGCTTTCGATCAGGTGCAGCTCGCCGGATTCCAGGTCGCCGTGCACGATGGCGCCGTCCACGCCCACCAGCGTGAGCTGGCCGTCGTCATCGATGTCGCCCCCGAACAGGCTCTCTTTCGAGGGGTTGTCGAGGCGGCGCCAGCCCATCTGCTCGAGTATCGCCGGATCGGTGATGCTTTCGGCCGCGAACGGGTCGTAGGCCATCGGGTCATCCAGCGCCGGCAGGGCGCGCACGTCCTCGGCGTACAGCACC